>DATMMG010000120.1:0-21985 GCA_035569815.1 Candidatus Methylomirabilota bacterium
TCCACCTCGCGGATGGATTCGTGCAGGCTGGCGATGCTCTTTTCGATCTTCTGCAAGCTGCCGTCGAAGGAACGCGCCAGCTTTTTCGGAACATTTGTGGAATACATTTTCTTCCGAAGGGCTTGGGAACCGAGCCAGGCGTCCTCCACCTTCAGCTGATACTTTTCCAGAATGCGGACCGCCTTGGGATCCACCAGAGTGTAATCGGCGCGCGGAAGCAGCACAGGCATATTGCCGAGCAGCTTCCGATAGAGCACCTGCGACTGCGCGAAGTAGGCGATCTCCGCGGGGCCGCCGTAATAGGCGGCTGTTGGCAACAGGTAATCCTGCATCAGCGGGCGGAGGAGCGCGTTCGGGCTGAACAATTCAGGTTGTGCCGAGACGCGCTCGATAAGCTCTTCCCTGGCCACGGATTTCCCGCCAAAAGAGAACTTCCCGTTAGCAGCGCTGATGACCTCGCGTTTGTCGTCCTCGAACGCGAAAAGAAGCGTGCTCTTTGAAGTGACTTTCACCTGCGCGGCGTAACCGGACTTTTCCAGTTCCCTGTCGCGCTGGAGGAGTGCCTCGTTCAATTCGTCGCGCTGCTCGAGCGCCTGGCGAAAGATGGGCGCGGCAATGGCGTGGAGGGCGGGGTTGAGGGGATCGAGAAGAATCAGGCCGTGCGGGGAAAAAAGTTTTGCGAAGAGTTTTGCGAAGGAACTGCCATAGGTATCCTGTGGGGTATAACACGAGCGTAAAATCTTCAGCAGTTCGAACCCGCTCGGTCCTGTAAGGCCGTCCTCGATTTCCTGCAGCAGCGCTTCGATCTCCACGCCAAGCGCGACACGCCCGGCGGGGCGCGCCTCCTCCGCAGGAGGCGGCAAAACCAGTTTGTGCAGCTTGCCTTCATAGAACCACGTCGTGTGGCGAATTTCGTCGATGTCGTGGTCTTCCGTGGCCATCCAGAAGACCGGAACAGCCTCGACGCCGGAGAGCGAGAGCTCGCGCGCGGATTCGATGGCGGTCAGCGCCTTGTAGAAGGCATACGCGGGCCCGCCGAAGAGGCCTACCTGCTGGCCGCTGACAATGGCGACGGCGCCGTTTTCCAGCCGTCGCAAATTATTTTCCGTTTCCGGGCCGCTGCCGAAGGAAAGATTGTCGGCGCGCAGGATCGCGGCCACGTCCCTGCGCCGATCATCGGGAAACTTCAACTGCCGGGCGTACGCTTCGGCGGATTGCAATTCCGGTTTGTGCTCGTAAAAGCTCTGCAGGCGGGAAAAATTCTCGGTGTAATCGTGAATGAGCTTGCTGGTGTGCGGCAGGTTGGAAGGTAAAAGGGCGCGACAGTCCATGAGCGTTTAGATGATAGTCCGGGTAAAAGGTCACGGCAACCCGACGGCAGCGGTGAGCGCCTCCGGCAGATGATTAGACGCGCGCCGCTGCGGGATAGAGTTCCGCCAAAAGAGCCGCAATGGCGTTTTTCTTCTCTTCTTTCAAGGGCAGCAGCGGAGGGCGGGGCACGCCTCCCTTGTAGCCTCGCAGGTCCATGGCGAATTTCAGGCCAGCAATCCCGTTTTCAGAGACGACGAGCTTCGATGCGCCCACAAGCTGCAACTGCAATTGGCGAGCCTGCTCGTGGCGGCCCTGCTGGAAGAGTTGAAACAGCTCCACGCATTTTTCGGGAAGAAGATCCGCAAGTGCAAGAATCGCTCCGCGGCCGCCCACGGCCAGCGCGGGATAAACCACGGCGGCGCCGCCGGTGAGCACCTGGAAATCGTGGGGCGCTCCGGCGACGACTTCGCCGATGCGCTGGATGCTGCCGGAGCTGTCCTTGATCCCGGTGATGTTCGGATGCTGAGCCAGTGCGATGATTTCCGGAGATTCCAGCGTGATGCCAGTGAAGACCGGCACCGAGTACAGAAGGACCGGGATCGGAGAAGCGTCGGCAACGGCGCGGTAGTGCTGGATAAAGTGTTCCGCGCGGTAAGCGGGCTTGTAGTAGTACGGAGTCTTGACCAGCGCAACCTGATAGCCGAGCGCGGCCGCGCGTTTGGTGCGCGCGATGGTTTCCGCGGTGGACTCGGCTCCTGTGCCGGCGATAAGGATTTTTCCCGGCGCTGCGGATTCTTTCACCGTGGCAAGCAGCAGATCCGCCTCTTCGCGCGAAAGCAGCACGGATTCGCCGGTGGAACCAAGCACAACATAACCCGCAAGACCGGTCCGATTGTAGAGACCTATGTTGTGCTTCATGCCCGAAAGCGAAACACTGCCATCGAGTTCGAAAGGCGTGGTGAGCGCGGGGAAAATACCACTGACATTCATCGCTAGTCTCCGGTTCCGGGATTGCCCGAGGCGGCGACGCGGCTGCTGTGAAGATCCTGGAGGCAGGAAACTTCCCGTTGCAACTCGATGAGCGCGTGGATGCCGCGGACGGCGGCGTGGGCCGCCGGAAGCGTGGTGATGCAGGGAATATTGTAGCGAATGGCGGCGCGGCGAATGGATTTCTCGTCGTAGAAAGATTCGCGGCCCAGCGGCGTGTTGATTACCAGATGCACTTTGCTGGTCTTGATCAGGTCCACGATGTTGGGGCGGCCTTCGTTGACTTTGTAGACTTCCTCGCAGGGAACGCCGGTGGCGTGCAGCGCGGAAGCCGTGCCGCGCGTGGCGACAATCTTGAAGCCCAGGGACACGAGTTCCTTGCCAATGGTGCCGAGTTGCCGTTTGTCTCGATCGTTCACGCTGATGAAAACCGTGCCGCTGCTCGGCAATTTCTGGCCGGCGGCGAGTTGCGCCTTTGCGAAAGCTTGCCCGTAGGAAGTCGAAATTCCCATGACCTCGCCCGTCGAACGCATTTCGGGGCCGAGGATGGTGTCGACGCCGCGGAATTTGTTGAACGGGAACACGGGCGATTTGACGGAATAAAAATCGTGAACGGCAATTTCGGCGACGCCGTTGCTGTGAACCAGCGGGAGATTCATGTCCGCAAGGCGGCGGCCGACCATCAGGCGCGCACCGATTTTTGCCAGCGGCACGCCGGTGGCTTTGCTAACGAAGGGAACGGTGCGCGAGGCGCGCGGATTGACTTCGAGAACGTAGACCGTGTCGCGCTGGATCGCATACTGCACGTTCATCAAGCCGACGACTTTCAGGGCCAGCGCCAGCCGCTTGGTGTAGTCGCGAATCGTGTCCAGGTTTTTCGGCGAAAGGCTGACCGGCGGCAGAACGCAGGAAGAATCGCCGGAGTGTACGCCGGCTTCCTCGATGTGCTCCATGATGCCGCCAATGACCACGTCAGTGCCGTCGGCGAGCGCGTCGACGTCCACTTCCGTGGCTTCCTCCAGGAATTGATCGATCAGCACGGGGCGCGCCGGCCCCATCAAAGCGGCTTGCGCGACGTACTCCTGCACCGTGTTGACGTCGTAGGCGATGACCATCGCTCGGCCGCCGAGCACGTAGCTGGGACGCACTAGCACCGGCATGCCAATTTCGCCGGCAACGCGCGCGGCCTCTTCGGGTACGAGGGCGGTGCCGTTGCGCGGCTGCGGTATGCGCAGTTCATCCAGCAGACGGCCAAAGCGGCGGCGATCTTCGGCGAGGTCGATAGATTCTGGAGCGGTTCCGATGATGGAGACTCCATTGCGCTTCAACTCCAGCGCGAGATTCAACGGCGTCTGCCCGCCGAATTGGACGATGACGCCGTGGGGTTTTTCGCGTTCGACAATGGCGAGAACGTCCTCGAGGGTGAGTGGTTCGAAATATAGCCGATCGGAAGTGTCGTAATCGGTCGAGACCGTTTCCGGATTGCAGTTGACCATGATGGTCTCGAAACCATCGGCCCGCAGCGCGAACGAAGCGTGGACGCAGCAATAATCGAACTCGATTCCCTGCCCGATGCGGTTGGGGCCGCTGCCGAGGATCATGATTTTCTGTTTCGGCGTGGCGTCGGTTTCGTCCTCATCCTCGTAGGTCGAATACATGTACGGCGTGAACGATTCGAACTCGGCGGAACACGTGTCCACGCGCTTGAAGACAGGAGAAACTCCATAGCGCGCGCGTTGCAAGCGCACGACGGCGGGAGTCGTTTTCCAGATTTGCGCAAGCTGCTCGTCACTGGTGCCGACGCGCTTCACTTCGCGCAGCAGGTCTTTGGACGCGGTTTCGACGGTGACGCTGGCCGCGCGCCGGTTGGCCTGGTTGATCTCTTCAATCTGGTGGATGAACCAGGGATCGATCTTGGTGAGATCGCAAATTTCGGCGGCGGGCAGCCCGCGTTCGACGGCCGTCAGGATCCAGTGAATGCGATCAGGCCGCGGCGTGGCCAGTTTTTCGCGCAGCAGCGAATCGGGAGTTTCCGCGGGCGCACGCCACGGCGTGCTCGGCTCCAGCGAGCGGATCGCCTTTTGCAGCGACTCCTTGAACGTGCGGCCGATGGCCATCACTTCCCCGACCGATTTCATTTGAGTGCCGAGCGTGCTGTCGGCCCCGGGGAATTTCTCGAACTGCCACTTGGGAATTTTGACGACCACGTAATCAATAGTCGGCTCAAAACATGCCGGCGTTTTCTGAGTAATGTCGTTGGGAATCTCGTCCAAAGTCATGCCGACGGCGAGGCGCGCGGCAATCTTGGCGATCGGGAAGCCGGTGGCCTTGCTGGCCAGCGCGGAACTGCGCGAAACGCGCGGGTTCATTTCGATCACTACCATCTTGCCGTTTTCCGGGTTGATGGCAAACTGCACGTTGGATCCGCCGGTTTCGACGCCAACTTCGCGGATGATTGCAGCGGCGGCATCGCGCATGCGCTGGTATTCCTTGTCGGTGAGGGTCTGTGCGGGCGCGACGGTAATCGAATCGCCGGTGTGGACGCCCATGGGGTCGAAATTTTCAATGGTGCAGATGACGACGAAGTTGTCGCGGAAATCGCGCATCACTTCCAATTCGTATTCTTTCCAGCCAAGCACGGACTCTTCCACGAGCGCTTCGTGAACGGGGCTCATGTCCAGCGCGTGGGCGATGGCGTCCGCAAACTCTTCCTTGTTGTAAGCGATCGCGCCGCCGGTGCCGCCCAGCGTGAACGAAGGACGAATGACCAGCGGGAAGCCGAGCTGATCGCACAGGCGCAACGCGTCCTGCGCGTTGTTGACAAGCGCCGACGCCGGAACTTCCAGCCCGATCTTCCGGCAGGCGTCCTTGAACCACAGACGGTCCTCAGCAACCTTAATGGCACGAAGAGACGCGCCGATCATCTCGACCTTGTGCTTTTCGAGGATGCCGCCTTCGGCAAGCTCCACGGCAAGATTCAGTGCGGTTTGCCCTCCGACCGTAGGCAGCAGCGCGTCCGGCTTTTCCTTGATCAGAATTTCCTCGAGATATTCCTTCGTCAGCGGCTCGATGTAAGTCCGGTTGGCGAGTTCCGGGTCGGTCATGATGGTGGCCGGGTTAGAATTCACCAGCACTACCTCATAGCCTTCCGCGCGCAGCGCCTTGCAGGCCTGCGCGCCGGAGTAATCGAATTCGCAGGCCTGACCGATGACAATCGGTCCTGAACCAATGATGAGGATCTTGTGGATGTCTTTCCGTTTAGGCATCTCTTCCCTTCTCGAATCGTGTCCTCATCCGCGTGAACTTCCGGGGTGCGCGAATTCCTTCATCAGGTCGGTGAACTGGGTGAACAGGTAATGCGAATCGTGCGGACCCGGAGAAGCCTCCGGGTGATACTGCACGCTGAAGAGCGGCAAATTTTTGTGGCGCATGCCTTCGTTGGTGTGGTCGTTCAGGTTTACGTGCGTGATTTCGACATCGCTCGAGGGCAGCGATTCGGGATCGACGCAGAAACCGTGATTCTGCGCGGTAATTTCCACCTGGCTGGTCAGCAGATTCTTTACCGGGTGATTCGAACCATGATGCCCGAACTTCAGCTTAAAGGTTTTTCCGCCGAGGGCCAGGCCGCAAAGTTGGTGGCCAAGGCAGATGCCGAACACCGGCACGCGTCCCGCCAGTTTCCGGATATTTTCAACGGCGTAAGTGATGGGCTCGGGATCGCCGGGACCGTTCGAAAGAAATACGCCATTCGGCCGCAGCGAAAGCACATCTTCCGCGGAAGTGTTCGCCGGAACCACCGTGACGTCGCAATGGTGATCCACGAGCAACCGGAGAATATTCAGCTTGATCCCGTAATCGTAGGCCACTACTTTGAATTTCTTGCTGTCCGGGCTGGCTCCGGATTCGCCCATCTGCTCGGTCCACGGAGAGGTGACGAGGTCGATTGACCCTTTTTGCCAGTCGTAGGACCTCGCGCAGCTCACGCGGCCGGCCAATTCCTGCCCAGCCATCAGCGGCAACTGCTTCGCTTCGTGAACAAGTTGATCCGCAGGCGTGCCGTCGGTGGCGACGATACCACGCAGCGCTCCCATCTTCCGGATGTGGCGCACCAGCGCGCGCGTATCGATATCCCAGATGACCGGAATCTTGTGGCGATTCAGATACAGCTGCCCGGATTCGGCGGAACGCCAGTTCGAGGTGACCTGAGAAAATTCGCGGACGATCAGCGACTCAATATACGGGCGCGTGGATTCTTCGTCATCGAGATTCGCGCCAACATTGCCGATGTGCGGATACGTCAGGCAAACGATCTGCCCCGCGTAGCTGGGATCGGTGAAAACTTCCTGGTAACCCGTCAGGCTGGTATTGAAAACGACTTCGCCGCCGCGGCGCGTGATCGCGCCGGCCGCGCGGCCGTTAAATATG
This sequence comes from Candidatus Methylomirabilota bacterium, assembly GCA_035569815.1. GTDB lineage: Bacteria > Acidobacteriota > Terriglobia > Acidiferrales > UBA7541 > Acidiferrum. Next base: position 6,724 of record DATMMG010000120.1, read on the forward strand.
CGCCCGTCTTCGAGCGCGAGGATAGCTGGTCGATGCTGTACTTCCGTCAGTGGGTCCTCCTGAGGACTGCGTCATTTGTCGTTGGCCTCGGTGGTGGAAAGCGAGCCGAAGTGGTCCACGGGCCAGTAAGCGAAAACGGCGCGGCCATAAATAAACTGGCTGGCCACCGGCCCAAACACGCGGGAATCGTTGGAACTGATGCGATGGTCGCCCATCACGAAGTAACTATCTTTCGGAACTTTAACCGGGCCAAAGTCGGTGACGTCCGTATATTGCGGCGGCACGTACGGCTCGGGGATTTCTTGCCCGTTGACGTAAAGCAAGCCATGGCGAATGTCCACAGTTTCGCCGGGCAGGCCGATGACCCGCTTGATGAATGATTTGGAGCGGTCCAGCGGATACCAGAAGACGACCACATCGCCGCGGTGTATGTCCTCGAACCGGTAGACAAATTTGTTGATGAAGATGCGTTCCTGATCGGAAAGCAGCGGTGCCATGCTGGTGCCTTCCACTTTCACGGGTTGGTACAGGAAAACGATGATGACGAGCGCGAGGCCGATGGCGATCAGGAGGTCGCGGGTCCACACCCGGATTTCGTTGCGCAGAACATGATGGCTGTTTGCCTGCGAAGCGGATGCCTCCTGGGGAGGAGGAGTCGGGACCAAAGAAGATGTCGGGGCGCCAGGTAAGCCGCCCGTGGGGGGAGCGATCAGATTCTCGTCAGGTTTGCGCATCTCCGACTTCCTTTATTTTATATCATGCACCGCGAAATTCACAGCAGCAGGGATGAAAAACGCCGCCTCGACATTCCGGTGCGATGTATTTAGGATTCGAGCGATGCCCTCCCCAATCGCAATCATCATTCCTGCGCTGAATGAGGAAGCGGCGCTTGCACTTATGTTAGACGGTCTGCGGCCGGCTTTGGATGCCGCCGCCTGCCTGTGGCAAGCCGGCGGGCGAGCGGAAATCTAACATCCAGTTGACTTCTCGGTGACATACCCCACAGCCTCCCCCGCTAATTTGATAGTGGCCTTGCGGTTCATTGCTTCCGGAAGATAAGTTCGGCCTCCACCCAGCCCTTCCCAGCTCTCGCAAGCCGCAAAGTCATCGGCAATTCGTGCTTCGGCACAAAGAATACTGGAGAGGAAAAAGAAATGAGATCAGCAATAAAAACGCTGGCGGCGTTTGCCCTGGCGTTCGTTTCTCCCTGCTTGACCTTCGCGCAGTACACCCGCACCGACCTCGTTACCAACACCGGCGCAGGCGGCACTGTAACTGACTCCCATCTCGTCAACGCCTGGGGCCTCGTCTCCACAGGCACAAGCCCCTACTGGGTGAGCGACAACGCCACGGGACTCTCCACGCTGTACTCCATCAGCAACACGAATGGGGTGGTCGGGGCAACCACGGTTGGCCTGGTCGTCACCGTCCCGTCAGTGACCGGTGGGCAGGGGACTCCAACTGGAATCGTCGCGCCAGAAACGCCCAGCACTGTCACGGCATTCGCTGTCACCAATACCCAAACCCACGTCTCCAAAAACGCTCTTTTCATTTTCGCTACCCAGGACGGCACGATCAGCGGTTGGAATCCCGCAGTCGGCGGCACTAACGCTACTCTCGCCGCCGACAGATCATCCGCCGGCGCCACATACACAGGGCTGGCCATCGCCAACATCAATGGCCAACCTTTCCTGTACGCCGCGGACGACGGGGCGAATCGCAGAATTGACGTCTTCGACTCCAATTTCAAATTGGCGAACGCGCAGCTCGGTCCGAATGCTTTCGATGATCCCAAGATTCCGCAGAAGTTCGCTCCCTATGGCATTCAGACGGTCACCGACGCACAGGGCGTGCAAACGATTTGGGTCACCTACACCGCTCTCGACAAAGCACAGAGCGGTTTCGTCGCCTCGTTCACTCCGGCTGGAGAGCTGATTTCTGGCTTTGCGCTCCATGGCCCCCTGCACTCTCCGTGGGGTGTCGCGCTGGCGCCGGCCGATTTTGGCCCGATGAGCAATGCGCTCCTGATCACCGACAACACTCCCCGCGGCCGCATCAACGCGTTTGATCCGAAGAGCGGCGCGTTCCTCGGCCCGCTCCGCGACGCAAGCGGCAAAACCATCGAAATCGACGACGTCTGGGCCATTCAGTTCGGCCAGGGCGGCGGCGCGAACGGCAACCCTAATCAACTATTCTTCACCGCCGGCAACAACAATTACGGCAACGGCACGTTTGGCGTAATCACCTTCGGCCAGTAAGGCGAACCCTTCCGGGGATAACCTAAACGCGTGCGACCCGAAGAGATTTTTCTTCTCTTCGGGCGTCCGCATTTTTGGTCGATCGCGGGAGCCCAATGGCTCCGAGTTAATCGCAGAGAGCAAAGTTCACTGCCGCCAGAGACGCAACAACGGCGGTTTCCGTGCGCAGGATGAGTTTGCCAAGAGAGGCGTCCTGAAATTGCGCGGCGCTCGCAGCGGCGGATTCCGCGTCGGTCCAGCCGCCCTCCGGCCCAATGGCAAGCACCGCAGATGCCGCTCGTTGGTCGCGCAGCACTTCGCGCAAGGATTTCGCGTCCGGCGATTCCGAAAGGAAAACTCGGAGGCCTTGCTTATAAGTTGCGAACACCGTCTCGGGTTTCGTCAGCGGCTCGAGAATCGGCAGCTGGACGCGGCGCGATTGTTGCGAGGCTTCGAGCAGCAGTTTCCTCCAGCGCTCCGCGCGCTTGGGGGCAGCCGCGAGCAGTGCCTTCTCGCTCCGGGCAGCCGCGAGCGGAACGATCGTGTGAACACCAAGCTCGGTCGCCTTCTCTAATGCCCACTCAAACGAATCGAATTTCACCACGGAAAGCAGCAACGTCGTCTGCAACGGCGAGTGATATGCGGCCAACTCTTCCACGAGCGAAAACTCGACCGAATCCCGCGAGACGATTTCGATCCGTCCCAGCCAGACCTTCGAACCATCACTCAGTTCGTAGAGCTGCCCGGGCTGGGCGCGAAGAACGCGGCCAAGATGATGCGCGGCCTCGCCTTCCATCAAAGCGCGCTGCCCGGAGAATTGTTCAATGAAAAAACGGCGTCGCATGAAAGCTATCTTCCCATGAAACGCGAGGGAGCGAGGGAGAGGATTGCAGCGTGGCCTATTTGGAGTGCGGTGGCTCTGCAACCGCATTTACGGGGTAAGTCGTAGCGCTCAAATTTCGATTCGTCTAGGGAATTACACCTGGAAAGCGGGAGCAAAGCTCTCGCACTCCAATCTATCCAAAGATGTCTTTTACCTTGTCGAACAGGGTAGAGTTTCGGTCTGCCGGCTTGTTGTCCACCTTTAGCGTGGCGTCGAGCTGCTCCATAATCTTCCGCTGTTCGCGCGTCAGTTTCGTAGGCGTCAGCACCCGCACGTGATAGTAAAGATCGCCGCGGCCGCCACCGTGCGGATCGGGCAATCCCTTGCCCTTGATCCGGAAAACCGCGCCGCTTTGCGTGCCCTCGGTAATTTTCAGGCGCTCTTCGGAGGTAAGCCCGGGAACCTGGAGATCGGTGCCCAACGAAGCCTGCGAAACGCTGAGCGGAATCGTGCAGTAAAGATCGGCGCCGCGCCGCTCGAAGAAGCTGTGTTCTTTCACTTCCAGCACAACGTAGAGGTCACCCGCCGGCCCGCCGTTGGGGCCAGGTTCGCCTTCGCCCTGAACGCGCAGGCGCGTGCCGGTGTCCACGCCCGGCGGAATCCGCAGTTCGATGGTGCGTTCGCGATCAATGCGCCCCTGTCCTTTGCAGTCGGCGCAGCGTTCCCTGACGATTTGTCCCGCGCCCTGGCATGCCGGGCAAGCGCGGTTGATGGTGAAGAATCCCTGTTGATAAACGATCTGGCCGCGGCCGCCGCACGCCTGGCAAGCGACGATGCCCGTGCCCTTCTTGGCTCCCGTGCCGTTGCAGGTTTCGCAATATTCCTGACGGGGCACGCGAATTTTCGTCGTAATCCCGGTGGCCGCTTCCTCAAACGTAAGCGTCATGTCGTAACGCAGGTCAGCCCCGCGCTGAACTCGTCGTCCGCCTCCACGCCTCCGGCCACCGCCCGCGCCAAAAAGGTCATCGAAGCCAAAGAACTCACCAAAAATGTCGTGGAAATCCTGGAAAATGGTGCCATTGAAGTCGGGCTGCGCGCCGACACCGGCAAGGCCTTCATGGCCATACGTGTCGTAGATCTGCCGCTTCTGTGTATCGCTTAGGACGCTATACGCCTCCGTGCATTCGCGGAATCGGTGTTCCGCCTCTTCTTTGTTCTCCGGGCTGCGGTCGGGGTGCCACTTGAGCGCGGCCTTCCGGTACGACGACTTGATTTCCTCAATCGACGCCGTCTTCGTGACGCCGAGCACCTCGTAGTAATCGCGCTGGTGAGACTTGGCCATGTTCGCTGTCGTGGTTCCCTTCTCTCTATCTGAAAATAACAGGGATCAACGCAGGAAGCGTCAGGATCCCGATCGCGTGTTACCGATTAATTCACCACTTTATTCGATGCGCCGCCAGGGTGGACCGCTACGCGCACAAGCGCCGGCCGTAAAACGCGTCCATGAAACACGTACGCGGGCTGAAAAACTTCCACAATCGCTCCGTCGGCATGTTCCGTGGTTTCCGTGCGATCCATGGCCTGGTGCATGTGTGGATCGAAAAGCGCGCCGAGTGGCTCAACGCGTTCCACGCCCAGCCGTGCCAGATTATCCAAAAGCTGTTTGTAGATGAGCTCGAATCCCTTGCGGTAGCTGGCGTACTCTTCTTCCTTGTGCGCCGCGAGTGCGTGCTCGAATCCGTCCACAATCGGAATCAGCGACTCGACGACGCGCGCCGTAGCCCGCCGGGAGTCCTCGGCGCGTTCCTTTTCAATGCGCTTGCGGTAATTTTCGAAGTCGGCCTGGCGGCGCAGCAATGTCTGCTGGAGGTCTGCGAGATCCGCCGTGAGTTTCTTCACCTGAGATTCCTCCCGCGAGGCGTCCGATGACTGCAATTCCTCGGGCTGCCCGGAGCCTTCGTTGCCGAAATTATCCTTGATTTCCTGCTCGTTCATAAATCTATCCTCAAAAAGTGTGGTGTCCTATCCATATCTCCCAGCATGTGCCAAACAGAGTGGATTTTCTACTCGATCTTCTGCAACGCCTCACTGAATAGTTGGGCCACATAGGCCACTGCGGTCATGGCGCGCTCGTAATCAATCCGCGTGGGGCCCAGCACCCCGAGCGAACCTTGAATCTGGTCCTGACCGGAATAAGGCGCGCTGATCAGGGCCAGGTTGTGACCGGCCTGGGAGATTTCTTTGATGCCGATCTGCACGAAGACGGGCTCCGGCGTTTCGATGCAGGCGTTCAGCACCGAGACGAGGCGGTTCTTTTCCTCGATCGCGGCAAGCAATTCTCTCAGATGGCTCTGATCGGCGAATTCCGGTGTGCCGACAAATTGCGCGGCGCCCTCCACGTAGATCTGCTGGGTGGAATTCTCGGAAAGAATCGACGGGGCGCATAGCGTCAACGCGCTCTGGGCCAGCGTTTCGTAGCGTTCGCGCTCCGTGGCAAGCTTCTGCAGCAAGTCGCCGCGAATGGCGTCGAGCGTCCAGCCAGAGTAGTTGCGGTTGAGAAAGTCGGCCGTGGCGTCGAGCTCCGCCTGGGTAAACGTGCGCCCCGGGCGCAGCACTTTGTCGCGGGTGTTGCCGCCGGGCGAGATAAGCACGACCACAACGCGGCCGTCAGGCAAAAGCCACATGCGCGCGTGCTCCAGCACCGCTCGGCGCAACGGCGGAGACACAATGATGCCCACGCCACGGGAAACTTCCGCAAGAACGTGCCCGGCGCGCTCGGTGATTTCCGCGGCGGAATTTGCTCCGCTCATTTCGCGATTGATCCAGTTGCGGTCTTCGACGGTAAGCGTGGCCTGCGAAGCAATCTCCTGCGCAAAAAACCGGTAAGCCGCCGCGGTGGGCACACGGCCAGCCGAAGTATGCGGCTGGTAGAGATACCCGCCGTCCTCCAGGTCCGCCATAATGTTGCGGATCGTGGCGGTACTGAGAGACTCCTCAAACCGCTTCGAAATGGCACGCGAAGACACCGGTTCGCCCGTCTCGATGTAGGTACGCACCAAGTCCGCCAAAATCTGACGGTTACGCCGTTCTTGTAACGCTGGATTCCGCATGGCAGCACTCATTCCGAAGCGCTAGTTACCATTTTAGGAGCCCTGTCAAGGGGCGTCAATCAGCCTGATCACCCAGCCGCTCAATTGTTGTCAATTTGTGCGCGCTGGAGCTTGTCGGAGTAATCGATGTAGACCGACTTCCACTCGGTGAAAAAGTCGATGGCGGCGACGGCGGCTTCGCGATGGCCGTTGCCGGTCTGCTTGGTGCCCCCAAACGGGAGATGAGTCTCCGCGCCAATGGTGGGCGCGTTGACGTAGACGATGCCGGTGTAAAGGTCCTGTATCGCGGCAAAAGCGCGATTGACGTTGCGCGTATAAATGGACGCGGAGAGTCCGTAAGGCACGCCGTTGGCGACTTCAATTCCCTGTTCCAGATTGTCAACGGGGATCAACGAAACCACGGGGCCAAAGATCTCTTCCTGCGCGACGCGCATTCCCGGCAGGCAATCGCCGAAGACCGTCGGCTCATGGAACCAGCCTTTCGTCCTCTCCCCGCTGGCCAACCGATGCCCGCCCGTCAAAAGCTTCGCGCCTTCCTTCACGCCAATTTCCACATACGACATCACGGTTTGCAGTTGCTGCTCGTTGATGCAGGGCCCCATCTCAGTCGCTGAATCAAGCCCGTTACCAACCTTGAGCTTCGCGGCGCGCTCCACGAACCGCGTGACGAATTCCTTATACACGCTCTTGTGGATGCCAATGCGGCTGGCGGCCGTGCAGCGCTGGCCCGTGGTCCCAAATCCGCCCCATATCGCCCCATCCACCGCAAGATCGAGATTCGCGTCTTCCATCACCAGAATAATGTTCTTGCCGCCCATCTCGAGGCTGTAGTGCTTGAACGTGGGCGCGCAGGTTTCCGCGATGATGCGGCCGGTTGAAGTGGAGCCCGTAAAACTCACCACCGGCACGCCGGCATGTTTTGTCAGTGCCGCCCCTGCCCCCGGCCCATCGCCTCCCACAAGATTAACGACACCCGAGGGCAGTCCGGCTTCGCTAAGAATTTCAACCAGGTTGTAAGTGGAGAGCGGTGTATCCTCGGCCGGCTTAATCACCAGCGTATTCCCGCACACCAGCGCGGGCATCATTTTCCATGCAGGAATCGCCATGGGGAAATTCCACGGGGTAATCAGCCCGCAAACGCCAATCGACTGGCGCAGGCTCATCGCAAATTTATTGGGAAGCTCGGAAGGCGTCGTCTGGCCGAACAACCGCCGTCCCTCGCCGGCCATGTAATACGTCATGTCGATGGCTTCCTGCACGTCGCCGCGCGTTTCGGCCAAAACTTTGCCCATCTCACGGGTCATGTCGCGCGAAAACTCTTCTTTGCGCTTCACCAACAATTCCGCTGCGCGAAATAGTATCTCGGCGCGCTTCGGAGCGGGCATCAGGCGCCAGGTTTTGTAGGCCTCTTTCGCGGCAGAGACCGCCGCGTTCACGTCCTCTTCGGAGGAAAGGGGGAATACTCCAACCACTTCATCAGTATTGGCGGGATTACGGTTCTCTAGTGTCTTGCCGCCTCGCGGCGCAACCCACTCCCCATTGATGAAATTCTTGTACTCGCGCAACGCCGATGCGGTAGCCATGTTGCCTCCTGGACAAAATCGAGTCTATCGGCGCGCGCCTCGCGGCGTCAAACGGCGGCTGAGAATCACGCGCGGGCTTTCTCATCCCGCGTTCTTCAAAGTGTCATCCGGCAGCAACAAGAATCCACAACAATGACGGCACGCGCAGAAAGCAATCGTTTTTGCTAGCGAATGGATGGAAACAGCGAATCCATCGGGTGGGGGTTTTTCCACAGGGAAGTGACTTTTCTGTCTCCCCGGATTGTGCTATGAAGGCTCCCAACTAGCCGAGGGATGTTGCCCACATAACTGAATCATGCGGGACGACCGACGATGCATCATCGTCCCTACTATTCCCCCAACCCCGGGGTCCGTCCATGGCGTATTCGTGTGCGTGGTCAGTGGCAACTGAACAAAGGAGAAAATGGAATGAAATCGGCCAAGGTCAAGCAGTCTCTGTATCCGCGAAGTTTGTTGGTCGCGTGCCTCGGATTTTTGTTGGCGAGCGGGATTTGGGCGCAGTCCACAACTGATGGCGCTATCGGCGGGAGCGTCACCGACCCGTCAGGCGCAATCGTGCCGGGTGCCATAGCGACCTCGACAAATCTTGGAACCTCCCGGACGTCTTCCGCTACCACGGACGCCGCCGGTCGTTACCTGATTGGCCATTTGCAGCCGGGCACGTATTCGTTGGAGATCACCGCGAAGGGGTTCGGCGGATTCAAAGCTACGAGTATCATCGTAGAAGTGGGCCGCGCGACTCCGATTGATGCGACTCTGGGTCTCGAAGCCCAGCACGAAATCGTGATGGCGACCGCGGAAGCTCCTGTGCTGGTTACGGACCGCGCCGATTTCACCACAAACATCAACTCCACTTCGCTGGAAAACCTCCCCATGAACGGAAGGCGCTGGTCCTTTTATGCGTTGAGCACCCCTGGCGCCGTGGGCGACGGCGGATTCGGGTTGGTGAGCTTCCGGGGAATCTCCGGGCTGTTGAACAACAACACAGTGGACGGCGCAGATAACAACCAGGCGTTTTTCAGCGAAGAGCGCGGCCGCACGCGCATCAGTTATTCCACCAGCGAAGCCGCCATCCAGGAATTTCAGATCAACACTTCGAACTATTCGGCGGAATATGGCCGCGCGGCCGGGGGCGTGGTCAACGCAGTCACCAAGAGCGGCACCAACCAATTCCATGGTCAAGCCTTCTGGTATCTCCGCAGCAGCGACTGGGGCGCCATCAACCCTTTCTCGTTCAAAAAGGAAACCATCAACGGAACGTTGACGAACGTGCCTTTCTTGCCCGAAGACAAGCGCCACCAGTTTGGCGGCGGGGTCGGCGGCCCGATCATCAAGGACAAGCTGTTTTTCTTCTTCAGTGCCGATCAACAGCTGCGGCCATTCCCGGCGACCGCGAACTCCGGCACGCCGAACGCGATCTTCGCTCCGCTTAGCGCCGCGGAGACGGCGACGCTCACCACGCGCGGGATTCTTCCAGCATTTTCAACGAACGTGGCGAATGCCCTTTCGCTGCTCACAAACCTTACGGGAACCGTGCCGCGCCGTGGCGACCAGTTGATCCTGCTCCCCAAATTCGACTGGAACATTAATTCGAGCAACCACGCTTCGTTTACCTACAACCGCTTGCGCTGGAATTCACCCGAGGGCATCCAGAGCGCCGGTGTCGTGAACCGCGGCGTGGAAAGCTTCGGCAATGATTTCGTGAAAGACGATTGGGGGATCGCGCGGCTCACCTCCACGATTTCCAACAACATCACCAATGAGCTGCGCTATCAGTACGGCCGGGACTTCGAATTCGAGAATGGCCAATCCGCGATCCCCGGTGAGCCGGTTTCCTCGCTGGGTCTCTCCGCCCAAATTACGATAGGCGGCGTAGGCGGGTTTGTTTTTGGTATGCCGAATTTCCTGAACCGCCCGGCATTCCCCGACGAGCGGCGCAACCAGATTGCGGACACCCTCGCCTGGAGCCACGGCAAGCACCTTTTCAAATTCGGCTTTGACTTCAACCATGTGCACGACACGGACGTAAATCTATTTGAACAATTCGGCGCTTATTCGTATAACTCGCGCGTCGATTACATCAGTGATTTCGTGCAGCAAGCCACCGGAAGCACCACACCATTTTGCAAGACCACCGGAGCGACGCCAGTGCCGGTTCCTTGCTACGCCAACTTTGCGCAGGGCTTCGGCACGCCCGGCTTCCAATTCGCCACAAACGACCTGGCGTTTTTTGGACAGGATGACTGGCGCATCACCCCCAGGTTAACCCTGAACCTTGGTCTTCGCTGGGAGACCGAAATCCTTCCGTCCACGCAAATTCCTAATTCCGCCCTGCCTGGCACCAGTTCTCTCCCGTCCGATCGGTCAGACTTCGGTCCGCGCATCGGGGCCGCTTATCAGTTGACTCGCGATGGCAAGACCGTGGTCCGCGGAGGATACGGCATTTTCTACGGGCGGATCATCAACTCGACCATCTTCAGCGCGATCAGCAGCACGGGAGTCGCTGCGGGTCAGAACACCGTCTTCCTGTTGCCCAGCCAGACCGGAGCGCCTGCTTATCCAGACGTGATCGCCTCGGGTAACCCGCCGCCGTCGCTCAACGTCGTGCAGTTTGCGCCGAACACGAAACTTCCGATGATCCATGAGTTCGATCTGGAAGTAGAACGGGAAATCGCCACGAACACCGTGGTAACACTCTCCTACATCGGAAGCATCGGCCACCGCTTGCCGAGATTCATCGATGCCAATCTGGCTCCCCCGGCGCTCGACACAACTTACACCGTCACCCAGGGCGCGGGCACCGTCTCCAGCCCGTTCCTCAACCAGGCTCTGATCGGCCAGAGCGTCACCGTCCCCTATTTCGGGGTGCCCAGCACGAACACCGGCACGAAACGCCCCAATCCCGCGTTCGGAGCCATCACCGACATTTCGGACTCCGTCGACTCGCACTACAACGCCCTGGTCGTGGGAGTGAATCGCCGCTTTTACAAGAGCTTCCAAATCCAATCATCTTACACGTGGTCTCACGCAACGGATTTCGGCCAGAGTTCGCAAACTTTCACGGCCACCAACAATGTGCTGAACCCGTTTGACATCGGCCTGGAATCCGGCCGCTCCAATTTCGACATCCGCCAGCGCTTCACCTTCGGCGGCGTGTGGACGCCGGACTTTTACAAGGGACAGAAAGAGCTCGTAAAGCAGCTAGCGAACGGCTTTACGATCTCGCCGCTCATTACGATCTCTTCCGGTGTCCCCTTCACCCCGTTGATCCAGGGCAACGCGCCCACGCAAACCGTCGCCGGCGTTTCCTACGTCGGAGTGACTGGCGGCTCCGGCGTTTTGGCTGACGGCGGCACCAACCGCCCGCCCTTTTTCGCCAACAACTCGTTCCAGTTGCCACGGACGGCAATCGTCGACCTGCGCCTGGAAAAGTCTTTTACTTTCTGGGAAAACAAAAAGCTGACTCTCCTCGGAGACGCATTCAATCTCTTCAACCATGTCAATTTCACTGCCGCGGATACGCAGATGTACAGCATCACGGGCAGTTCGCTCGTGTTCAACCCGCACTTCGGGGTGCCCACGCAGTCGAGCAATTCGTTGATTGGCCAGCGGCAGATGCAGGTTGGGGTTCGCCTGGATTTCTAAAAGAAGTCCACAAAAATCGAAAAGGGGCGCCTTAGCGGGCGCCCCTTTTCATTTTCAGGACCGTATTCCACAGTCTGCTTGTGGCCGCGGCCCTTCCTTTGTCAGTGCTTAGATCTGGCCCATGCCGCCGTCGACGTTGAGCTCTATGCCTGTGACGTAGGACGCATCCGAGGATGCCAGGAAGGCAACCGCCGAGGCTACTTCCTCGGACTTCCCGAAACGCTTCATTGGCACCTTGCTGATGACATCGGCGGCAAATCCCTCAACTTCTGCCTTCGAAAGACCAGTGCGCCCGAAGATCGGCGTTTCAATCGGGCCGGGGGCGACGGCGTTGACGCGAATGCCGCGGTCCACCAGCGCGCTGGCGAAGGAACGCGTGAGGGAGCGCATGGCGGCCTTCGTCGCGGCATACACCGAGCCCATCGGAAGTCCTTGATTGCTGACCACGCTGGTATTCAGGATGACCGACGCGCCATCGTTCAAATGCGGAAGCGCTTTCTGGATGGTGAAGTACGCGCCCTTGGTGTTGATGTCGAACTGTTCGTCGTAATGCCCTTCCGTCACCGCGGTCACCGGAAGAAATTTGGCGACGCCCGCGTTTGCGAACAGGATGTCGATCTTGCCGAACTTCTTCGAAACCGTTTCGTACACTTTTTCAATCTCTCCCGCCTTCGAAACGTCCGACTGAATCGCCAGCGTGTCGCCGCCGAGCAGTTTTACCGCCTCGTCGAGCGTCTTCTGGCTGCGTCCAGTGATCGCAACGCGGGCTCCCTCCTCTTTCAGGCGCTGGGCGCTCGCCAAACCGATTCCGCTGTTTCCTCCCGTGACTACCGCGACTTTCCCTTGTAACCGCTTCATAATCCCTCCGTTAAGTTCAGGCCCTGAGCCTTGCTCCGGGCAATTGATTCAGGTAACTTCGGTAGTTAGATGAACATCTAATTGGCTGGTTACACACTGAATCGCCAATTCCGCAACTAACCGGAGCGTGGGGTAACGCTTGCGGACCGAAGGGCTTGAATCATGAACCTGGCGCAGATTGAAAAGATCTCCAAGGCGCTGGCCGACGAGACCAGACTGAAGATTTACGAGTACATCGCCTCCCACGAGGGAGTGAACTGCTGCTCCCTGGTCGACATGCGCGGCGTGACTCCCGCCACCGTCTCGCACCATCTGAAGGTGCTTTCCGAAGCGGGGCTGATCGAATGCAAGCGGGAAGGCCAATTCGTGCTGAACAGGGTGAACGGAGAAGTCCTTGAAGAATTCACCAAATCCGTGGGCGCGCTCGCGCAAAAGCGCAAGAAATAAACCGGTCCGCAATTTCAAGAAAACGAATTAGACAACAGGTGGGCTACTCCGGCTCGTTCTTTACTTCGTCGCGCTGCACTTTCGAGGAGAGCAGCCGATTCGTCGAATTGGGCGGAGGAGTGGGGACGCCCATGCCCGCCGTCTCGGAACCCAGGCCGAGCTTTTGCAGCGTCAACGCGTCCATTTTGCCGGTGGGACTCAGCCCGTGCGCGGCCTGAAATCTCTTCATGGCTTCGACGGTGGAGTCGTCCCATTTGCCGGAAGCCTCGCCGGTATAGGCGCCTTTTTTCACCAGCGCGCCCTGAATTTCATTGATCCGGTCCGATGTAGGCGCCGCCTGACCTTTCACGCGCTTGGCCTTGCTGCTCGATCTCTTCCCGGATTTGCTGGATTTCTTTGCTGTTCCCGTGTTGGTCTTTGAAGCAGTGGCTCCGGACGCGGGCTTGTGCGTGGTCTTGCGCGCCGCGCTCGTCGTTTGCGCGGCAGCGGCCGCAGGCAGCGTCAAGCTACCCACGGCCATGGCCGCAAGAATCAAGCGAGTCATTCGACGGTTATGCTGCTTTGTGCGCATAGCTGGGCAAATGTGCCGGTCTATTGTTTCGCGTCCGCAGGAACCACGCCCGGAAGGAACATGGTCATCACCCGGTCGCCATTGCGGCGCAGGACTTTGAACACAACGTTCTCTCCTGGCTTAAGCTTGGAAACGGCCTTGCGGTAGTCGTCCACCGACGTCACCGCCGCGCCGTTCACCTCGGAAACCACATCGCCGGGCTGGAAGCCGGTATCGTCGGCGAAGCTGGCGGGTTCGATTTCGCTGACCACCACGCCCTTCTGCCCTTCGATTCCGACCTTCTGCGCCCGCACGGGAGTCAGGTTTTCGACGTGCAGCCCGAATTCGGCTGGCGCGTTTTCGTCCGGAGCGGTGTTCACGCGGCCCTGGGTGTTCGGAAACACGCGCGTACGATCCTCGACGGTAGCCGCGGTTTCCTTCATCTGCTTGTCACGGTAGTAGGTGATCTTCACCTTGCTCCCGATAGGAGCTGAAGCGATGGGGTTCACCAAATCATTGCCAGTCTTCACCGCCGTGCCGTTGACCGAGGTGATCACGTCGCCGCCCTTCAAGCCGGCCTTTTCCGCCGGGCTGCCGGGCTCCACGCCTTCAATCACCACGCCATACGGCGCGCCGAGAGACTTCAACGTAATCTGGTTGGTGCCAAGTTCTTCCTGGAAGCTGACCCCGATCGAGCCACGCGTCACTCGCCCGCTCTTGATGAGTTGGTCGTAGACGCTGATCGCTGTGGACGACGGCATCGCAAAGCCAACGCCTTCATAGCCGCGGCTGCCGGTAATAATGGCGGTGTTGATGCCGATCACTTGCCCGGCCATGTCTACCAGCGGCCCGCCGGAATTGCCGGGGTTAATCGCTGCGTCGGTCTGGAGGAAGCGCTGGAACTGTTGGCCGATGCCCGCGCGATCCTTCGCGCTGATGATGCCTGCCGTTACCGTTGCGTTCAGGCCGAACGGGCTGCCGATTGCCAGCACCCAATCGCCCACCTGCACGCCATCGGAGTTCCCGAGCTTCGCGGAAGGAAGTTCCTTGCCCGCGTCAATCTTGATCACCGCAAGGTCAGTCGCTTCGTCAACGCCCACAACTTTCGCCGTGTACTTGGTGGTGTCTCCGTTGAGCTGCACCTGGATCTTCGTGGCCTGTTCGACGACGTGGTTGTTCGTCAGGATGAATCCGCTCTTGTCCACGATCACGCCGGAGCCGAGGCTGCGTTCCGCCTTGGGCCCGTTATCCGGACGGCCGTCAAAAAAATGAAAGAAAAAGTCTTCGCTGGGGTCTTCATCGTCGCCCCCGCGATGCCGCTTCGATTTGCGGTCCATCACCTGGGTGGTGGCGATATTGACGACGGCAGGCTCGACGCGATTCACGATCGCCGAAAAACTATTGGACGAAGGAATCGGGTCCGGCAGGGCCAGCGCCGTAGCGCCTGCGCCGCCCGTGAACGAAAACGACCGCATGGCGGAAACTTTTCCGGAGACCACCGTGCCGATCAGAATGCCCACCGAAAGCGTTGCTGCGATCAGTCCGGCCGCCACGTACGTGCGCCGGCTTGTCCAGTTCACCTTGTTATTTGTTGACTGCTCCATACAATCTGGCTCCTATCTATGTCCGTGGCCCAGTCCACCTGCGGAAAGTATAACACCGCGGATTGCGCAGAGTTCCTACTTACCTTAGATGCGCCTCGGCGTTAACTGGCCATCCGGACGGGTCTTACGGGAAATCACTACATGCTGAATTGGACGTAAAAAGGTTAGCATTGGGCGTTTCTCGGATTCCCCCCTAAGTTTCGACTTGACAAGCAGTTCGAGTTCTAGCATAAATATGTTAGCCGCAATTGCGGTGTCACGTGGCGATTTAGGGCGACTTGCTCCACGTAAAAAACTGCTAAAGAGTTGGAAGAGTTCACAGATTTTCTGAGACCCTCCTGCACTTTGGCACGGAGGGTTTTTTCATTACACCCCCCGCGCTGCCCGCGATCATCCCACGTCATT
>DATMMG010000121.1:0-2726 GCA_035569815.1 Candidatus Methylomirabilota bacterium
ATTCCCTGGGAAGCGAATTTTTTCAATCATGCGATATCGGTGGAATCGGCGTATTACTGGCCGGAGCCCGCGGCGGGGATTCGGGAAATTTTCCGTGTGCTGCGGCCGGGCGGGGCTGCGTGGATTCTGATCAATTATTACCGGGACAATCCGCATTGCCACCAGTGGGGGCCGCTGCTGGCCGTGCCGACACATCTGTTGGCGGCGGAGGAGTGGGCGGAGATTTTTCGCACGGCTGGATTTTCGGACGTTGGGCAGGAACGGGTGTTCGATCCGTCTCCTTTGCCGGAGGTTTACAGCGGGCGATGGTTTCGCGATGCGACGCAGTTGCGGGCGTTTAAGGCGGAAGGCGCTCTGTTGATCGGCGGGATAAAGAGTTAACGCCTAGAAGAAAAAGCGCCCGCCTCGGACCCTTCGGTTACGCTCAGGGCAGGAGGCGGCCGCTACAAAGGCTGGAATTAGTAAGGTTACGAATACATTTGAAGGATCCGGCCGAACGGAATAGATTCTTACCGGACGTTGCTACCGACAAACCTGGGTTCCATAGAAATTAGCGACGAGTTTGCCGTAAATCCAAGCGAGAGGGTGTGCCGATGGGATTTTTGAGCGAAAGCGTGGCGGTGATTACTGGGGCGGGTTCGGGGATGGGGCGGTGCCTGGCGCAGCAGTTGGCGGGGATGGGCGCGTCGCTGGCGATTTCGGATGTGGATGAGAAAGGGCTGGCGGAGACGGGGAGGCTGCTGGGTTCGCCGAAGGGCAAAGTGACGCAGCATATCGTGAATGTTGCTGACGAGGCGCGGGTGAGGGCGTTTGCGGAGGAGGTGGCGGCCCAGCACGGGCGGGCCACGGTGCTGTTTAATAATGCGGGCGTGGCGGTGCTGGGGAAATTTGAAGAGTTGTCGCTGGAAGACATTCGCTGGCTGACGGACATAAATTTCTGGGGAGTGATTCACGGGGTGTTTTATTTTCTGCCGCTGCTGAGGAAGGAGCGGCGGGCGCATATCGTGAACACGTCCAGCGTGTTCGGGCTGGTGGGAGTGGTGGGGCAGACGGCTTACTGCGCGAGCAAATTCGCGGTGAGAGGGTTCACGGAATCCCTGCGGCACGAACTGGAGGGGACGAATATTTTCGTTACCAGCGTGCATCCCGGGGGCATCAAGACGGCGATTGCGAAGCGAGCGAGGCTGGGGGCGCGGGCGAATGCGAGTTTATATCCGGACAGCGTTTCGCGGTTTGATCGCGTGGCAATTACGACGGCGGAGGATGCGGCGGCGCGGATATTGAAGGGCGTGGAAAAATACGAGCCGCGGATTTTGATTGGGCGGGATTGCAAGCAGGCGGAGATCTTGCAGCGGTTGCGGCCGGTGGGGTATTGGAAGATGATCGCGAAAAAGATTCAGGATCCGGACGTGAAAAAGTAGGCGCGCGAGCCGGGTGAAATTCAATTGGCGGCGTGGAAAAATGGAGAGGTCGGTTGACGCGGATCAAGCGAGTTGAAGTTAATACGTTCGCACGAAGAAATGTGTCGCACCTCCGGCGCTAGAACCTTCTTGCGCTGCTTACCCAGTGCTTACGCACTGGGCTAACTGCTGTCGCGCCTCTGGCGCTTGGTGAGGGGAAGAACAGTGAGCTCTCGCGGGCCCCGAGCAGACATAGTCTCCGCAAGACGGTGAGGCGATGCGTGGATTGGGCGGAAGTTTGAGAATATTTCCTTGTAGGGTCCATAAGAAAAACTGAGGGAACGGGCGGCGCGGGCAAAGTTATAATTATGGCTTGTGGATCAAGGAAAGGGGCCGTAGATGCCGATTGTCGCGCCTGTTGCCGAGTGGAGCAGCCTGTTTGGACGAATGAAAGCGGAAGCGCCGGAAGCGTTTGATTCCGAGGGGCGCGTTCTGAATTTGATGGAAGGGGAATGGAAGGACCCGGGGTTCGGGAAGCACTACGAATCGCCGATCGACGGGCGGAGCCTGGGCAAGATCCCGATGATTGAGCTGGAGACCGCGCGGATGGCGGTGAAATTCGCCAAGTCCGAAGCTGCCGGCTGGGCGAGGACGGATTTGGATGAGCGGCGGCGGCGCGTGAACGAATGCCTGGCGGGATTGCAGAAGCAGAAAGAATTGATTGCGCTGCTGCTGATGTGGGAGATCGGAAAGCCATACGCGCAGGCGTTGACGGATATCGAGCGGTGCATCAGCGGCGTGGAGTGGTACGTTGCGAACATCGAGAGCATGCTGGAGAAGCGGACGCCGCTGGGGCTGATTTCGAATATCGCGTCGTGGAATTATCCGATGTCGGTGCTGATGCACGCGGTGCTGGTGCAGGCGCTGGCGGGGAACGCGACGATTTCGAAGACGCCGACGGACGGCGGGCTCTACGCACTGACGGTAGCGCACGCGGTGGCGCGGAAGTGCGGGCTGCCGGTGTCGCTGGTGAGCGGGTCGGGCGGGCAGTTGAGCGAAGCGCTGGTGCGAAATGAATTTGTGGATTGCCTGGCGTTTGTGGGCGGGAAGACGAATGGCGGGGTGATCGCCTCGTCGCTGTACGACGAAAACAAGCGATACATGCTGGAGATGGAGGGGGTGAACACGTACGGCGTGTGGCAGTTTTCGGATTGGGCCGGGCTGGGGCAGCAGTTGAAGAAGGGATTCGATTACGGAAAGCAGCGATGCACGGCGTATGTGCGGTACGTGGTGCAGCGGGAATTGTTTCCGCAGTTTCTGGAGATG
>DATMMG010000122.1:0-4508 GCA_035569815.1 Candidatus Methylomirabilota bacterium
CGCTACAACAAGGTCATCGCCATCTGGGGCGACGTCACCGAAAAAGTTGCCGACGAAATGTTCAAAGCCCTCGAAACCCAGGACCGCGACGGCAACATCAACCCCGTTTACATCATGGCGGACTCCGGCGCCCGCGGTTCCAAGCAGCAGATTCGCCAGCTTTCGGGTATGCGCGGTTTGATGGCCAAGCCTTCCGGCGAAGTCATCGAAACCCCCATCACCTCGAACTTCCGCGAGGGCTTGACCGTGCTGCAATACTTCATCTCCACTCACGGCGCGCGCAAGGGCTTGGCTGACACCGCTCTCAAAACCGCCGACTCCGGCTACCTCACGCGGCGTCTCGTCGACGTTGCGCAAGACGTCATCATCAACGAGTACGATTGCGGCACCTCCGACGGCATCTACGTCGAACCCATCATCGAAGGCGGCGTCGAGGTCGAGCCGTTGCGCGACCGCGTTGTCGGCCGCGTTTCTCTCGAACGCATCAAGGACTTCGAGGGCAGCGTGATCGTCGACGTCAACCAGGAAATCACCGAGGAACTCGCCAACCAGATTCAGGCTGCGGGTATCGAGCGCGTCCGCATCCGCTCCGTGCTC
Source organism: Candidatus Methylomirabilota bacterium (assembly GCA_035569815.1). GTDB lineage: Bacteria > Acidobacteriota > Terriglobia > Acidiferrales > UBA7541 > Acidiferrum. Next base: position 598 of record DATMMG010000122.1, read on the forward strand.
ACCTGCGAATCGCGCCGCGGTGTTTGCGCTCTCTGTTACGGACGCAACCTCGCCTCCGGCCGAATGGTCGAACTCGGCGAAGCGGTCGGTGTCATCGCCGCGCAGTCCATCGGTGAACCCGGTACGCAGCTCACCATGCGCACGTTCCACATCGGTGGTGCGGCTACCCGCGTCAGCGAGCGCTCCACCCTCGAGGCCAAGAACAACGGCATCGTGAAGTTCGTGGAGCTTCGCCACGTTGAAGGCCGCGGCGGCACGGCCATCGCCATGAACCGCTCGGGCCTCATCGTCATTCTTGACGAAAAGGGCCGTGAAAAGGAGCGCTACCACATCGTTTACGGCGCGCGTCTCCGCGTAAAGGATGGCGACACCGTTAACCAGGGACAGACCCTCGCCGAATGGGATCCGTTCACCTTCTCGATCCTGACCGAAACGGCAGGTTCGGTGAAGTTCGACGATCTCCGTCCGGGTCTCACGATCGAAGAGCAGGTGGACGAAGTCACCGGCCTCTCGCAGCTCGTTGTCACGCTGCCGCCGGGCGATGAAAAGCACCAGCCTGCGATCCTGGTCCGCGATTCTTCCGGCAAGGTTCGCAAGAAGTACCTCATGCCCTCCCGTGCTCACTTGATGGTGCAGGATGGCGACGAAGTCCAGGCCGGCGACGTGCTCGCGAAGATCCCGCGCGAATCCACGAAGACCAAGGACATCACGGGCGGTCTGCCGCGCGTGGTCGAGCTCTTCGAAACCCGCAAGCCAAAGGATCCCGCCGTCATCAGCGAAATCGACGGCACCGTCCGCTATGGCGAGATCGCCAAGGGCATGCGCAAAATCTATGTCGAAAGCGAAGATGGCAAGACGTCCAAGGAATACGCCATCCCGCGCGGCGTTCACATCAACGTTCAGGAAGGCGAGCACGTCCGCGCCGGTGAAGCCCTCATCGACGGCCCCCTCAACCTGCACGACCTGCTTGCGGTTCTGGGCGAAAAGTACACCCAGGCCTACCTCGTTAACGCGATTCAAGAGGTCTACCGCCTGCAGGGCGTCAATATCAACGACAAGCACATCGAGACCATCTCCCGCCAGATGATGCGCTGGGTCAAGGTCGAAGACGTCGGCGACACCACGTTCCTTCTCGAGGAGCAGATCGACAAGTTCCGCTTCCGCGAGGAGAACGATCGGATCATCGCCGAAGGTGGGCGTCCCGCAACCGGCCGTCCGCTGCTCCTCGGCATCACCAAGGCGTCGCTCTCGACAGACTCGTTCATCTCGGCGGCCAGCTTCCAGGAGACCACCCGCGTCCTCACCGAAGCGGCGGTCGCCGGCAAGGTCGATTATCTGCGCGGCCTTAAGGAAAACGTCATCATGGGCCGGCTCATTCCCGCCGGCACGGGTCTCGAACACTATCGCAGCCTCCAGCTGCTCACCGAAGTTCCGGTGCCGGCGCCCGTGGAAGAACTCCCTGAAGCCGCCGACTTTGCCGGAGCCGAGGATGCAGCCAGCCTCGACTTCCTCAGCGGCAAAGACGATGACGCTGACGCAGCCGCGGCCACCGAGGGCCAGGACTAACCATGTAGGGGCGGCTTTATGCCGCCCCTGTAGCACAGGCTTCAGCTTGCCCTGATGCAGGAAGAGCCTGTGTTCTTATACAACTTCAATTCACCAGCGTCCCGGGCAATCCCCGGGACGCTTTTTTGCATCCGAACCTCCGGGAACTTTTTCTCGATTCTCGGGAATAACTACCGGGCCAATAGCTGTTTTCTGTGTCAGCGCAGGACACGGGAATTGCACTGCCTTTCGTGAGTCCGATTCCACTTCAGCGCGAATCCTCCAGGTGGCGGAACAACGGCACGGGCCAATTGAGACCTCAGGGGAGACTCCATGCGCCGTGGTTACCGTTGCGCCTTTGTTCCGTTTTTTTTGTTCGCTTGCCTTCTGAGCTCGGGTTGCGGCAGCAGCGGCACGGCCCGGCTGGCAGTCACCACCACGTCCCTCCCGAATGGCGGCGTCGGCGCACCCTATACCGCTTCGCTCAACGCAAGCGGAGGGACCCCCGGCTACACCTGGTCGGAACTTTCAGGCGGTGCCATGCCCAAGGGTGTATCCCTGGGGAGCAGCGGCATTTTCAATGGAGCGCCGCAGGTCGCCGGCAACTTTGGCCCATATGTTTTTCAGGTAACGGATTCCGTTGGGGCCATCGCTACCACTGGAAATCTTACGATTACGATCGCAAACCCCGGCCTTTCTGTCGCCACCACTTCGTTGCCACCCGGCAACGTAAACACCGCATACTCCGTCACACTCGCGGCGGCTAACGGTACTTCTCCCTATACCTGGACTCAGACCTCAGGCGGCGCCATGCCCCCAGGCATCGCTGGAATTACCAGTGCCGGAGTAATTACAGGAACTCCCACAACCGGCGGCACCTTCGGTCCTTACGGATTCACCGTCACCGACTCCGCCAACGCGACAGCCGCTTCCGCGCTTTTCACGATCACCATCGGCTCTTCCCTGGCTTGCGTGCCCATGGGCAACGAGTCTGCATTGACCGCGTCGACCCCGTACGGGTTTCTGCTCGAGGGCATCGACGGCAATGGCAAACCCGTTGATATCGCCGGCAGCTTCACGCCGGATGGCACCGGCCACATCCTCTCCGCAAGCACTGACTACAACGGGTTCACCAACGGCCCCCAGCAACTGCAGGTGAACCTGGCGGCAAGCTCCTACTCCTTCGGTTCTTCCACGCTTGGCTGCCTGGCTCTGGTCTTTTCGGGTCCGGTCGCCGGCACGATCATCACCAGGCGCGAGGGGGCCGCCCCGCCTGTTCCCGCCGGTTCCGCAGCTCGACCCGCGGATACAAAACTGTACGCATCCGCCGTCACCCCGCCCAACGGCGTGCTATTTTCATTTAGTCTCGTCGGATTTGACGGAAATATTTATCACAAGGGAAGGATCATCGAATCCGACAACGCCGGTGGCGGCACCAACGCCTCCGGTTTCCTTCGCGTGCAGACTCCCACTGCTTTTTCCCTCTCTTCGCTCCAGCAGAATTACGCATTTGGTGTGGAAGGCTGGACCGCGGCACCCACCGGCCTTTTTCGCACCGCCCTTGCCGGTTCCTTCACCAATTTGTCCGGCGTACTTTCCGCGGGATTTTCCGATCTGGATTTGGCGGGCGCGCCATCGGGGGAACTGACGGGTGGGAACGGAACGCTGAACTCCTCGATCGACGAAAGCACCGGCCGAGGCACGGGCACCTATACGATCCCGACGCCCTCCGGGAATCTCTCATTCGACTTTGCCTTCTACGTCCTCAACGCGTCGGACCTGATCTTGCTCTCCACCGACTTGTCGTCTGCCGCTGGCGCTGCTCCCTTGTTGTCCGGTCGAGCGCTCGCTTCGAATGCCACGTATTCGCCAGGCTCGCTGAATGGCTACTACCTGCTGGCCTCGCGGGGTCTTGACGCAGCCGGAAGCAGAATCGGAAATTTCGCTCAGCTTGGCACGATGAACGCCACCAGCGCCGGCACGATTCCCTCCGCGACCCTGTACGTGAACGACTCGGGGACCTTCACAACCACCTTTCACTCCAACGCCGCCTACACTGTGGAAGCCGCCTCCGGCCGTGTCTCCTTTACCGCCCTATTAACGGCTCCCCCGGTTGTCTATCTCACCGCCACCGGCGCCGCAGACGACCAAATCGCCGGGTTCCTCGTCGGTTCCGACATCAATGGAAGCTCGGGAGTGCTGGTCACCCAATCCGCAGCCGCCCCCGCCTATCCTCTCTCCAGTATCACCGGCAATTACGCCGCGAGCACGCAGGAGGACCCGGACGGGTTCAACGGCGCGGCTCTCGGTGCATTTTCCTTTAACGGCGCCGGTCAATACACCTCCGTTCAGACAACCACCGGCTC
>DATMMG010000123.1:0-2550 GCA_035569815.1 Candidatus Methylomirabilota bacterium
CGCGTGGAACGCGCCTTCACCGCTGAAGGGATCAAGGCGCTCGCCAAAATGTCCCGTGATCTCCCCGACCACCGGCCAAAGCGTCGGCACAATTCCCAAGCTGCTCAGCTGCGCCGCAGGCAGCAAACGCATCCCGCCGCTCGACATCGCCACTGCCGAAGCATTTCTTTCTAGATAGCTAAATTCTTCGAGCGATTGTTGGTACACGACGTCTGGCTGCTCGCCGTCGTCGCTGAATGCAAAAGGCGTCTGCCGGAAGCGTGTGATTCCATAGGCCACGGCCACTTCGCTCGCCAGCGATTGCAATGAATCCAGCCGTTGGTTGGTATCCTTCACTTCCGTTTGCAAAGCCTTGTATTGTTGCTTCAAGGTGTCCTGCTCGCGCCGCAGCGAATTGTAATTCGCCGCCTTCCACAGCATCCGGGAATACGATCCCATTCCAGCCAGCACCGTGATTCCGCCGACCCCAGCCAGAATCGCCAGCACATGCAGTACGTAAAAGGGCACGCGTACACGCCGCATCCCGCCAGACGCGCTCGACGCAATAAAAAACGTGTAGTACTTGCCCTTCATAATTTTAATTTTTTCCAGAGTTTGCTTGATTCAGTTTATCGGTCACCGCGCGTCCCTTATCGCGGTTAACCGATTCCGTAAGAAGTCTGCAATGAGAGGCCTGGTGCAAAACCCGGTGCATTGTAATGACCGCACCCATCGTGGTCAACCTCAAACTTAAGTTTTCCACAGCCTCTCCGTGAATGCAAAAGACTTATCGGCACGCCATCCGATTTCGATTACAGTTCCACTTGAACAAACCTTACCTTAGATGCAGAAATCATTACAACTGTACAAGAGTTCAGGATGGAACGGGAAAGCCAACTGGTCGAAAGGATTGCCCGGGAACTGACCTACGGGTTTACGCTGTCGTCCACCGCGCGGCCGTCTTCGGGGCGGCCAGCGATTTCTCATCGATCGCGGCGTCATCCCTTTATGGTCGGTTCAACTGACCTTCGCCTGGGCATCGGCGACGACGCGGCCATCATCTCGCCACGCAGTGGCACCGAGTGGGTGCTAACTTGCGACGCCTTCCTCGAAGGCGTCCACTTTCTCGCGAGAACGCACCCGCCCGACTCCATCGGCTACAAATCCCTGGTCCGCGCTACTAGCGACCTAGCCGCCATGGGCGCCGCTCCGCGTTTCTTCCTCCTAACCCTCGCCCTACCTCAGCTGGCTATCGACGCCATCGGTGTTCGTCAGGGCAAGGCTTTGGCCGTGCCGAAAAGCAAAAAGTATTCCGGGGCTTCCGCCCCTGGGGTCTGGCTGAATCAGTTTCTCCGCGGTATGGCGCGCGCCGCCCAAGAACTCGGCGTCGTCATCATCGGCGGTGACACCACCAAAAGCGATCACGTTTTCATCAGCGTCACCGCGCTAGGTGAAATCGCCCGCGGGCGCGCCTTGACTCGCTCCGGCGCACAACCTGGCGACCTCATCTACGTCAGCGGCAAGCTCGGGCGCGCGCAACTGGGCCTGGAACTAGTCCTGAGCGGCTTAGCCAGCGACCCACGCTTCCGCGCTGCGACAAAAACACATCTCTATCCCAAAATTCGCGTCGAGCTCGGTCGCTGGCTGGCTCGCCAACGCGCTGCCTCATCTGCAATGGACATATCCGACGGCCTCTCCACCGATCTAGCTCGCCTCAGCACTGCCAGTCAAGTAGGCGCAAAAATCTGGGCCGACAAAATCCCCGTGGTCGCAATTCCCGCGGCCGCTTCCAAAAAGCTCAGCAACCGCAACCTCGATCCCCTGCAACTAGCCCTACACGGCGGCGAAGACTACGAACTTCTCTTCACCGTCCCGCCGCACCAAGTAAAGAAACTCCGCAATGCTCCCGGCTCTTCCGCACTAACCCCCATCGGTGAAATCACAAGCACCCGCAAAATCATCCTAGTTGATCACGACGGTCGCGACCAACCGCTAAAACCCGGCGGCTGGAACCCATTCCGCACTTCGTAGCGCCAGATCATCGTGGTCTTGCTGCGTTTTTATGGGGACCGCTTCGTCCCCTAGTTTTCGGGCGAAGCGGGCAGCTTTCTACTAAGCGCGGACCGCCAAAAAGGAAGCTTCCGCCTAAAGGCTAACGAGGGATTTCGATTTTTCTGGCGATGCTACGAATGTGGAGCGGCAAGAGCGCTGATATGGGTGGGCCCGGAAGTCGGCGTAAGAGTCTTCACCGGAGGCGGCGGTAATTTTGGCGCCGGTTTCGCCGTGGCTGGCGCTGCAGGAACAGGCGCCTTCGTTTGCGTCAATCCCTGCTCGGCAGCATCGGCGGGCGGCGCGGTGTCCGGCACGTCCACCAGCACCGGCTTGGTTGGCACAATCTTCTCCAGGGGCACCACGTTCTGAAAACTTTCCACCGGCATGCCCTGCGTCGCTTGCTGCATGAACTCCAGCCAAATCGGCAGCGCCGCTTTCGCTCCGGTTTCCTTCTTACCGAGCGACACGCGCTTGTCGTCGTTGCCCACCCACACGCCCGCCGTCAATTGCGGCGTAAAT
>DATMMG010000124.1:0-7689 GCA_035569815.1 Candidatus Methylomirabilota bacterium
GGAAGAGTTGTCCCGGAGCGGGAATGGAAGGAGAAAGGTTCACGCGGCGAATCAATCCATCAAAATGAAATGCTAGCCTAGCATGGGGTTCGCCGGAATTGTAGGCATGTGGGAAATAAAGATGGATTCGGGGGAGTCAGCCCAAATCGCAAGTCTAACTGGCTACATTTTTGGCGTGATTGGCCTGATACCAGGCGTAGGTGCGCTCCAGGCCCTCTTCGAAGAGGACAGTCGGCTCGTAGGCGAGGAATTCTTTGGCCAGGCGGATGTCGGCGAGGGAATCGCGAATGTCGCCTTCACGAGCAGGTTCGTATTTTGTTTCAAGAGTTTTGCCGGAAGTTTTCTGGAGCATCTGGAGCACCTGGTTCAGCGAAACGGCGTGTCCTGTGCCGACGTTGAAGGTTCGACCCGAGGCGCTGGGGGCTTCGCAGGCGAGAATGTTGGCCTGCACGGCGTTTTCGACATAGGTGAAGTCGCGGGTTTGCTCGCCGTCACCGAAGACCACTGGTGGGGTGGAGTCGAGGAAGGCGGTCGAGAAGCGGGAAAGCACGCCGGAATAAGGAGAGTCTGGATCCTGGCGGGGGCCGAAAATGTTGAAGTAGCGCAGGCAGACATTTTCTAGGCCGTAACAGCGGCCGAAGGTCTGGGCGTAGAGTTCGCCGACGTATTTTGTGACACCGTAGGGAGAGATGGGGACCGGCTGCATGTCTTCGGATTTTGGAAGGGTGGGAGTGTCGCCATAAGCGGAGGAAGAGGCGGCGAAAACGACGCGCTTCACCTTGTTGTCGCGGGCGGCGACGAGGACATTCAGGGTGCCGTCGACGTTGATCCGGTTGGTGTCAACGGGATCCTTGACGGAACGCGGGACGGAAGTGCGAGCGGCGAGGTGAATCACGTAGTCTGCCTGAACCATGGCCTTCTGGACGACCTCGATGTCGGTGATCGAACCCTTCATGAAGGTGATCTTGCTGCGCACTTCGGCGAGGTTGTCTTCCTTGCCGGAGGACATATCATCGAGGACCACGACCCCGTGGCCGCGGCGGACGAGTTCATCCACTGTATTCGAGCCGATAAATCCGGCGCCGCCCGTAACCAGGTAGCGCATGCGATCCGCCTCCTACCCCAAAACTCATCTTATTGTACGATGGGAGCGGCAGACGGATACGCCGAAAATCAGGAGCGTCGCACAAACAGTATGGGGAAGAGACTTGCAGTGGGACTGCTGGTGGTTGCCGGTCTGGCGGCGGGCGTTTGGACGTATCGGAGGTATGAAGCGACGCGACCGATGACCCTGTTTCCGGGGGAAGCCGGTACCGTGGTCGCGCCACATGGAGCGGAACCTCCAAGCGCGGCGCCCGGCGAGTCGGCGTCAAGAGAGCCTGCGGATAAGAAGGTTGCCAGCGGCGAGTCCGTGGGATTTCAACCGCGAACAGGAGAGACGCTGGACTTTATCGCGAATGTGCCGAAGCTCAACAGTGCGGTGGCGAATCTGAAGGTGAAGGTGGGCGAGCGGCGCAATGTAGCGGGCAAGGATGTGTGGCACCTGCAAGCGTTTGCGCATACGGAGAATCCCTACCGGATAGTGTTTGAGCTGGACGACGAGTTCGATTCGTACAGCGAAATTTCGAATTTGATCAGCACGAAGTACGAGATGCACCTGAACGAGCGGGGACAGAAGATGGATACGGTGGAGCGGCTGACGCCGTCCAGCCGGGAACCCGCGCCGGCGAATGAGGTTGCGGCGCGCGTGCTGCCCGGGACCCGCGATCCGATCGGGATGCTGATGTACCTGCGGGGCGTGGATTGGAGCAAGACCAGGGAAGTGAAGTCGCCGGTGTTTGACGGCCATAAATTGTACGACGTGCGCGCGGTGCTGGTGGGGAAGTCGGAGAACGTGACCGTGGCAGCGGGGAAATTCACGGCGACGAAGATCGAGATTCACGTGCTGGACAACGGGACGGAGATGAAGGACGCGCATTTTTTGCTGTACCTGGCAGATGGGCCGGAGCGGTTGCCGGTGTTGATGGAAGCGGTGTTGCCGGTGGCGACGGCGCGGGTGGAGTTGGTGAAGGCGCGGTAGGTTGGGGGCGGGGTAGATTGGGTAGGCGCGTCCACCTGAAGGTGGACGCTACAAATGCAAGCCCGCTGGAAAATGACGGAAAATTTAGTTGGCGGCTACGAGGTGCTCGATGAGGGAGCAGACTATGTGGCCGATGGTGATGTGGGATTCCTGGATGCGCTGGGGATCGCGCGAAGGCACATCAATGAGGATGTTCACTTTGCCTGCGAGCGCGCCGCCGGCTTCTCCCGTTAACGCGACGAGGAATGCACCGCGCGAACGTCCCGTTTCAATGGCCTTGAGGATGTTCGGACTGGTGCCGCTGGTGGAGAGGGCGACGACGATGTCATGCGGGCCGACGAGCGATTCCATCTGGCGGGAGAAAATGCGTTCGAAACCGTAATCGTTTCCAGCAGCGGTGAGGACGGAAGTGTTGGTGGTGAGTGCGAGGGCGGGCAGGCCGGGACGCTCGGTGCGCAGGCGAACCACGAGTTCCGCGGCGAGATGCTGGGCGTCGGCGGCGCTGCCTCCGTTGCCGAAGAAAACGAGCTTGCCGCCCGTACGTATGGCTGCGGCGGAGCGCATTGCGAACTCAGCGATACGGGCGACCAGCGCATCCGAGAAGCTTTGCTTGACGCGGGCGCTCTCCGCCAACTGGCGACGTATCTCTTCGATGTGTGCGGACATGAAGTCCTAACAGAGAACGATTTTCGCGCGGTGACGAATCACCCGGCGGGTGGCGTTGCGCGTGTCAACGACGAGTTTCGCGGCGTCCACGATGGCGCCGTAGTCGTAGCTGGAATGGTCGGTGGCGATCAGGACGGCATCGTATTTCGCGAGGGTGTCCGGGCTCAGGGGCACGGATTTCATGTGCGAATAGTCGTAGTGGCGCATCTTGGGGATCTGCGGAAAGAAGGGATCGTTGTAGTCGAAATCAGCGCCGCGTTTCTTGAGAATTTCCATGATCTTCAGGGTCGGCGATTCGCGCAGGTCGTCGACGTCTTTTTTGTAGGCCACGCCGAGAACAAGAAGCTTGGAGCCGCTGAGGCTTTTCCTGTGTACGTTCAACGCTTCGGCGACGGAATCGACAACGTGGTAGGGCATGGAGGTGTTGATTTCGCCGGCGAGTTCGATGAAACGCGTGGAGAAATCGTACTCACGCGCCTTCCAGGAAAGATAGAAGGGGTCCACCGGGATGCAGTGGCCGCCGAGGCCGGGCCCGGGATAAAAAGGCATGAAGCCGAAGGGCTTGGTGGAGGCCGCGTCGATCACTTCCCAAACGTCCACGCCCATGCGCAGGCAGAGAAGCTTCAGTTCATTGACGAGAGCGATGTTGACGCACCGGAAAATGTTTTCGAGGAGCTTGGCCATCTCGGCGGCACGGGTGGTGCTGACGGGAATGACGCGGGCAACGACCTGGCCGTAAAGCGAAATCGCCGCGCGTCCGCTGGGGGGATTGATGCCGCCGACGACTTTGGGAATCTGCGCGAGGCCGAACTGCTTGTTGCCGGGATCTTCGCGTTCGGGCGAAAACGCGAGGAAAAAATCCAGCGGGACGTTTTCGTTTTCCGGACCGGTAACGATGGGGCAGCGCAGGCCGCTCTTTTCCAGAATCGGAAGGACGAGTTCCTCGGTGGTGCCGGGATAGGTGGTGGATTCGAGAACGACGAGCTGGCCGCGGACGAGATGCGGTTGAATGGATTTCGCGGTGTTTTCGACGTAGCTCAGATCCGGCTCACGATATTCGTTCAGCGGAGTGGGGACGCAAATGATAATCGCATCGGCTTCCGCGAGCTTGGAGAAATCCGTGACCGCGTTGAAATGGCGGCTGTTCACGAACTGCTGGATCTTCGTCTGCGGGATGTGTTCGATATAGGATCTGCCGGCGTTCAACATGCGAACTTTTTCCGGATCGGTGTCAAATCCAGTGACTTTGTGGCCCGCTTCCGCGAAGCGAAGGGCCAGGGGAAGGCCGACATAGCCACATCCGATGATGGCGACTTTGAGTTGTCCGCCTTTGAAGAATTCGGGTCGTCTGTCCGTAGCCATGAGAGGAAACAAGCTCCTAGTATTTAAATAAAGTGGTGACGGCCCGAAGGCCAACGGGCCAGAGTGCCCCTTTAATATAGCAGTTTCCCGGGCATCTCCCGAATGGGAGAGGGAAAAATTGTGAAAATTTCACGATTTGGGAAGCCTGCCCGCAAAGGAAGCGAATTGCCATGCGAGGTGAGGAGAGGGCAAGATAGACAGCGCATGATCCACTGGAGAGAAAGAAGCGTTCTGCCGGATATTGCCATGCTTTTGAAGAGATGACGATCGTTTCCATAATTCTGTTGAGTCTTACCGTGGGAATCCTGGTGGGCCTGCTGGGCATCGGAGGCGGCGTGGTGCTGGTGCCGGCGATGGTCTACCTGCTGCACTACGACCAGCACATGGCGCAGGGAACTTCGTTGTTCATCCTGCTGCCGCCGATCGGGCTGGGAGCGCTGAGGGAATACTGGAAAAACGGGCAAGTGGATCTGCGCGCGGGAATCTACTGCGCGCTGGGGTTTTTGGTCGGCGGATACGGCGGGGGAAAAATGGCGGTGCCGATGCCGTCGGGCGTGTTGAAGGTTATTTTTGGATGTTTCCTGATGGTGTCGGGGGTGCTGCTGTGGCAAAAAACGGCGGCGACGATCTCCACGGTTCCGGCAGAGGGTGGCCAGCGCGAGGAAAGTCCGTTGCGGGCGCTGGGAATTTTCCTGATGGCCGGGATTTGCGGAATTGCGGCGGGGTTAGTGGGAATCGGCGGCGGCGTATTGCTGGTGCCTTTGTTGAGCCTTCTATTCGGGTTCAGCCAGCACAGGGCGCAGGGCACAAGCCTGATCGCGCTGATTCCGCCGACAGGGCTGCTGGCATTCCTGGCCTATTGGAAGGCGGGTTACGTGGATTTGCAGACGGGCGTGCTGCTTATCCCCGGTGTATTTGCGGGGGGGATTCTGGGTGGGATGATGGCGCGGCGCTTGAATCCCCGCCGGATGGGGGAAGTATTCGCGGGGTTGATGTTCTTGCTGGGAGGCTGGCAAGTCTTTTCCGCGTGGCGCGGATGACGCATACTACGTGAACATGGTTGACCTACACTGCCACATCCTGCCGGGAATCGACGACGGGGCCCAGACAATCGAAGATTCATTAGCGATGGCGGAAGACGCCATTCGGGACGGCATCACGCATGTGGTGGCAACACCTCACGCAAGCACGGAATATCATTTTGATTTCGCAAAGGTGCGGGCGGCCCGGGACGATCTGCAAGCGCGGCTGGATGGACGGTTGACGATCGCGACCGGCTGCGATTTTCACCTGAACCCGGAGAATCTGCTGGCTCTGAAAAACAACTCGGCGCCTTTTTGCATCAACCAGAATGATTATCTTCTGTTGGAATTCAACGAGTTTTCGATTCCGCCGGCAATGGATCAGACGCTGCACGAATTGCACCTGATGGGTTTGCGGCCGATCATCACGCATCCGGAGCGCAATGGAATCCTGCGAACCCAGCCGGAGCGGTTGCAGAGTTGGGTGCGATTGGGATGCTTCGTGCAGGTGACGGCGGGTTCGCTGACGGGAGTATTTGGAGCCGGGCCGCAGGAGGATGCGTGGGCCTGGATCAGGCAGGGCCTGGTGCATTTTGTGTCGAGCGACGGCCACAACACGGCGAGGCGCCCGGTGAAACTGCGGTTTGCGTACGAGGCAATCGCCAGGGAAGGCGGCAAGGAGTTGGCCGAGGCCCTGCTGGTGGAGAACCCCAGGGCGGCATTTGACGGCGCACCGCTGCCGTATGTGCCGGAACTCGCCTCGAACCTGGAGCGGCACAAAAAAAAGCGGTTCTTTTTTTTCTGAAAATTCCGGACGTCAGGATTTGGAAGGCTGCAAGGGAAGCCCCGCCCAGGCATTGAGCAATCCCAGAACTTCGCGCACAACGTCGAGAGCGTCGCCGGTGCTGCGCCACCAGTGGACGGAATCGTAGCCGTCACCGAAAGCGCCGCGCACGATGGCCTCGCCATCCCTGGCAGAGAGATGTTTCCAAAGGACGCCCGTCCGCCGGGTGTGAACCCTGGAGGTCACAAGAATGATGCGGTGCAGATTTTCCTTGCGAAGAGCCTGCCCGAAGGTGCGCATTTCATCGGCGGTGTTTACGATGGGGGGCGCAAGAATGTGGATGGCGCTGTCCGGAACTCCCTGATGAAGCAGTAACAGGCGGTCGTAAAATTCCTCGCCGGCGTAGGGCACGGAATATTTTTCGAGCGTGGCGCCGGGTTCGACGGAATAAGAGAGCCAGACTTGGGGGGCGTAACCCAGGTTGTAAAGCTTGGCGGCTTCGAGCGCGCGAGAAGGCATGCGGCCGCTGAGAACGGCGATGGCGGCGGCTTTTTGAGGCGGATCTTCCATGTCCAGCCAACGTCCCAGGCTAAGGAAGGCGAGCAAAACGAAAAAAAGAAACGAGCCGATAATCGAAAGCCAGAGGCGAGGCTTGCGGGCTACGGCGTTGGGGAGAATGGTCGCAAAGATCATTGGGATAGGGAGATTATACGCAGCAAAGCGACAGCTTGCGCGGGCACTCCTTCTTTCCTGGAAATCCACGGATGACCGGGGGACAATTCGATTGGCCAAAGCTCACTGGAGCAAGCTAAACTTACGATTTTTGGAGCGGCATGGAGGCGGAATGAGAGCGGTGGTCACGGGCGGGGCGGGATTTCTTGGGTCGCATCTGTGCGACCGACTGTTGGCGGAGGGCTGGGAAGTCCTGGCGCTGGACAACCTGATTACCGGCAGCGAATCGAACATCGCACACCTCGGCGGCAATGCGAAATTCCAGTACGAGAAAAAGGACGTCAGCGAACCGCTGCGCGTGACGGGAGAGGTGAACTACATATTTCATTTCGCATCGCCTGCGAGCCCGCCGGACTATCTGAAATTTCCGATCGAAACACTGAAGGTGGGTTCGATTGCGACGATGCACGCGCTGGATTTGGCGCTGGAGAAGAAGGCGAAGTATCTGCTGGCTTCGACGAGCGAATGCTATGGAGACCCGGAAGTTTCGCCGCAGAGCGAGTCGTATTGGGGCCGCGTGAACCCGGTGGGGCCGCGGAGCGTCTACGACGAGGCGAAGCGTTTCGCGGAAGCGACGACGATGGCGTATCACCGGCATCATCACGCGGACACGCACATCGTGAGGATCTTCAACACGTATGGGCCGCGGATGCGGTTGAATGACGGGCGGGCGTTGCCGAATTTTGTTTATCAGGCGCTGAGCGGGCAGCCGATCACGGTGTATGGGGAAGGGAAGCAGACGCGGAGTTTCTGCTACGTTTCGGATCTGATCGACGGGATTTACAGGCTGAGCCAATCGGACGAACACTTTCCGACCAACATCGGGAATCCTGCCGAGCTGACGATCCTGGAATTCGCGGAACGCATCCGGGCGGAATTTCCGAATGCGCCGAAGATTATTTATGAGCCGTTGCCGGAAGACGATCCCAAGCAGCGACGGCCGGATATTTCGAAAGCGAAGCGGCTGCTTGGCTGGGAGCCGAAAGTGAGCCTGGAAGAGGGCTTGCGGCACACGCTGAAATACTTCAGAGAGCAGTTCGCGA
>DATMMG010000125.1:0-13466 GCA_035569815.1 Candidatus Methylomirabilota bacterium
ACAGTCAAAAGGATACATTTTTTCCACAGCTGAGCGAAATGGCTCTGATTTGTTATTCCGGAGCGCCATATCTTTGCACCCACAATGCATTTTGTTGGGCAACGGGCGGCGGGGCCAGCCTGGAATACCGCAGTGGATTCCTATACAAGGACAGCGTTGGGCCGGGAAAAGAATGGAGCGAGGCGTCCCTGCCCTCGCTCCATTTCAAGCGTCAAACGCCGATTGCAAGGCTTTACGCTCTATGGCTTTCCATGCGGCTGGTTCTGGTGCGAGTCCTGTTGCGGCTGCTGGTGCTGTTGTTGTTGCTGTATGTGTTGCTGCTGCTGTTCGTGTTTCTGGGCTAACTGTTGCGTCTGCTGCTGGTGCCGTTGCTCGACTTGCTGCATCTTCGCGTCGTTGGCCTGTTGTCGCTCCAATTGGCGATGATCCTGCTCCTGCTTCTGCTCAAGTTTCTGGTGATCCTGCTGTTGCTGCGCGTACAGCTTTTCCTGCTGTTGTTGGTATTTTCTGTCGCGGTTCGGATCTCCGGTGTTGGGTGACGTTGGCCGCGTGTGTGCTGGTAGTTCGTTCGAATGGATCGCATGATCCACCTGGCCGCCCGAATTTTTCGCCTGCGGCGGCCGGTCATAATGTCCGCCCTCTTTGGCGGCCACAACTTCGTGGCCGGAGAAAGCCCCCGGGCGTTCCGTGGCTGCGATTGGAGGCCGCCCGTGATTTGATGAAGCCCGCATCTCGGGGTTACCGCGCGCAGCTTCCATATGGCGTGTCTGGTCGGCTACGGGCCCCATGTGCCTTCCCCTATACGCCGCTTCTTCGGACGAACTCGGATGCTCATTGATTCCGCCGTGGCCGCCGTTAAAGCTCACTCGCGATTCGCCGTAATGGTTCACTACCGTCGTGTTGTACGTGTTGTGAATCACGGTCACGTTCACATTGTTCACCGAGCGGTTGTAATAAAAATGATCGTGGTCCCAGCGCCCGCCCTCGTATCCGTGTCCGAAGTAACCGAATCCGTAATTGATCCCGCCATAGAAACCAACCACCGGACCCCAGTAGCCTTGGTGAAAGTAGTAACCTCTCCCGCCCCAAGCCCAGTAGCCCGGCGTCCAAAGGAATCCCGGGCGCGGCGCCAGCACCCATGTCCCCGGTACCCAGTAATAATCGTCCCCGTCCCAGGCCCAATAACCGGGCGTCCAGATGTAGCCGTCGCCCGGGCAGACGGGTTGCTCGTAAACCGGCAATTCCGGCGGCCCGAAGGAAACCGCAATCCCCACGCCGATCTGGGCGTAGGCCACACCCGACAAAATCAATGCACCTATGAACCCCAACAGCATTCGAATGGAAAAAAGTCTCCGCATCTTCTCTCCTTGTGTACGATTAGGTTTTGCTGCCTGGTCCTGGTTCGCGGCACCGTACGACCTGTTGTTTGAGGAATTTCTATGCGAACCGGGCTGTTTGGCTGGATTCCGATTGTTTCACACACAGAGAAGAGAGTAAAAAGAAAATCCTTCCGGCCACTTTACTACTCCGCTACACTCATGCATCGATTCTTTCCCGTTCCAGGCGTTAAACTGTGTTACACTATGTTTGCGCTTAATGCATCGGTTGTGTTGTGCGGTCCCTCTGGTTAAGACCTTCTGAGACTACCCGCCCTACGTTTCCTCCGTTCGTTCTTAGCGTAATTTAAAATAAGACTGGCAACTCTGATTGCCGCGCTCACCGACTGTTCGTGTGTGTCGCCGCCCTCTTTGCCAGCAAGAAAGCAAAATGCAAAGTTTTTCAGAACTCACTCTATCTCCTTCTTTGAAGGAGCGACTCATCGCGGCGAACTTCTCGACGCCAACTCCCGTGCAGGCGGCCGCAATTCCGCAAGCGCTGGAAGGCAAGGACGTCATTGCCACTGCCCAGACGGGAACCGGCAAAACGCTGGCGTTCCTGCTTCCGGTCATGGAAAAGCTGGCGCAGTCGCAAACTCCAGGTATCGCCGCTCTCGTCCTTGTGCCGACTCGGGAACTCGCAATGCAAGTCGTCGCCCAATATAACGCCCTGCGCGCGAAGCAGTCGCAACCCGCGGGACTCGTCGTCGGTGGTTTGCCCGAAGGCCGCCAACTCGACGCCATCCGCAAAGGCGCGCGCCTCGTCGTCGCCACTCCCGGCCGCCTCGAAGATTATCTCGACCGCCGGCTCGTTTCTTTGAGCGGCGTCAAAACCCTTGTCCTCGATGAAGCTGATCGCATGCTGGACATGGGCTTCCTCCCGGCCATTCGCCGCATCGTCGGCGTGTTGCCGCGCGAGCGCCAGACTCTCTGCTTTTCCGCAACAATGGAAGGCAGTATGGCTCAGCTCGTCCGCGATTACACAAAGAATCCCGTCCGGCTCACCTTCGGCTCCACTTCCAAGCCTTCCGAAAATGTTCGTCTCCAGGCCTTCGAAGTTTCCGAAAATGGCAAGCCCGATATGCTTTACAACCTGCTCGACAACGAAAGCGGCCGCTGCCTTATTTTCTCGCGCACCAAGCGCGGCACCGAACGCATCGCCAAGAGCCTCAACCGGCAGGGCATCAACGCCGCCATGATTCATGGCGACCGCTCGCAATCGCAGCGCACCTCGGCGCTCACCGGCTTTCAGCGCGGGCAGTATCGCGTCCTGGTCGCCACCGACGTCGCCGCTCGCGGCATCCACGTTCAGGACATCGCCCACGTCATCAATTACGATCTTCCCGATGTCGCCGAAAACTTCATCCATCGCGTCGGCCGCACCGGCCGCGCCGGTGAACGCGGCGTTGCCTCCACGCTCTTCCTGCGCGAACAGCGCACGGAACTTTTCCAGCTGGAACGCCAACTCGGCATCAAGATTGAAAGAATTTCCGCCACCGGCAAGAACGCTCCGCAAAAGGATCGCGCCCCGGCCCCCGCGGATCGCGTTTCTGCTCATTCCGAGCGCGTTTCCATCAATCGCGAACCGAGCTCATTCCATTCCGACCGCAATTCCTCCGCGCCGGGCCCCAGAATGACGCCCCTGCCCGGAGAAATCCTGCAAGCCCAAATGGAAAGCTAGTCTTGGTTCCCTGCTTCTGTTCTTGAAGGAACCCCAGGTGCCGCTATTGCGCCTGGGGTTCTTACTTTGGAGTGCGGCCCGACCCGGTCCGGCCGCTTTTACGGTCTGAGTCAAACCTCAGTGCATCCGAAGCTGGACGGATCGCCCGCCACAACCGATTAGCGCCAGAGGCGCGAAAGGCGTTAGCCCAGCGCGTAAGCGCTGGGATCCGGAAAAGCAAAGTCACCAGCGCGGTAGGTGCGACAGATTTCCCTTGCTTCGCGGGCCATTCTCCCTGGCTACCACTCGCCCACAGCCACCCAAAACGTTCCACGTGCAACCACGCCCTTCGGACGCCCCGCTGCGTCTGGCTTCTTCGGGCTACGCTAACTCGCCCCTACCTCCCCACCTCCACCGGTCGGTCATACCCCGTCATCTCCAAATACCCAACGCCCCGAACGCTAGCGCTCTCCCTTGTCCCTTCGATCGCAATCGCCCCTTCCCAATAACTCGGCGCAATTTTGCTCCCGCCTGCGAGTTCCTGTGATTTCAGCCGTGTCGTCGCCGCCAGCTTCAGCCCCAGCCTTGGTATCTCCATCCTCCACGCCACCGGATACTTTGCCGCGGTGACACTACTCGTCCAAGTCTCTCCAGTTGGAACCAGCCGGAAATCCGCCGCCGTCAAATGCACTGCTTTCCCCTTCGCATCTACATAAGTCCCCGAGGAAAACGGATCGCTAGACCCATCCTTCCGACGAAACTGGTAGAGCATCAATTCCGTTTCGTCCTCAAGTTGCACGCTCAGCCAGTCCCACCCCACCTGTTCGGCTTCCATCGAATGCGTGAAAAATTCATGATCCATCCAGGACGTTCCGCGCAGGTCGATCGTTCTTCCCGCCACCTCAATCTTTCCCCTTGTTTGCAGGCGCGTAAACGAAATGTAGTGCGAAGCGTGTCCTGCCCCCGCCGCCTTCTGGCTGACCCCATTCACCCCGTGAATCACCGCCGGCTTGTCGCTGTGAAGGGAAAACGTCAGCGAAAAGTTCTCATCCTCCACGCTTAAAGTTTCTTCTTCGCCTCGCCATCGGATTTCCCAATTGCCGTTCCAGACACGCTTCTGCTGTTCATCGATTCCAGCAAGTCCGGGTCCGGCGCGGTTCGTCCGCTCCGAGTGATAAAACTTTCCCCCGTCCAGGTCGCTAAGCGCCAGGTGCGCCAGGTACAGATCCTCTATGTCCCAGGTCTCTTTCTTGCTTGGATCCCGGTCCACACTCTGGCGAAAAAAAGTTAGTTCAAAGCCATACTGGTGCCCGTCCGCAGCCCTCAGATTTCCGGTCGTATACCACCATTCCGTCTGAAAATCCGGATGACTGAAATGATCGTGGGGGAATTCATACCGGTAACCCGGAAGCGCGGCCTTGTATTGCGCCGGCGCGCCCGGCAGCCACACGAAAAGAAGCGCGAAGAGCAGCAGACTACTCTTCATGAATCGCCTCAAGCGGATTCAATCGCACGGCCACGCGCGCCGGGTACAGGCCAGACACCACCGTCGCCGCGTACACAACGCTCAACGCTCCCAGCAACACGGCCACCGGCCAGTGAAACCGGATCGTCCATCCAAACGACTGCTTGTTGATCACGAACACCAGAATCAGCGAAAGAAAATATCCCAGCACGAATCCCGCCAGGTTTGCCAGCAATCCAAGCAAACCTGCCTCCACCAGAATCATCTTTTGAATCTGTCCCGAAGATGCCCCCAGGAAGCGCAGCAATCCCAACTCCCGCCGGCGGTCGATCACCAGCGCCATCAGCGCCCCCGCAATTCCCATCACCGCCACAATCACCGCCACCGCTTCAAGCGCGTACGTGATGGCAAACGTCCGGTCGAATATCCTCACTGCCTCGGTCCGTAAATCGTGATTCGAAAAAACCAGTATGCGGTGCCCTGCCGCGGCTTCCTGTATCTCCTTCCGTACTTCGGCGGGCCTCGTCCCGGGCGCCACAAACACCGCAAGATTCGTCGGCGTTTCGTCGGGCAGATATTTCAGAAGCACATCCCGATCCATCAGGATGTAACCGCGTTCACTCGCATAATCGTAATAGACATCCACAATCTGGAAATTTGCCCGCGCATCTCCCAGCGGCAATGTAATCGTGTCACCGGTGTTCACGTTGTGCTTATAGGTGAACGGTTCGCTTACGATGATGTTTTGCTTTCCACGCAACTGATCCAGGACTTCGATCGTTGGCCGCCCGGAGAAAAAATCCGACTTCTGTTCGGGGCGCGCCACTCGCAAATCCACCGAAGCCAGCGTCACGGGCATCCCGTCATAGCTGATTTCGTACGCCCGCAGGCGCTGCACAGCCGCAACGCCCTGCAACGCCGCGATTTTCTCCACCAATTCCGCCGAAATCGTCGGATGCCGGCCCGCCGCCGCGTCGCCCGCGGGGCGCAAGTAAAAATCCGCCGGCAACTCATTCGCCATCCAGCTCACCACCGTCTGCCGGAAGCTCCCCACCATGATTCCGACGGACACCATCATCGCCACCGCCGTGGCCAGCGCCCCCACCAGCACCGACGTCCGCCGCAGCGAAGCCGCAAGGCTGCGCGAAGCCAGCATCGCTTCCACTCCAAACAGTTTTCCCAACATTCCCGCGGCAATTCGTGAAATAGAATTCACCAGTGCGGGTATTGCGTACGCCGCCGCCGCGATCAATAAAATTGTCGCCAGATATCCGAATAGAGGCTTACCAGCAAATGCAGGCAAGCGCGCCGCCAACGCTGCAAGTCCCGCCAGCACCGCCGCGATCGCCAGATCCCGTCCCTTGTGCGCGCGCGCAATATACTCCCGCCGTCCCTGCGCCATGGCATCCACCGGAGAAACCTGCATCGCCTCCCGCGCCGGCGAAAGCGCGGAAACAACCGCCACGCCCACGCCAACCAACAGCGCCAGCGCCACCGAACCCGCTGTCAGCGAAATCGGCCCCGGCCGGCTGCTTACGTAGAGCGACTCCACCGTCGCCGCCATCAGCTTCACGGCGCCGCCGGCCATGATTCGTCCCAGCGGCAATCCTACGAGAGCGCCCGCCAGCCCCAGGCAAGCGGCCTCTCCCAGAAACGCGGCCAACACGTCTCCGCGGTCCGCGCCGAGCGCACGCACAATTCCAATCTCGCTGCGCCTTCGTACCACAGAAACCGAAATCGTGTTGTAGATCAGAAATGCGCCGACCACCAGCGCGATGTAACTCAGCAGCCGCAAATTCCACCGGAACGCCGCCAGCATTTTCCGGTTTTCTTCCGTCCCCGTGCCTTGCGGCCGCACTTCCACGCCCGGCGGCAACACGGCGCTCAATTTCTTTTGCCATTCCTCCAGATTGCTGTTCGCCGGCAGCTTGATCAGGATGCGGTCCACGCGCCCGAACCGGTTCAGCGCGCGCTGCGCTCCCGCTATATCCATCAATATTATGTTTTCGTTCCCCGAAACTTCCGGAAGCACCCCGCGCACCATGCAATCCAAAACGCGGTCATTGATCTGCAGCGGGATGCGCTCGCCCGTGTTTTTATTCAGACTCGCGCTCACCCACACGCTTTCCGGATCACCCAGTTCGCGCACGCTCTCTTCCATCGTTCCATTGTTGGCGGAAACTGCGTATCCAGCGCGGTCTCGCAAGGCGTATCGGCTGCCTTCGGCGATTAAATCCAATCCGATCAGCGGCAGGGTTTCGTGTGTCTGCGTGTCCACCGCGAAATCTTCCATGCGCGGCGAAATCCGCAATAAATAAGGCTGCGTGGCCAGTGTGGCCACCACCGCTTCCGGCACCCCGCCCGAGGCTATTACCTCCAGGTCGTTGTCTCCGGCCAGGTTTTCCATCGAGGAGTGAAACGATCCCGCCGCCGCGGTTCCGGCCAATTCAATCGCCAACACCACCGCCACCCCAAGCCCCACCGCCAACACCATCAGCCCCAGCCGCACGGGCTCGCGAAGCAGCGGCCGCATCATTAAACGATAGAAAAGTTTCCATCGAGGCATGTCAGCGCCGCGTCACTTCTTCCGCGCGCCCATCGCGCAGCTTCACCAGCGTGTCGCATAAGCTCGCCGCTTCCAGGCTATGGGTAGCCATAATCGTCGCGGTTTTTTGTTCGCGGGTCAGCCGCAGCAGCAATTCCAGTATCACGCTGCCCGTGGTGGTATCCAGGTTTCCCGTCGGTTCATCCGCCAGCAAAATCCGCGGCGAATGCGCCAGCGCCCGCGCAATCGCCACCCGCTGCATCTGCCCGCCTGAGAGCTGGTGCGGATATCGCACGCCCAGCCCATCGAGTTCTACCCACCGCAACCGCTCCAGCGCCAGTTCGCGTGCTCCAGCTGTGCCGGCGAGCAGCAGCGGCAATTCTACATTTTCCTGAACGGTTAAAGTGTGCAGCAACTGGAAGGACTGAAAGACAAATCCGACTTTTTCCCTGCGCAATCGCGTCTGTTGCGCGTCATTCAAATCCGAAGTCGCCCGGCCTTCGATCCGCACCATGCCCGACGTCGGAAAATCCATCGCGCCCGCCAGGTGCAGCAGCGTCGATTTGCCGCACCCGCTCCGCCCGACCAGCGCGACAAATTCGCCCTCGCCCACCTCAAGCGTCACTCCATCCAGCGCGCGAACGCGCTGTCCGTCACTCGAATATTCTTTGCTGACGGATTGGAGGGAAAGAATCGCCATGCGTCGAAACGCCGCCCGCGAGGCCCCTGCTGCAGTCCTTGCTTCAGCCCTTATTTGAGATTGTTGAGCGCTTTCTCGATCGCCGACGTCAGGTCCTTCGCTTCCGGCTCGACTTCCGAATCAAACCGCGCGATCACTTTTCCGTCCGGCCCGACCAGAAACTTCGTGAAATTCCAGCCAATCTCCCCGCCCGTCTTCGGATTCGCCGATTTGTCCGTCAGGAACGCGTAGAGCGGCGTGATGTCGTCGCCCTTCACCGAGACTTTCGCCATCATCGGAAACGTCACGTGATATTTCGAGGTGCAGAACGTCTTGATCTCCTGGTTCGAACCCGGTTCCTGCCCGCCGAAATTATTCGCGGGGATTCCCACAATCACGAATCCGCGGTCCTTGTATTTCTCGTACAGCGCTTCCAGCCCCGTGTATTGCGGCGTGAATCCGCACCGGCTGGCCACATTCACCAGCAGCACCACTTTGCCCTTGAACGAAGCCAGCGGCGTGGATTGGCCTTCAATCGAGTTCAACGTAAAATCGTACACCGTCTTTTCTGCCGCCATGAGTGTCGTCCCCAGCAGTGCCAGTAGCACAAAAATCCTTTTCATCGTCGTCCCCCGAATCGAATTTGCGCGGAGTCTGAGAAATGTCGGCACAGGCTCTGGCCATTCTTGCCCCAGATGGCCCGCAACAATCATAGGCTACCTGCCCGTCAAAGCCCACTTGCGTGCCTGTCAATTCCACGTAAAAAGTTGACCCGCGGGGGAGTTCGCGTTACTGCAGCAAAAACAAGCTCACGCTTTGGCCCGGCACGCGCAGCCTCAACATCTTTCCTTCCACCGTCGCCTGCCCCAGTCCGAATATAGCCGCCGCGCTCGTGGCTTTCTGATCCGGAGAATCTGGCAGCGGCACGGCAATCTCCCGGGCGCTTTCGCCCGCGTGGAACGCCACCACGATCCGTTCCTCTTCGGTTTCCCTCATGAACACAAATGTCTTGTCATCCGATGCGAGGCTCCACAATTTCCCTCGACGCAACGCGGGGTGCTGGGCCCTCGCCGCCAGCAGCGCGCTGACGTACTCGTGGATCTCCTCCTGTTGAAGTGAGCGCCCGATCTTTGTGAATGCGTTCTGCGGATCCTCCGTCCATCCTCCAGGAAAATCCCGGCGGTTATCCGGATCGCGCCCGCCCGGCATGCCGAGTTCGTCGCCGTAATACATTTCCGGAATTCCTCGCACGGTTAAAATCAATCCAAAGGCTAGCTTCAGTCTCGCGGGCGTGCCCTCCGGCGTTCCCGCAATGCGCGTCGTATCGTGATTTCCGAAAAAGGGCACCAGAAATTCCGGATGGGGGTAGAGCGAATCCTGACGCAGGATGTTCGTCAATTTTCCCACTGGAGCGCCGTTCAACAGCACATCTCGCAGCGCGAAATAAAAAGGGAAATCAAATGGCGCCGTCAGTTGGGTATCAATTCCGTCCCAACCTTTTCTACCGCCCTGGTAAAACGAAGTCACCGTCGGGTCGGGGTGAAACACTTCACCGACCGTCGAGAGCCGCGGATAAATTCTTCTCAGCGCCGTGTGCC
The DNA here is from genome assembly GCA_035569815.1 of Candidatus Methylomirabilota bacterium. Taxonomy (GTDB): domain Bacteria; phylum Acidobacteriota; class Terriglobia; order Acidiferrales; family UBA7541; genus Acidiferrum. Next base: position 9,324 of record DATMMG010000125.1, read on the forward strand.
ACTGCTCCCAGAATTCCCGCGAAACATACGGAAAAGTGTCAATCCGGTAGCCGTCCAGTCCCGTGCTCTCCGCCCACCAGATACTGTTCTGCTCCAGGTATTGCACCACCACCGGATTTTCCGTGTTCATGTCCGGCAGAATTCCGGCAAACCATCCCTCAGTCAGATTTCGCCGCAGTTGCGGCGGCGTATGCGGGTCCACCAGCGATTCGAAAACGTCGTTCGTGATGTCCTTCTTGTCCGGCTGTCCGTAGAAAGGTCCCTTTAGCGGCGAGGCGGCCGTCAAGTGGTGCTCCGGTGTTCCATGAAACCAGTCCAGCATCGGCGGATGCGCGGCCCAGGGATGTCGCGGCCCCACGTGATTCGGCACCACGTCAAACAAAACTTTCATGTGCTGCTTATGCGCCCGTTGCACCAGTTCCCGGTAATCCGCCAGCGAGCCCAGGTGCGGGTCCACGGCATATAAATCTGTCGCTCCATACCCGTGATAATCCTGCGCGGCCCCGTTCTTCACCACCGGCGTCAGCCACAGCGTCGTCACGCCCAGGTCCTTCAGATAGTCCAGATGCTGCTCGACGCCTCGCAGATCTCCCCCGTGATACGCGCGCGGTTTGCCACGGTCGTGCGAACCTGGAAATTCTGCCGGCTCGTCGTTCAGCGGGTCGCCGTTCGCGAATCTGTCCGGCATGATCAGGTAAATCACGTCGTCCAGCGAAATCCCCTGGTTTCTGCCAAGAATCTGCGCCCGGGCGGCGATGGGCAATTCAAACGTGGTCTCTCCGCGCGCCGTTGTGATCCGGCAAACAGCCGTGCCAGTGTGGAGTTCCGGCGCCAGTTTCAACCACACGAACAGGTAATCTCCGTCCCCGCTTGACTGGGTCCGGCCGACAATCACATCACGAAGATTGCAGCTCACATGCGTCGCTCGCAGGTTCTTCCCCGAAAGCAGCAACATCACGTCCGGTGTCAGCCCCACCCACCAGCTTGGAGGCTCCACTTTTTTCACGACGGGAGCATCCTGGTTCACGCTTTCTTGCGCGCGCAGAGGAATTCCGCTCGCCATTGTGGCGAGCAAAATCATCGCCACTAAAGCGCGAAACGGGGCGCCCATGGTGCCAGTGGTGCACCTCGGGTCTTCCCCTCCCGACACGAAACGCAAACCACGAATCACGCCGCTCCTCCTACTCCGCGTCGCGAAAAATCAAATGCCCGAACGCCTCCGGCACGTGAAAATTCGGCGCTTGGGTAAACGTCGGGCTCCAAGCCGAATAAAATCTCGGCTCCGTTTTTCCTTCCACTCTAAAGAAGTTTGCCCGCCAACTCCGTTTCGGATCAAACGCGGGCGTCAAACTTCGCATCGGCACCGCAAGTTCCCCTGTCCACGTTCGCGCCGCCGCATCCTGCGCCACGCGCCTCCGCAATCCGCTGCGCATCTCTTCTTTCTCGCCGTTCGCAATATTCAGATCGATCCAGTATCCATTCGGGCTTACCTCCAATTCTTTGTATGCGCGCGCATCCGTTGCCTGCGGCTGCAAAAACGCTTCCGCCACGTCGCGCTCCCACAATTGGTCCCGCCACCCATCCGCGCGTGCGTCCGGAAACACATGCAACTCCCGGTAGCGCGCCACAAACCGCAAGAAAAGCGTCTGTTCATTCCACAGCAGCCGCACTTCCGTGGCCCGCTGTGAATCCTCTTGCTCGCCACGCCAATCGCGTTCAAATCGAATCGCCGGAGCCCGATCCCACCTGGCCTCCTTGGGAAATACCTCTGTCCCCACGCCTTCTTTCAACAGCAGCGCATAAGCCGTTGGCAATTGATCGAACTTCGAAACTGTTCCGCGATTCATTGTCCAGATAGTGTAGTCCACCCGGCATGGGTTCTTCTCATCCTTCCGGCTACAGCGCCCCATGCATCTTTCCGGTCTCTCCGGCCAGCAAACTCTTTGGGCAACTCACCACGCCCCCACCCAGCCGCTCCCATCCCAGCGTGCTACCATCCGCTTTGGACCCATTCCGCAAGGAGAAACTCCCGTGGAAGCACGCCGCACCACTTTGGCCGACCGCAACGTCGAGGTACGTACCGATCCCTCCCGCCGCGATCCCGCCGATTTTCAATTCGTGAAATTCCATCTCGAAGCCGGCGTCGCGCGCATGACTCTCAATCGCCCCGACCACAATCTCCTCAACGAATACATGCTCCGCGAATTGATCGATGGCATCGCTCATGCGGGCGAGCGCCCCGACGTGAAGCTCATCCTCCTCGATTCCGCCTGCAAGGTTTTCTGCGGCGGCATTGACGTCGGCGAATATACGACTGAGCGGGTGTTTCAAATGCTCGATGCCTTTCACTCCGTCTTCATGGGCATTCTCGAAACCGCGAAGCCTGTCGTCTGCGTTGTTAACGGCCCGGCCATCGGCGGCGGCGCGGAACTCGCGGCATTCGGCGACTTGGTGATTGCCACTCCCAAGGCCCGTTTCGCGCAACCCGAAATCACTCTCGGCGTTTTTCCGCCGCTCGCGTCCACCATTCTTCCGTTCCTCGTCGGCCCCAAGGTTGCCCTTGAGCTGGTGCTCCTCGGCGAACCCGTCACCGCCGAACGCGCCCTCGATCTCGGCATCGTCAATCGTCTGGTTCCCGAAGCGCAACTCGAAGCCACCGTCAACGATCTTTGCGCGCGCATCGCCGGCCACTCCGGACCGGTGCTCACCATGGCCAAGAAAGCGATCCTCGGCGGCATGGGCCTTTCGCTCCGCGACGGCCTGCGCAATTCCATGAACATCTTCCTCAACGAACTCTACCGCCTCGAGGATTCCCAGGAGGGCCTCCGCGCCCTCAGCGAAAAGCGCAAGCCCAACTGGAAAAACCGCTAACTCGCGATTTTCTCGAAGAAACCCGTCGGCTGCCTCCAGAAAGGCACCGAGATGGCGGAGTTGTGTGCGTGGGGGATTCAAGTCTCGATGCGGGGATTTCGCACTTTGAACGCAGACAGTTCCGAGGCCCGGCGCATCGCGAGGGGGAACTCTTACGCAATGCGCCGGCGGTCCCGGAACGGTAGGCAACCTATTGTGGGTAAGTCGATGGAATCAGCGCGTTGATCTTGAAAATGTCCCAGGACCCGAGGCCCGTTACGTAATCGTAGCCCGGGAGCGCGGTGAACAGTCCGTTCCCTCCCAGAAGTACATCATTGAAATCCGGACTGCTAGGCGTCGGTCCGCCGTTTGCAAGCTGGTAGATCAATGGTCCCGCGAAGCCCAACTTGTTCCGGTGCGCCGTTTGAATTCGCGCCCATGAACCCATCGCCAGCGGCGAAGACAAACTGGTTCCCCCGATGAGCGTCGCGGTACCGCTGACAAACACGTTTGCCGCGCAAATCGCCAATCCGGTTCCCCCGGCGCACATCGAAACGTCCGGCACTCCGCGGCCAACGCCGGCCGCAGAACCCTCGGCACTGGGTACGATTGGCAGTGTGCCCGATCCCGTGTAGCTCTGCCAGAACGGTGGATTTTCAAACGCACTTGCCCCGCCGCCACTGGCTTCCCATCCGGTTTCGAAGTCGTACGTGAAATCGGCGTTGGTAAACAGATTTGTGCCGCCGACGGCGATCACGTAAGGCGAAGACGCGGGATAAGAAGTATCCGGCGCCCCAGTGAGGGGCACCCCGTTCGTCGATCCCTCCACGGGACACGCGGAGCCGTTGTCGTCCGAGGAAGCGAACGGCGTAATACCTTGCAGCGCCGCCTCGCCGAAAATCTGGTCGTCGATCAGCATCGCCCCATCTATATAGGGACTGAACTCGCACTCGCCGAACGACATGTTGAATGCTTTTACCTTGTTCTGCGAAACCGCCTTATTGATCGCCAAAGCCAAATCCGAGTCGGTGAGCGTTGTGGCCGCGTAGAAATAGAGATGAGCAACCTGCTGGGCAATTCCCGTCGAAACCTGAGAGTCGAGATCCCACTCTTCGGCTCCGCTGGTGTCCGGACTCGGAACCCCGGCATTCACGATCGTCACCGGCACTTGCGGCAGGTTGTAAGTCTGCTCGTATGTCCGCAAATCATTCACTACCTGCGTCAGATCCCCTTCCACGATGATGCCCACCGAGGTGGCTGAGCCGGACGTGAAATTTTGCGCTGCACACTGGG
>DATMMG010000126.1:0-14110 GCA_035569815.1 Candidatus Methylomirabilota bacterium
GCCGTCGCGGGTGATGGCGGCGTTGTTCACCAGGATGTCGATCTTGCCGAATTTTTCGAGGATGGATTTGAAGCCGGACTTGATCTGCTCGATGTCGGCGACGTCTATCTTGACGGCGAAGGCTTCGCCACCCTTGGCGGAAATTTCCTGAACTAGCTCGGCGAGCTTTTCTTCATTCCGCGCGGCGACGGCGACTTTGGCCCCGGCTTCGGCGAGCGCGTGCGCCGTGTCACGCCCAATGCCCTGCGACGCGCCGGTGACGACGGCTACTTTGTCTTTTAGACTGAACATTCCTCTGCAACCTGTAGCTCACCCCTTCAGGGGTGAGGCTGTTCGCAACAATTTCGACCCTGCCAATACAATTGAAAACCCTCAGGCCTGAAGGCCTGAGCTACAAAACGCCTATGCGGCATCGGATTTCGCCGCGGTAATGCGTTCCACCGTGGCCTGCAAACTCTTTTCGTCTTCGACGTTCAGCGTGGTGACCGACCGCTCGATCTGCCGCATGATGCCGGTGAGCACGCGGCCCGGGCCAACTTCGATGAAAGTGTTCACACCTTCGTCGAGCAGCATGCGCATGGACTCTTCCCAGCGCACGGGCATGGTGACCTGGCGAATCAGCGCCTCGCGTGCCTCGTCGCCCTTCTTGATCGTGTCGGCATCCACGTTGGTAACGACCGGAACGTGGGGATCAGCAAACGTTGTGGCGCGCAAATCCTTTTCCAGCCGTTCCTGCGCGGGCATCATCAACGAGGAATGGAACGGTGCGCTGACCGGAAGCAGCACGGCGCGCTTGGCTCCAGACTGCGAAGCAATTTCGATGGCGCGCTTCACGGCAGCAGCATCGCCAGAAATAACGGTCTGGTCCGGCGAATTGAGATTTGCGGCGGTGCAAACGCCGCCTTCCGCGGCGCGCTTGCAGGCATCGGCAACGACGGCGGGCGAAACTCCAAGAATCGCGGCCATCGCGCCCTGCCCGGCGGGGACCGCTTCCTGCATGTACTTGCCGCGCTTGTGAACCAGCCGCACCGCGTCCGAAAAATTCAGCGAGCCGGCAGCAACAAGAGCGGAATATTCGCCCAGGCTATGGCCGGCCACAAAGTCCGCGCCGATGCGCTTTTCCGAAAGCACCCACATCGCGGCAACCGAAACGGTGAGGATGGCAGGTTGCGTCAACGCGGTGGACTTCAACTCTTCTTCCGTGCCCTCAAAACATATCTTGGAAATGGAAAAGCCCAGCGCCTTGTCCGCTTCATCGAAAATGGCGCGGGCCGCGGAATACTTCTCGGCAAGTTCCTTGCCCATGCCGGAGTATTGCGAAGCCTGGCCCGGAAATATGAATGCGACTTTGCCCATAATTGCTCCTCTCTCCGGACGTCACGCCTGCGCGTGGGTCAGGGAGAGCTCTTGTTCAATTTTCTCGTTCACTCGCGCGCGGGCAAGTCCCGCGGCGACGCGAATGGCGTTCTTGACGGCGTTGGCGTTGGACCGGCCGTGGCCGATCACGCAGACGCCGCGGACCCCGAGGAGCGGCGCGCCGCCATACTCCGCGTAGTCCATGGTGCGCTTGATGCCCTTCAGCGCGCCTTTCGAAAACAGATAGCCCACCTGCGATGCGAAAGTGCTTTTATACGTCTTCCGCAAATACTTGATGATCTCCATGGCCAGGCCCTCGCAAATCTTCAGGGCGATGTTGCCGACGAATCCGTCACAGACAATCACGTCCACCTTGCCGGAAAAAAGATCGCCGCCCTCCACGTTGCCGACGAAATGCACGGGCAAAGCCTTCAGGCGCTCGTAAACCGCGCGCGTCAGCTCGTTGCCCTTGATCTCTTCCTCGCCGACGGAGAGCAAACCGACACGCGGCTTGCGGCTGCCAAACGTAAGCCGGTAGTAAATCTCGCCCATCACCCCAAACTGCAACAGATGCTCGGGCTTCGAGTCCACATTCGCGCCGACGTCCAGCAACACGGAAACGCCGCCCTTCGCATTCGGGAACGGAGCGGCCAGCGCCACGCGATCCACCGATTCCAGCGTGCCCATGATGAACCTGGCCGTGGTCATCACCGCACCGGTATTCCCGGCGCTGACCATGGCGTCCGCCTTGCCTTCTTTCACAAGACGTGCCGCCACATGGACCGAGCTGTCTTTCTTGCGACGAAAGGCCTGTGCGGGGTGATCTTCCATGGTGATCACCTCGGTAGCCGGAACAATGTCGATCGGCAGCGAAGGCTTGCCAAAACTCGCCAAAGCTCCCCGGATGACCTGGGGCTGGCCGACGAGAAGAACGCGCACGCCGTATTCTTCCGCGGCGCGAACACTCCCCTCCACCTCCGGACGGGGTGCGTTGTCTCCCCCCATGGCATCGACGGCAATTGTGATCATGGGATTATCTTCCGGCGACTCCGGCAAGCTCAAGGCGGCAGGACACACCAGCGGTCACACCCGCTCCGAGCCTGGCAAGAAACTCCAATCGTTACTTGACGTCGTGAACCGGCCGGCCTTTGTAATAACCGCAATGAGGACAAGCCCGGTGGGGCTGCTTCATTTCGTGGCAATTCGGACACTTGGCCATGGCGGGTGCGAACAAGTGGTCATGCGCCCGACGCTTGTTCTTGCGCGCCTTGGAATGTCGACGTTTTGGATTAGGCATTACATCACTCCTGGTTCTCGCCTCATTCGTGGCTACACACTTCGCCAGTCCGAACAAGGTCGGATTCTATGGGCTTTCCGCCCGGAAATCTATTGTTTCTTGAGCCAGTCCTGCTTCAACCGCGCGAGGGGAGCCAGACGCGGGTCCGTGGCGTGCCTTTCGCAGCGGCACTCTTCGTGATTGAGGCTTGCGCCGCACGTAGGGCACAAACCGCGGCAATCGCTCTGGCAGATTACTTTCATCGGCAGTGACAGCAACACCTGTTCCTTGAGTACATCGGCGAGGAACAGGCCTTCTCCTTGAAAAAATCCGATTTCGGTGTCGTCATCTTTCAGCCGCTCTTCTTCCGGCTTGCTGGCCTTCGGAAGCGGCTGATAGAAGAGGTCAAAATCTTTGTGTACTTCTTCGATTACCGGCTCCAGGCACCGCGCGCAAACCATCTCGATCTTGGTTTCCAGCTCACCGGTGATGCGAATCTGTCCTTCCAGAAGCTCCGCCTGAGCGGTCACTTCCAGCGGACCCGCCTGTTTCACTTCACTGATGCCGTAATCGATGCTGCCCGGGGCGTACGTCTTATGGATGCGCACTTTGCGGACGGCAAGATCCTTGACGTCGAGGAACATGTCTTCAGCGCCTCCGGCGCGTACGCTCATGACTATCCATTATTTGTGGAGAAGGCGGGTAAGTCAAGAAAGCGGGGCGGAAAGGAGAGGAAAACTGACCGTTTGGGTCAACTGGTCCTCCTAGTACCAAAACAGCGGATCTTGCCTGGGTGCGCTTCGCTCTTTGCGCCGCCCGGCCTGTTCGCGAGCCCGCAAACCTACCAGCTATCGAGTTTCCTCAGCGGCGAAGCACCAGGCAACTGGCAATCATGTCGTGCAAGGCCTGCTTCCGCTCCGTGAAACCGGCCATGATGTAGCCGATGCCCAGCGGAATCATCCCGGTGACGATCTTTGCAAAGAAGCGGCCCGAAGAGCGGCCAAATGTAACGGGATTGCCCATCAGGTCGGTGACATAGAGTCCCAGCGCCTGTTTGCCCCAGGTGGCCTGCTTGTCACCGCTTTCAAGATACGCGTGATAGAGCCACTGGATAAGGACCGAGACGGCCGCGAAGACCAGGATCATCCCTACGAGGCCGACGATGATGGCGGGATCCGGCGGCCTCCCGTGACGCTCCGCCAATCCATCAATGTGCGCTCCGGCGCCGGTCAGAATAAATAGCGGCACGAACAAAACACCCGCGGCGATGCCCATGATCACGCCATCGATGAGCGCGGCGACGACGCGCAGCCAGAATCCCGCGTAGCTGAATCCACGTGAAACCGCCAGGCCCGCGGGGTCGGCGTAGGGCGCCCGAGAGGATCCCCCCACATATCCCGAAGAAGCGGCCGGGCGAGCGATCACCGCGGCGGGTGTTCCCGTCGGCGTTCCGCACGAGCCACAAAATGCCACCCCTGCAGCAAGATTCACACCACACTTGGAACAGTACACGGTCTGTTGCCTCCGTTATGTTCAGCGAAACATTCTTGTAAAAGAACTCTTGAATTGCAAACGTTTTTGCTTGGGCAGATCAGTTCGCACAGCCTGCACGCTGAAACGCCTCCAGCCGTTTTCGAGCTTCGGCGCTGCCCTTGCGCGCGGCAGCCGAGAGCAAAATCCGGGTCTGGTCGCAATTCTTCGCCACTCCCCGGCCCGTGCGGAAAAGTTCGGCGAGATCAATTTCCGCGGCGGTATTTCCCTTTTCCACGGCTATCCAGAGAAGGCGAACCGCTGCGCTGATTTCCGCCGATCGGCTGGGCGAGCGAAGTATCTGCAATGCCTGCAGGTACTCCTGCTGGCCCGTTTCGGCGGAATTATCGGCGGGCGAAGCTGGCGACGGAGAACGGGTAACCTCAGTCAGCGGCACAAGCGCGCCGGGAGCGTCTACTTTGAATTGCGGGGATGGCGTCGTATCGGACGCCAAGGGAAGGTTGGTCCCTCGTGTATCAGTCGAGACAGGCGGTGGTTCAACGCTCGATGAAACCGGTGGAACAGAGCGGGCCGGCGGAGATGGCTCTGGAATGGAATGCGCTACGCCAGGAACCTCCGGCGGGGCGAGTTTGGAACTCTCTGGAGAATCCTCTCCGGCGATCTGGTGACCGAGCCAGATCAGCCCTTGCCCGAGTTCGCGATGATAAACATAGGACCCGGCCAGCAGGGTGAGAAACAGCATGATCCCGATAGCGCGGCCGAGCGTAAAACTATCCATCCAGCCCGGGGACTCCGAATCGGTTTCCCCTTCGAAGGAAGAGAGCGGCTCCAGTGCCGGCGGCGGCACTCGCCGGGGAGCCACCGGCAGGGCGGAAACAGGCTCAGAGATTTGCTTTCTCGTCGAGGCCGGTGTCTCTATCTTCGGAAGAGAAATATGAATCGCCGCCGGCGGCTCCGCGACGGTTTTTGAATCCGCCGCGGGAGCCGAAGGCCTTTCGGAAACTTCATTGGCTTGCGGCCCGGGGCGGACCGAAGAGAGTTTCAGGAGCGGAGGTAATAGAGGCGCTTTGGTGGACTCCTGCGCACGCGGCAAAGGTGCTGGCGTCTCATCGGAAGGCCGTAGCGCTGAATCCGGAGTGGTGATCGCCGTGGGCAAGGGCGGCGAGAGGGGACTTTCCGCAACCGGCGATGGAGGTGGCTCCGGAACTGGCCATCTCGCGGCCCTTGGTGCCGGTGGAGACACTTTCTCCACCGCCGATGGGAGCGGCGCGGGAGGAGGTTCCGTCCTGGGGGGCGCCGACGGCTCTGGTGGAGAAGCTGGCGATGCGTCTTCGGCGGCGGGGTGCTCCGACGTAGGCGGATTCGGCGCACGAATCTGGGCGCGCAACTCGGTCAACGAGGCGTGCTTCGTTTCCATCGGCTGGGTTGGCGTGGCCTCGGGCGATAACGGCTCCTCGTGCCTGTCCAGCCAGCGATGAATCTGGTCACGGGAATGAGAAGCCAGCCCGGCAAACTCGAGTGTGGCAACGCGGCCGCCGTCATCGATGCGAACGACAATTGCTTCTCCATCAATCCGGGCAGATGCCTCCAGCACGAAGGAAAACGGCATCTTTTCGGATTGCCGAAGAGGCATCATGGCACGCAGCGAAAATCCGTACTCCGAGAGGTCGCGCATCATCCCCCCGTTGGAGGGGGGAAGCTCGACATAGACGAGGCTCAACGGCCGTTTTCGAAGTTGCTTCCGGCGATCGGTTTTCAGACCCATGGGAGGACTTGTTGAAGGAATTCTAACCCGCAAAGGCGTATTTGGGTGAGAGGTTGTGTGAAAAGGAACACATTCGAAAATGGGAATCTAGAAGTTGGGAGTGGGACACAGCGATGCAATGCCCGGTTCAACGAACCAGGTGAAAGACTCATACGCGGAATTTTTCGACCTGTGAAGGGCGTGGATACTGGAATGCCTGCGCTGAGGCAAGGGAGCGCGTAAGCCGCCAAATAATGCTGCCCCCGTGAGTCCGCGGGGGGAATTCGCCGGGAAATTCCGTTTCCCGGCGGACAGCTCAATCTTCAGATCGCGAATCGAGCGCAACCCGCGATACTGAGTTTGCGAACCCTATTTCTTGCGAGACAGTTTGACGGCGACGCCCAACAACAGCTTGCGATCGCCCTCTTCCATTTGCCCAAGCAAGCCCCGAATTCGATTGAGGAAGCCACCCCATTTGCCCGAGAGGCCCCATTCCTCGGAAGGTGAATCCTTTTTCCGGGGGATGACCAGCGGCTTGGCGGGGCCATTGCCTTGATAAAACAGCTGGTAAAGGGGTACTCCCATCGCCCCCGCAAGCTTCTCAAGCGTTTCGATGGAAGGGGTGGTGTGGCCGTTCTCGATTCGGGAGAGGTAGCACCGGGATAATCCAGTGCGCTCTTCCAAATCTCCCTGCGAAAGTTGCTTTTCTTTGCGGATGTCCCGCAACCGTTCTCCGATCATTCCTTTATTCTCCTTGATAGATTATCTGATGCTGCCTCGTGGTCGAGGGTTTTCGGGGACCGGTGCTCCAGCTGAGCGGGAACAACTTCGCCCTGCTGCACCAACTCTGTGATGTCGCTTGCCAGACCCAGGTAACGAATCGGGCGTCCGGCCGGGTCGCGTATGACGAACCCACGATCAAAAATCCAGCGGATGGCGCCATCGGGCCGCCGGATGCGGTAGCTGGTTTCCACGCGGTCGCCCGGAAACTCCTGGCCGATGAATTGGATGGCGCACTCGCGATCCTCGGGTATCACGGCGTCCAGCCAGGCGTGGACGTCGCAGCCCAGCTCCTCGCGAGGCCGCCCCCACACTGCTTCGTAGGCAGGGCTGACGTAGAGAATGTTTTCCGTCTCGGCCTCAAGAAACCAGATTACCTCGTTGCTTTCAAAAGGTTGCTGAGTTATCTGCTGATTCCGCCTGGAATGTGATTTGGCATGCACCCGCCGAATCAGCTCGTCGCGGAGGAAATCGATCTCCGAGGAAAGACGCGTGATCTCCACGTCCTTGGTTTTTTCCAGCCGATAGAGCGTCTCCAGAAGTTTCTCGGAAAGTTCGCGCTGGTTTGCGACTGTGGCAGCACCCGTAAGCGTCATCGTGGTGGCCACGCAAAGATACGCAGCTAGAGAGAGTGGCATCGCCGTTGTGGTTATGAACGGCCCGTATCCGTGCAGAGAACCCCAGGTGGCAAAACCACAAAGAACCATGCAGGCGCCCGCGGCCTCCAGCGGGCAAAAGCGAATCCCCGCCCAGACCAGGAACGGCACACAAAGGAAGAGAGGCGTATCCACTCTATCGCTGAACACTCCGGCCGGGCCGAAACTAACCACGGACACCACGCTAAGCCCCACCAGCAGGGCGCTCATCTCAAGAAGTTCGCTCAGGTGCAGCGGTTGGTGCTTGCCGTTCAAGAGCAAGATAAGGAATGGGGTTAGAACCAGCACGCCAAGGGCATGCCCCGCCCACCAAGCGGCAAAAATTGTGAGCGTTTTGGGCTGGCTGAACCCGGCGGGGCCCCATACAACCGTGGTGCCTACCACCGCACTGACAAGTGTTGCCAGTGCCCCCGCCATCACTGAAAACCGCAAGACATTCACCGGCCGCGAGAAGGCATTTGCGCCCTCCGCATAGCGGTTGACCAAGTAGCCTCCCAGCATTACTTCCGCCACGTTTCCACCGGCGATGGTCAGGGCCCCTATCGAGGGCACAAAGGAGGTTAGTTCGACGCAGAGGGAGGCCAGATAAATAGCGGGGAGGACGCGGTTGCCTTTCAACAAAAAGGCGGCAAAGGCAATACCGGGCGGAAGCCAGATCACTCCCATGGAGGTCTGGGAATGGATCAAACGCAGCTCAAACCGAGCTGATAGGAAATAAGCTAAAAAGACGAGAATCAGGACGCCGAGGTCACGACTGGAGAAAGGAACCGTTGGCTGGCCCTGTTCTACTTTGGACTCAGACGACAAGGAAGCGCGCATATCCACCCGATTGGCCTGCATTCATGCAAACCAATGTAAACGAATTCTCAAGTTCACGATAGTACCGGGGACAAGGAAGCTATAATGCGAGCGAATTAATCAAATGTATACAGTTTTCGTGCGGCCAAATCAACTGGAAAAAAGTCGTCATTAGGAAGAATTAATAATCGTATTGGAAGGACGGATCTCGGTTTCCCGATTTTCGGCCAGCATACGGGAACAGTTTCACTTTGGTGGGGCTCCTCACCAAAGGGGATGATAGCATTTTCAAGCGGTCGCCCTTCCAGACCGCCATCCGGATTCGATTCAAACAGGAGAGCATTCAATGCGCTGGACACCGGGCGGGACGAGCGACGATATTGACGATCGCCGAGACCAGGACGATGGGGGCGGAGGCGGAGGGGGATTCGGCTTCGGAGGCATGCACATCGGATTGGGCGGCGTGGTGGTCCTCTTCATCCTGAGCCTCGTCTTCAAACAAAACTTCTTTGCCCTGCTGGGTGGAGGCACCACTGCGCCTGTTGCCACAACGGTCCACCGGCCGAACCCCGCGCGCGACGAAGCGGAAAAACCGCTGGTGCAATTCGTCTCTTTCGTCCTGGACGACACCCAGAAGACGTGGGAGCAATTATTGCCGCAGCAAGAGGGAGTTCCCTACCGGCACGCCAGACTCGTGCTGTTCCGGAATCACACACAATCCGCGTGCGGCGGAGCCGAATCCGCCACGGGACCTTTTTATTGCCCCGCGGATGAAAAGGTGTACATCGATCTGGGTTTTTATGATGAATTGAAGAGGCGTTTCGGCGCTCCAGGCGAATTCGCACAGGCTTATGTGCTGGCGCACGAGGTTGGCCACCACGTTCAGAAGATCATCGGCATCGAACAGCGGGTGCAGCAATTGCAGAGAAGCAATCCTGCCGAGGCGAATCCCCTGTCCGTGAAGACGGAACTGCAGGCGGATTGCTTCGCGGGCATCTGGGCCCACACCACGCAGCAACGAGGCTTGCTGGAGGCGGGGGACGTTGAGTCCGCCCTGCATGCGGCTGCGGCCGTTGGCGACGATCACATCCAGCAGATGACGCGCGGACGCGTGCAGCCGGAAACGTTCACGCATGGGAGTTCGCAGCAGCGCATGGAATGGTTCAACAAAGGGTTAAAGAGCGGATCGATCGCAGCGTGCAACACCTTCGCGGCGCAATAATTTGAAACCAGATTGCCTACGCCTGATCCGCGCGACCGCGGTTAGTCCGACGGCGGCTGGGCACGGAGCCCGGGAACGCCGGGATCGCGCGCCTTCTCGACCGCTGTCTGCGCCGCCTTCGCCTTCTGGGGATCAATCCAGGCATCCTGCGTAACAAATGTGGTTTGCGTCGGCAACGCCACCACGGCGCCTGCCTTCTCGATCGCATCCATTACTTTCAGAAGCAGTTGTTCCTGTGACGCCAGATATTGGTTATATTCCGGCTCCAAGATGTAACAATATAGTTCCACCTCCAGTGCATACTCGGCAAAGCGTAAGAACCTCACGCGCGCGGATGCGTCCTCCACTTTTGGATCTTCAATCAAAAGATTCTGAATCTGTCCAAGCACATAGCGCACATGATCCGGCGAAAGGTCGTACCGCAGACGGATGGTCTGCTGGCACAGGAATTTGTCGCGGAAGCGCAAGTTTTCGATCACGGCCGTCGCCATGGTGCCATTGGGAATGGAAAGCAGGGTGCGCTCGCCGGTCCGCAAACGGGTGGAGCGCAAGCCGATATCTTCCACGACGCCCGTCTGGTTGTTGATCTTGCAGGTGTCGCCAATCTGAATGACCTTGTCGAAAAGAACGGAAACCCCGCCGAACAGGTTTTCAAATGTTTTTTGCGCGCCCAGGCCCAGGGCAAGGCTGCCGATTCCAATGCCGGCGACTGCCGTGGAAACATCCACCCCAAGATTCTTGAGCACCAGCAGCGACACCAGCAGAAAAATCGAAACTTCGATAAAGCGCCGGATCAGCGAAACGATGGACCGCTCCGCCAGCATCCCGCGTTTCGTCAGGCTGGCGCCGATCCCCGAAGAAATGGCCCGGGTGATGCGCGTGAGGATCCAGTAAAAGTCGAACGCCAGGAAAACCCAGACAAGGTGGCGGTAATAAAGCCGGTATAACAACGAGGTGCCAATGTAGCCGACAAAGATGTAGTGCGAAATGATCGCGATCGTCAGCGTGATCGGATCCACCTGAAAAAATTTCTGCGGCGCCAGCGGGGGTTTGTTCCTGGATTTCCGCGCCCGGCTGACCACGAAGAAAATCAACATCGTGATCAGGCGGCCCGCCAGCAGCATGATCGGCAGAAAAATCAGAATAGCGAGCCACTGCCAGAGCGGCATGAACAACAGCCGGTGCGATACCAATGTTTCCGGAATCTTCTTCTCCATTTCCGGGAACGTCAGCGAATCGTACATTTCCGGAACGTGATCCAGCGTGGAGCGCGAAAAATACCAAAGCTTCCGGCCATGTTCATCCTCGAGGCGAATCATCTGGATGGGAAACTTATCGCTCGCTCCCAATGCACTTGTGATTCTTTCCTGGTCCGGGGGCAAGCCGTCATCCAGGCGTCCCAGCGGGTCGCGGCTTGTGAGTTCCAGTGAGCCAGCAAATTTTTGATTTAAGATTGTCAGCAGTTGCGCAGCAAGCTCTTCGTCATCCTGTTCCGAACGGCGCCGGCGGACCGGCGATGGCTGGAAATATTCGACCGCGAGGGTGTAATGCTCTTCTTGGGCCGCTTTGATGAATCCCACCAGGGTTCCCCGCGGCGTTTCGCGGCCCAGCGGATCCGGCGGGACCGCGGGCACCGGCTGTGCCACTGGCGCCGGCTGCGCGGTGGCGAGGCCGGGAATTTGCGAAAAGGTCGCGGCAGGGAACCAGAGCAGGAGGGCCATCAAGAGCAGCTGCCGGCGAACGAGCATAGTCGGATCTCCCGAGAAACGGTTTGATTCTAGCCGCTATGAGGACGCAAGAGAAGGCGGGGCGTTCCTCGCCGCAGTGCCAAAATGTTCGTGATGCTGGCGGAGCAGGAACTGGTCGGTCATCCCGGCGACGTAATCGCAGACTACAAGGTGACGCGGAATCTGGTCCGCCGCGTGTTCCTGCGATTCGGGCATCGATCCGCGCCGCTCCAGATAATAGCCAAACAATTCGGCCAGGCAGGCAACGGAACGCGTGGAATCCTCCGTGATAAGCGGGTGATTGTAAATGTGCGCGAACAAGAAGCCTTTAAGCTGGGCGTTCTGTGCGCGGGCCGTTTCGCTGAATCGCGCCAGCCGCCGGGGCGCGCGCCGGATATCCTCCGAGGTGTGAACCCCCGATTCGCGGACAAGCGTTTCGGTGTTGATGATCAGGTCGCTCGCGAGATGATCGATCACGTGGCGCAGAGCTTCGTTGAATTTCAGGCGCGTGCGGGCGGCGGGATGCGCCGCCTCGATCCTGGCGTAGAAATCGGCAAAAAACGGCACTTCGTCCCGGAGTGTATCCAGGTCGAGCAGGTTGGCTTCCAGCGCGTCGTCGAGATCGGCGGAGTTGTAGGCGATTTCGTCGACCCAGTCGATGAGTTGCGATTCCAGCGGCGGCCGCAGGTCCAGCAGATACTCGGATAATTCCGGATGCGCGGTAGCGGAGTAATCCCGCGAATGTTTTACGATGCCTTCGCGCACTTCGAACGTCAGGTTCAGGCCGTCGAAACCGATGTAGCGGTGCTCGAAGTGCTCCACGATGCGCAGCGCGTGCAGATTGTGATCGAAGCCGCTGCCGTGCGCGCGCATCAGCTCGTCGAGTTTCCGTTCTCCGGCGTGGCCAAAAGGCGGGTGGCCGATATCGTGGACCAGCGCCAGCGCCTCGACCAGATCCGTGTTGATGCGCAGGGCAGCCGCGACGGTCCGGGCAATTTGCGCGACTTCGAGCGTGTGGGTCAGACGATTGCGAAAGTGGTCGGAGAAGCGCGTGCTGAATACCTGAGTCTTCGCCTCGAGCCGCCGGAACGCGCGGGCATGGATGATGCGGTCGCGGTCGCGCGCGTATTCGCTCCGGTAGGCATGCATGGATTCAGGAAACCGGCGGCCGCGGGAGGCTGCCGAGTCCACTGCCCAGGTAGCGTATGTGCGAAGCGTTTCGATCGCCGAAACCTCCGGAAGTCAGGCGGGAGACGGACCGGTCAGGATTGCGGAGCGAGCGCGCCCAGTCCGCGGTCGGCCTCATCGGCGACGCTGGTATTCGGATAATCCTTCTTGATTTGCCCGTACAGGGTGATAGCTTCCTTGGGATTCGTCTGGCGAAGGATGCCCGCCAGTTCCAGGAGCACGAGCGGCTTCGGAACCAGGATAGAACCCGAGTCGGAGAGGGCGCGGAGAATCGGGATAGCTTCATCGTTCTTTCCGGTACGCTCGGCGATCAGCGCTTTCTGAAAATTGGCCAAAGAGGCGAGTTCCTTATCCGAACCGGTCTCGAGATTCTTGAGCTCCTCGGATGCCTGATTGAGCTTGTCCAGATCCATCAAACAAAGGGCGGAATAGTAGCGCGCCAGCCGGCCAGGAGGAGTGTGCGGATATTTGGCGGCGACGGCGGCAAGGCGGACTTCCGCGTCCTGCGAGCGTTGCGCCGGATCCACGTAGGAAATCTCTCCGGGCAGGCTTGGCTGGCCGGGGAGCAGGATCGGCGCGTTGAAAATTTTCATGGCGTCGTCGAGCGCCGCCTGGGCCTGCGTCGTCTGGCGATCGTTGTAAATTTTCCAGCCGTAATACCCGGCCAGAAAAACAATGGCGACGAGCAGCACAATCGAGGCAATGCGAGTGTGAGAAAGGACCGCCTCGGCTCCATGCTCAATCGATTCCCGGACTCGATCATGTTTCAGTTCTTTGCGCGAAATATGGTCGGACACAAGCACTCTCCCGCCTGATTTGGAAACCTTAATCGTAGCATAAGTGAGGGGCGCTGGAGGTCCGGCGGGTAACCCTTCCCGCAAGGCCCGTCGTCGTTGTCTGGGGCACGCGCAATCGTCTCATGGTAATTTTGAAGGATGCAGACAGGTTGTATCCATTGTGGCCAGCAGCACCTGCTGAACGACGATGCCGTGGCCAAACATCCCAAGGTCAGCTTCAAGTGCACCAAGTGCGGACTGACGACGATTGTTGAAATCAAGCGCAGCGTGGATCAGACGGTGGTCATTTCGCCCATGCCCTCATTCGCGCGGGCGGACGCCTCCACCCAGCGGCTGAGGCTGCTCGCGGTAGACGATGGACTTCGCCTTCCGGAAAACCTTGAGGTGATCCTGACGGTTGAAGGCGGGCCCGAGGCAAACAAGAGTTTCACGCTGAGCAAAGCGCGCACCGTTATCGGCCGCAAGGGCGCGGACATCGCGCTGGAAGATCCGGAAATTTCCCGCCACCATTGCGTGATCGAAGTCCGAGAACGCCATGTGAACTTGAAGGATCTTGATTCGACCAACGGCACTTTTTTTGAGGGCGAACGCGCGCGCGCGGTCTTGCTGCAAGAGGGCGCGATCTTCCGCATTGGCAGCAGCGTGATTCGCGTGACGTTACGGCCAAAGTAACAACCCCCACTGGACGCGATCTCCGGCTCGCACCTCGTGGCCCGCGGAGCCTGTGAGATACTGGCGCGGGCAAGCAGCTACTCCGACCACAGATGAACCGTTTAAGCATCTGCGTCATCACCCTCAATGAAGCGCACGACCTGCCGCGCCTGCTGAAATCGGTTGAGGGAATCGCCGATGAAATTGTGGTGGTGGATTCGGGCAGCACGGACGCAACGCTGGAAATTGCCCGGTCGGCGGGGGCACGAGTTTTGGCGCGCGCGTGGACCAACTACGCGGAGCAGAAAAATTTTGCCGCCGCGCAGGCGAGCGCAGATTGGATTCTGCTGCTGGACGCGGATGAAGAACTTAGCGACGAATTGCGGGCTTCGATCCTGGAATGGAAGGCCGCGCCGCCGCAGTT
>DATMMG010000127.1:0-7492 GCA_035569815.1 Candidatus Methylomirabilota bacterium
GTCGCGGCGGAACCAGGTTAGTTGCCGCTTGGCGTAGCGGCGGGTTGCTTGCTGAATCGCAGCTTTGGCTTCTTCGAGTTTCAGTTCACCGTTTAGCACCGCGCGCAATTCGCGGTAGCCGATGAAATCGAACGGCTTGGCTTCCGCCGGCAGGCCGCTGGCGACGAGCCCGCGCACTTCTTCCATCCATCCGGCGGCGAGCATCGCATCGGTCCGCGCATGAATGCGCTGATAGAGAGCTTCGCGTTCGGGCGACAGCCCGATCTTTACGGCGCGCCAGCCGCGCAGCGGATTTCTTCCCGCGCGATGCACTTCGGAGAGCGGCTTTTTCGCCAGCAAGCAGACTTCGACGGCGCGAATCAGTTTCTGCTCGTCGCCCGGCGCAATTTTCCCCGCGGAAACCGGATCCATCCGCTTCAGGATGCGATGCAGATGCCCCGGCGGATGCGCGGCGACGCTGGCCCACAGCCGCTCGCGCAACTCTTCCGAGCGCAGCGGCACGTCCGCAAGCCCTTCGAGCAGCGCGCGCAGGTAAAGCCCCGTGCCCACGGTGAAAATCGGCAGCCGCTTCCGCGCGCGAAGATCCTCCAGTACGGCAATGGCCCTCTCGCGATACCCTCCGGCGGTGGATTCTTCCCGCGGGTCCAGAACATCAATCAGATGATGCGCCACGCCGTGCCGCTCTTCGACGGTGGGCTTCGCCGTGCCCACATCAAATCCGCGATAAAGCTGCGTGGAATCGCAAGCCACCACTTCGCCGCCAAGCTCCAGCGCAAGCCAAACCCCCAGCGCCGATTTCCCCGAACCGGTTGGTCCAACAATCGTGATAAGCGGAGACTCGGCGGGTGCGTTCATTTGGGGAACAACTGCGGCCACGCGCGGACGATCAGCACCGCCAGCACAATCAGCGCCAGCAGCACACTGCCGATCACCTGGTGCCGCGAAAGTTTCATATCGCCAATATTTCTAACACAGAAACATCGCCGCACGCTGAACGCCCCGCAAAATTGTCATCCTGAGCGCACCCGACGAGGGTGCGCGAAGGACCTCAACGCTTAAATTGTGCAGGATTTTTCAGTTGAGGTCCTTCGGAGCGCAAACAACGCGCCCCTCAGGATGACAACATATTTTTTCGCGCGTGAACAACGAGAAGTTTCCTTCTCGTATATGCGTGCCGCGCCCTACTGCGTCGGTACCTGAATGTTGTAATAATACGTGAATCGCAGCTCGATGAAAGGCCCCTTGAACTGCGGCGGCAGCGGCGGAAACGGATTCGACGCGCGAATGGAAGAAAACGCCGCGCGGTCCAGCGGCTCTTTCCCGGAGCCATAAACCTGAATCGGCATCCCGTCGGGAACCGAGCCGTCGCGCATAATCTTGAACTGCAGCGACACCACACCCTGGTCGCCCAAGCTCACCGAGGGCGGCATCACCGCTTCCCAATTCCCTTTCACGATGTAATAAATCCGCCGGAAATAATCGTTGAAATCCACACCCTCGGTGTCCGTGAGCATTTCGATTCCAGCGCCATGGCCTCCCTTACCGCCACGACCACCGCCGCCGCTCGAAGGCCCTTGGTTCCCGCCCCGAATCGGCGCCGGAGAACTCGGCTTCGTTCCACGAGCGGCATCACGAATCAAATCCCCGGCCGAGCCGCCAGTCTTCGGCAGGATCAATCCTTTTTCCGGCACCGGCATGTCCGGGTTTTCCAGTTTCGTGGGTGTCTTCGGCAATTCACCCTGGGAAGGAGACGGAGTCGGAGGAGGCTGCACAGCGGCCGCGTTCGGCTGCGGCGTCGGCGCGCTCGGCAACTCGCGCTTCGGCGGCTCCGGCACGGGCTGCGGTGGAGGCGGAGTCGGCGCCGGCGGCGCGATCTTGTTGATCACTCGCGGATCGACTCGCACAGCCGCATGTGGCGCCGGAGCGGGCGAGGGCTTCAGCGCGTCCAGCGCCCCCGGCGGCAGGAGCACCGTCATCTGCCGGCGCCCGATCTCTTCCTCTTCGTTCGTGCGCACGTGCGGCGAGAAAAGCTTCGGTGAAAAGAGCAGCATCAGGATCAGCAGAATGTGAAAAACCACCGACGCAATGGTGGTGACGCGGTCTTCCGTCGTCGGCTTGCCACGCCACTCCGGAGGCAGAAACGCAGCTTCGCCGGACTGGAAAATGTCCGGCTCCACCAGGTCCTCCGAGATCGGCCCCAGCGGCGCAAACACTTCCGGCGCCGCGGCCCCGACGGGAATGCTGATGCGCTCGTCCATCTCCGTTGGCTGCGGCGGCAGATGGGATACTTCCTCGCGCTGCACCGCTTCCACGTTCACGTCGCGCGGCACCACCACGCGGGTGGCAATCGAATCGAGCGGCAAATTGGAGGGAATGGTTGTGCGCCCATCCAGCTGCACCAGCGGCATCCCGGATGGCACCAGGGTGCGCTCGTCCAGCGTCGTCGGCCGCCGGCGCGTCGTCGGAACATCTTCGGCAGGCAAACGCGCACCGACGGGGACTAGGATCCTGGGAATCATTGGCTCGCTTTATCCGGGTAGCTCTGGGCTATGGGCCCTTTAGCTACAGGCCCTTTGGCTTGAGGTTTGACGCGCTCATCATGCTCACGGATGCTTTGCATGACCTGGCTCGCCAGCTCCAGTGCCGCCCGCCCGGCTACCCCGTCGGTCTTTGGAGCGACCCGCGTGCGAACCGCCGCGGCGAAGGCTTCCAGCTCCGCGCGCAGGGGTTCAACGGCCGGCGCCGCCAGTTTCTCAAATCCAAACTCAGGCTGCGGCCCGGGCTTTTTCACGCCAACGCGCAATGCGTCGCGCCGCGCGTAGTCGAGCGAAATGTACTCGTGGTGCTGAAAGAATCTCATTTTCCGCACACGCTCTGTTGAAACCCGGCTGGCAGTGACATTGGCCACGGCTCCGCCCGTGAATTCGATGCGTGCGTGAGCGATATCGACCTTGTCCGTCAACACCGGGATGCCAACGGCTTTCACTTCCGTCACAGGTTCTTTCACCAGCGCCAGCAGAATGTCCAGGTCGTGAATCATCAGGTCGTAAATTACTTCCACGTCCAGGCTCCGCGGCGTGAATACGCCCAGCCGGTGGACTTCAAAGAAAAGCGGCCGGTTCAAAATTGGCTCGACCGCGATCACCGCCGGGTTGAACCTTTCGACGTGCCCGACCTGCAGGATCCGCTGGTAGCGTCGCGCCGCTTCGAGCAACTCATCCGCTTCCGCAAGCGTAGCCGCCATCGGCTTCTCCACCAGGACGTCAATCCCCAGGGCCATCAGGCGGCAGCCCACTTCGGCGTGCGCCACCGTGGGAACCGCAACAGTTACCGCATCCACCGCGCCCTGCAACTCCTCTATGCCTTTGAACGCCCGGGTCCCAAATTCTTGCGCGATGGCCTCGGCGCGCGCCGCGCTCTGGTCCAGCACGCCGACAAGTTCCACGCCATCCATTTCGCGATACACCCGCGCGTGATTCCGGCCGAATTCGCCGGCGCCCACTACGCCCACACGAATTTTGCGTTGCCCCCCGGCCACACCCCCGCGCTCGCTCATTCCTTAGTCATTCCCCGCGAATCACTCGTTGGTTCCCCGGCCTGCATGGAAGGAAAGGCCTGAATCGCAATTCCGGCGTCGTTGGCCATGGCAATCAATTTTTCCCTGTCAAAGAGGAGAGTGCGATTTGCGTCGATGGCCAGCGCCGTCGCCCCGGCCAACTTCATGGATTCGACGGTCGGCAAACCGACCACGGGTACATCGAACCTCATGTCCTGCCTGGGTTTACTGACCTTTACGACTACCAGCGGTCGCCCGTTGGCGAAGCGCGCGGCCCGCGCAATCGTTTCGTCCGTGCCTTCCATCGCCTCCACGGCCACGCAAGCGCTGTCGGCCACTACCACCGTCTGCCCGATATCTTTCGCCGCGATATGCCGCGCGATGCCCAGGCCGTATTCCATGTCGGCGGCTTCCTGCTGGCTGGGAGCGCGCCGCGTCAGCACGCCCGCCTCCGGCAGCAGCGGCTTCAGAAACATCGTCGAATCCACCAATTGAATGCCTTCTTCCTCAAGAACCTTTGCCACCGCGCCGATGAGCGAATCCGTGTTTTTTCGCGGCAAGGCAAAGAGCAGTTTGGCCAGCTTCCAGTCCGGGCGAATGGAACTGAAAATTTTGTTGTGCTTCACCTGCCCGGCCATCACCGCGCGCTTCACGCCTTCGCCCTGCATCAACTCGATCGCCTTGCTCAGTTCGCCCAGGCTCACCCAGTGCAGCCGCTTGGCGATTTTCTCCAGTTCCGGCGAAGCCTCTTCTTTCAGCGCGATCACCGCCATTTCGATTCCCTGGCTGCGCGCGCCCTCCAGAACCAGGAAAGGAAATCGGCCGTTCCCCGCGATCAGGCCCCAGCCGGAGTTGCTTTGCCCGGGATTGCTTTGCATTGTCTCTGGCATGAATTTCCGGTCAGCCTTACTTCACAATGCCGCGTTCGGCCTTTTCCACGAATTCCACCAACTCGTTCACATCGGTGGATTCCTTCATTGTCTTTCGAATCTCTTCCAAGGCCTGCGAAGTGTTTTTCTTCGAACGCGTCAGCACGCGGAATGCTTTCTGAAGCGCCTTGATGCGTTCCGCGGAAAAACCCTTGCGCTCCAGTCCGATCGTGTTCGGCCCGAAGCAGCGCGTCTCGCGTTCCGTTACAATCAGCGAAAACGGCAAAACGTCCTGCGTAATCACCGTCGCCGCTCCGATATATGAATAGCGCCCCAGCCGGCAAAACTGGTGCACCGGCGAAAACGCACCCAGGGTGACGAAGTCCTGCACGCTCACATGCCCGGCGAGCGTCGCCCCATTCACGAAGAGCGTATTGTTGCCGATCTGACAGTCGTGGCCCACGTGCGAATACGCCAGGAAGAAATTATCGTTGCCGATCCGCGTGATGCCGCCGCCCTTGACCGTGCCCCGGCTGATGGTCACATGCTCGCGAAAAATGTTTCCGCTGCCCACTTGCAGTTCGACGCGCTCCCCGCGGAAAGAGTAGTCCTGGGGATCGCCGCCAATCACGCAAAAAGGGTGGAAGACATTCTTGGCGCCGAATTTCGCGGGGCCCTGCACCACCGCGTGCTCTTTGAGTTCGCAGCCCTCGCCCAGTTCCACGTCCGCGCCGACCACCGCATAGGCGCCAATCTGCACGCCCGCGCCCAGCTTCGCTTCCCGTGAAACGATCGCCTGAGGATGAATATTTGTGCTAATCCCCATTTATGCGCTTGCGGGCTTTTCCCGGTCGGCCATCACGCAAAGCATCTTCGCTTCCGTCGCCAGGCTTCCTTCAACGAACGCCTTTGCTTCGATCTTGCAGAGATCGCCTTTCCACGTGACGACGTTCACTTCGATGCGCAACTGGTCTCCGGGCACCACCGGCCGCCGGAACTTCACGTCGCTCATCGAAGCCAGGTAAAGCAATTTCTTCTCGCGGTCCGGAATTTCCTGCAGCAGCAGCAATCCGCCGGCCTGCGCCATCGACTCCAGAATCAGCACGCCCGGCATCACCGGCTTGCCCGGAAAATGTCCCTGAAAAAATCCCTCGTTGATCGTGACGCTCTTGATCGCGACGATGCGCTTGAGGCGTTCCATCTCGACAACTTTATCGATCAGCAGAAACGGGTACCGGTGCGGCAGGAATTTCTGGATCTCGTTGATGTCGAGTTGCGTTCCCACTTGTGTGTCGCTCATAGCCAATGAAAAGGCTCCCTCCGTCAGTTCGCAAACCTCTTATTATAAGGGTTTTCGGTTCTTCGGACAGCTTATCATTTTGCGCCCGCGGGTCCCTGCGGGCGGCGCAGGCTTCATCGCGCTTCGCCCTGCGTGTTACCATGCCCTCTCCATGGCCGGGCTTTCCTTTCTTCCCTACTTACGCAAGCGGCTGCCGCAGATGCTGGAAACTCTGCGTGAACTCACCGTGCTCGAATCTCCCAGCCTGGAAAAAGAGCCAACGGATCGCTGCTGCCAGTTTCTGGCGGAAAAATGGCTGTGCCATGGCACGATTGCGCAAATCCTCCGGCAGAGGCATCGTGGCGATCATCTTCGCGTGGTTTGGAAACCCGCGGAAGGACGAGCCAAGTCGCAACTACTGGTGCTCGGACACTACGACACCGTCTATCCAACCGGCACCCTGGCCCAAATGCCCTTTCGCGTTTCAGGCGGTAAAGCCTACGGCCCCGGCACGTTCGACATGAAAGCCGGCATCGTTCAAGCTCTTTTCGCACTCGAAGCCATTCGCGAACTGCAAACGCCCGTCCAGAAACGCATGGTGTTCCTGTGGACGTCCGACGAAGAGATCGGCAGCGAATCTTCGCGCAAGTTAATTGAAGAGGAAGCCGGGCGCAGCGACGCAGTATTCGTGCTGGAACCGTCGCTCGGCCCTCGCGGTCATCTGAAGACTTCCCGCAAGGGAGTGGGCGAGGCGCAACTGATTGTCCACGGACGCGCCTCCCACGCGGGGCTCGCTCCCGAAAAAGGCATCAACGCGGTGCATGAGCTCGCCGCGCAAATCGGCCGCCTCGAAAAGTGGAACGACCTGCGCCGCGGCGTAACCATCAACGCCGACATCGTCTCCGGCGGTTCCCGCACAAACGTAATCGCCGACCGTGCTGCGGCCACGCTCGATCTTCGTGCCTGGCGCCACGCGGACATGCGCGCGCTCGAAAAGCGTCTTCACTCCCTGAAGCCCGTCCATCGCGGCGCAAAACTCGAAATTCACGGCGGCTTCGACCGCCCGCCGCTCGAACGCAAACACAGCGCCGCCCTATTCGCGCGCGCCACATCCATCGCCCGTGAACTCGGCTTTCCCCTCGGCGAAGCCGCGGCCGGCGGCGGCTCCGACGGTAACTTCACCGCCGCCCTCGGCATTCCCACACTCGACGGCCTCGGTGCAGTCGGCGACGGCGCCCACGCCACCTACGAGCACGTCCTCATCAACACCATGCCCCAGCGCGCCGCCCTCCTCGCGGCCTTGCTAGCCATGTAGCTCACCCCTTCAGGGGTGAGGCCTTCCATCGCTCTGGCAAAATCGAAATGTAGGAACGAAAACCCTCAGGCCTGAATGGCCTGAGCTACAACACGAACAACCGCTACCGCCCGTAATTCTTCTTCAAATATTCCGCAGTCGCCTGCATCAAATCCGCGTAATCGTCGTGCAACACTGCCCGCACGGCCTGCTCCGTCGAACTTCCCGCCGCGAGGCGATCCAGAATCCGCTCCACATCCCCCATGCCCTGCGTCTGCACGATATATTCGATATTCGCAAGCGCCCACGCATACGCATAGCTCGCCAACGGCCCCGGCAGCTTCATCCACGAACCTTCCAACTGCCCGAGCGGCGCGGCTTGCCCGGCATCATACACCTGCACCAGCACGGCGGCGCTTTCGTCGCTGCGTTTTCCTTCCATCCATTGCGCCACGCCTTCCTGAATCCACGTCGGCGCTCGCCCGTGCGTTTTC
>DATMMG010000128.1:0-18291 GCA_035569815.1 Candidatus Methylomirabilota bacterium
CCCCGGAATGAGGTTCAATGTGCACTTACGAGTGCAGGGCTTGGGCTTTGCGGTTGGGGAGTGAATTCTTCCGCATGGATAGGGAATTGTGAGTCTTCAGGGTGTCGCTCCGGCGATTGCCGGTGCTCTTCCAGAGCAGGCCGCACGCGATCAGAAGTACGCCGAGAGCGATCATCGATCCAAGAGTGCGCGGAAGGCTGCCCACGCTTGCTTCTTCCTGTTGGTTCGCGGGGAAAATCGAAGCCTGGGAGATTGCCGCATATTCGACCTGTGCGTTGTTTACCGCCGTGCTCGCCGCTGCTGCGGACGGCGTATTAAAATTGCTTCCAGCCGATGTGGCCGGAGTTTCGAAGTAGACGTTGTCAATTTCCTGCGCACGAATCGCGCTGGTCATGAAAAGCGAAACGCCCAGAGCCGCCAGAACCAAATGCCACTTAATATTTTTTGTGAAGTTCATGATCCACCTCAGTTTTCTTTCTTAACTGCCCGACGCTCTTGGAAGAATGCAAGGCGGATGCCATCGTCTCGGCAATCCGCGCAGTTGTGGGGTGCCTTTCTGTATCCTGCGATGTTTCAACGGCATAGCCACGGAATTATTTCCTCGCGCGCAGCGGAATCCTTGCCGCCGCGAAATCTGCTTCACCTCCTATCTATCTAAAGCGCGAGTCCCGGCGTTGAAAGAGTGGGCGATCAGGCAGCCTTCCACCAGGGCATGGAGCCGGACTGGCGCCCGCACATCCCTCTATGTTGTTAACAGGCAATGGGTTAAGCTAGTGGGGCAGTTAGGGCGTTGGCACTTTCCGCGCTGGCCACCGGCCGCTAACCGTTCAGATAGCCAATCTATCTCTTCGGATAGATTTTCAAGGTGTAGATTATCCAGGGTGGCCGGGTTAGAATACCCGCCCTCAGCGGAAACACGCGCGAAGACCAGTCGCCTGAGTAAGACAACGTGCCCCCAAGACTCACCGTCATCAGCGGCCCCTGGAAAAACACCAGCTTTCCCGTGGACGCTCCCCTCTTGATCGGCAGCGATGCGTCCACCGCTATCCACCTGGAGGACCCCGCGGTCGCTCCGCAGCATTGTTCCATCACCGAGACTTCCGGCTGCTTCACGCTGCGCGATCTCGACTCCCCCGCCGGCACCTACGTGAACGGCATCCCCGTCTGCGAACGGGCGCTCGCCTTCGGTGACCAGATTTCCATTGGCGATTCTTCGTTCCTATTTCTTCCCGAACCCGCCGCGGCGGCGGAAAGCAGCGCCGTGCAACTGGACGAGCACACCGCGCTCAGCCTCTCCGCCCAGCAGCTCAAGCCCGAGGACCTTCTCTACCTGCAGCCCGAATCTCTGGCCGCTCTTCCCCCGGCCGTCCGCCTGGTGCGCACTCTCTCCACCCTGCTGAAGATCAGCGCCGCCATCGGCTCCATGCGCGACATTGACGCGCTCCAATGGCAACTGCTCGCCATGCTCTTCGACGTAATCCCCGCCGAGCGCGGCGCCATTCTCCTCCTCGATTCCAGCACCGGCGAATTTTCCGCCCCTGTCGCATGGGACCGCGCCGCCGGCCCCGATCATCCGGTGCACATCGGCCGGGCGCTCGCGCAACGGGTTGTGGAGGAGCGCATCGCCGTTCTGGACCACGAGCAGTCGCCCGTTGCTGCTTCAAGCCAAGCGAACGCTTCGCACGACTCGGGGCTCTCCCTTCTGTGCGTTCCGCTCGCCACTCCGACACAACCTCTCGGCCTGATCTATCTCGATACCCGCAATCCCGCCACGCGCTTCTCCAACGACGACCTGCAATTGCTCTCCGCCATTGCCGGCCTTGCTTCCGTCGCCATCGAAAACGCGCGCCAGTTCGAACGCCTCGGCAGCGAAAATCAGCGCCTGCGGGCCGAAGTTCAGCTCCAGCACGACATGATCGGCCGCGGCCCGCGCATGCGGCAGGTTTATCAATTTATCGAGCGGGTCGCACCGTCCGATTCGACCGTCCTGATCCTGGGGGAAAGTGGGACCGGCAAGGAACTCGCCTCCCGCGCCATCCACCTCAATAGTCCGCGCAAATCGCGACCCTTCGTTGCATTGAATTGCGCGGCGCTCACCGAGACGCTGCTGGAAAGCGAACTTTTCGGCCACGAACGCGGCGCGTTCACGAGCGCA
This sequence comes from Candidatus Methylomirabilota bacterium, assembly GCA_035569815.1. Taxonomy (GTDB): domain Bacteria; phylum Acidobacteriota; class Terriglobia; order Acidiferrales; family UBA7541; genus Acidiferrum. Next base: position 2,156 of record DATMMG010000128.1, read on the forward strand.
GTCTGCCAGAAAAAGGGCCTGCTCGAAGTCGCTGAAGGCGGAACGGTGTTCCTGGACGAAGTCGCGGAACTTCCTCCCACGCTTCAAGCCAAACTTCTTCGCGTGCTTCAGGAGCGCGAATTCGTCCGCCTCGGCGGCACCTCTTCGATCAAGTTAAACGTCCGCTTCGTTGCCGCTACCAACAAGGATCTCCAGAAAGCTGTGGCCGACGAAAAATTCCGCCTCGATCTGTTTTATCGCCTCAACGTGGTTTCCATCACCATGCCCGCCCTCCGCGAACATCCGGAGGACATACCTCTCCTCGCCGATCACTTCGTCTCGCGCTACTCGGCTCGCTCCAACCGCAAAGTCCGGGGACTTTCTCCCGCCGCCCGCGCCTGCCTGGCCCAATACGATTGGCCCGGCAATATTCGCGAACTCGAAAATGCCATCGAGCGCGCCATCGTCATCGGCGGTTCCGACCTCATCCTTCCCGAAGATCTTCCGGAATCGCTGGCGGATCGTGCCTTGCCAATTTCCGAGTGTGTGGGCAATTTCCAGGATGCCGTGCGTGCCGCCAAGAAGCAGCTCATCCTGGCCGCCCTCGAACAGTCCCAGGGCAACTTTACCCAAGCCGCCAAACTTCTCGGACTCCATCCCAATTACCTGCACCGCCTCGTCTCCAACCTGGATCTGAAAGCCACGTTGAAGAACGCAGCAAATCGCTGAGGCTGCTTCCAGGCCAAATAGCCACTTGACACCCCGAGCCACTCGAACTACATTTGTCGAACGAACGTTCGAGACGCCTATGGCTGCCACTACCCCAATTCCACGCGATTCAGAGGCCAAGCTCCAGCACATCCTTCGCACTGCCTCGCAAGCCTTTGCCCAGCACGGTTTTGAGGGCGCTTCCATGCGCGATATCAGCCGAGACACGGGTGTCTCGCTTGCGGGCCTCTACTACTACTTCGAGAACAAGCAACATCTGCTGTATCTCATTCAAAGTACGACCTTTACATTTGTACTGGAAAGCCTCCGGTCCCGGCTTCCTGGCGTCCATGAGCCCACAGAGCGTCTCCGGCTTCTGATTCTGAATCACATCGAGTACTTCCTGTCACACCCCTACGAGATGAAGGTCTTAGCCCATGAGGAAGACGCGCTAGGGGATCCGTATCGCGAAAAGGTCCAGGCGATCAAGCGCCGCTACTACGCGCTGGCTCGCGAAATCTTCGACTCTATCGCCGCCGACGGCCTCGCGCCGGGCATCCATCCCCGCGTCGCCGTCCTCAGCCTTTTTGGGATGATGAACTGGACCTACAAATGGCATAAGCCGGGAGTAGATCCGGACGCCAGCGAACTGACCGCCGCCATCGCCGGCTTGTTTCTTCATGGAGTGTTGCCTTCCGGCACGGAACCGAAACCTGACTTTGCAGACGGAATCACAGCGGGAGAGCTTCGCTAAAAAATTTTCAGGGATTTTCAGATTCGAGACGAAGGGACGAACAAATAATTATGGCCACAACAACAAGCATCGCAACCAAGGAACTCGTAAAATACCGCATCGAAGACGGCATCGCGATCTTTGAACTCGATGACGCCCCCGCCAATACCTACACCTACGAAATGATGCTCCAGCTCGACGCCGCCATCCTGAAGGCCCGGATGGACGATAGCGCCCACGTGATCGTGATCCGGGGCTCCGGCGAAAAATTCTTTTCCGCCGGAGCCAGCATCCCCATGCTCACCAAGGCCGATCCCCAGTTCAAATACTATTTCTGCCTGCACGCCAACGAGACGCTCAGCCGCCTGGAGCAAACGCCCAAGCTGGTCATCGCCGCGCTCAATGGACACACGGTCGGTGGCGGCCTGGAAATCGCCCTCGCCTGCGACATCCGCATCGCGAAGAAGGAAGGCGGCAAGATCGGCCTGCCCGAAGTGAACCTCGGCGTGCTGCCCGGCACCGGCGGCACGCAGCGCTTTGCCCGCGCCATCGGGCGCTCGCGCTCGCTTGAGCTTATGGCCACAGGCCGCACCTTCAGCTTCGAAGAAGCCCTGGAAATGGGGTTGATTAATTACCTCTACGAAAAGGATTCATTTTGGGACGACGTCCTCGCCTACGCCCGCCAGTTCTGCCCGCCCAATAAGGCTTCGCGCGCCGTCGGCCGTATCAAGCGGTCCGTCGTCACCGGAATGGAAATCCCGTTTGCCGAGGCCCTCGGCCTGGAACGCGAACTGCAGCAACTCCTTTTCACCAGCGAGGACGCCAAGGAGGGACTTGCCGCTTACGTGGAAAAGCGTGCCGCCAATTTCAAAGGGAAGTAAACTCATAGGGCATCCAGGAAAGTGCCACTCGAATGAAAACCCTCCCAGACTACCTACGCAAAGGAATGAAGCTCGTGATCGTGGGCTGCAATCCAACGGAATCCTCGGTTCGCGCCGGCCACTATTACGCCGGGCGCGGCAACCCGTTTTGGCCATTGCTCTATGACAGCGGCGTCGTCCCCGAACCTTTCGACTATCCGGACGACCGCCGCATCATCGAATTCGGCATCGGCCTTACCGATCTGGTGAAGCGCCCGACGAAAGCCATCGAAGAACTGAAGCGCGAGGATTTTGCCGAGGGCCGCTTTGTGCTTTCCCGAAAGCTCGAGGAATATCTTCCGCGGGTTATCGCGTTCAACGGCAAGCTCCCCTTCGAGCAGTTCGCTCAGCGCAAATGCAACTATGGCATCCAGAAAGAGCTTCTGTATGGGGCGCACGTCTACGTGCTGCCCACCACGATCGGCCAGACTTCCCGCGGGAAAAGCGACCGGCTCAAGCATTTTCGCAAGCTCGCCGACCTGGTGAAGCGCACCGAAAAAACGCGGGACACGCAGTCCCACTGAGCGGGCCCTCACGAAAGGACGCAGCATGAGTCAAGCTCCACAAACCGCTTCCAGCTCTCCCGTTCTTCAAGAAACGCGCCACGGTTCCATCCTCACCCTGGTGATGAATCGTCCCGACCGGCTAAATGCCCTCAATAACGAGTTGACCAACGCTCTCAACGACGCGCTGATCCGCGCCGCCAGCGATTCTTCCATCCACGTCGTCGTGCTTACCGGCGCTGGCCGCGCGTTTTGCGCCGGGGGCGATCTCGGCGCGATCGGCAAGGGCCGCGAGCGAGGCGACTCTACGGAACTCGCCCCCATCCTCCGCTCGGGCATGCAAGCCGTCCTGAATATCCGCACCATGCCGCAACCCGTCATCGCCGCCGTCAACGGCCCTGCCGCCGGCGCGGGCATGAACCTCGCCCTCGCCTGCGACATCCGCTTGGCCGTGGATGGCGCCGTCTTCGGCCAGAATTTTGCCAAAGTCGGGCTGTTCCCGGATTACGGAGGCACCTATTTTTTGCCCCAGCTCGTCGGCCCTTCCGTCGCCGCTGAAATGTTTTATCTCGGTGAAATGATCGACGCGCAATCCGCGCACCGCCTCGGCATCCTCAATCACCTGTTCCCGGCCGACAAATTCGAAGCCGGTGTGGCCGCCTTCGCCAAGAAAATCGCCGAGGGGCCGCAACTCGCCATCCGCACCGTGAAACAAGCCATTTTCAGCCGCGAAAAAGAGGCCCTCATGGAAGCGCTGGAGCGCGAGGTGCAAGCCCAGCTGAAGTGTTTCCATTCGCACGATTGCCTTGAGGGCATTCGCGCCTTCATGGAGAAGCGCCAGCCCAAGTTTCAAGGAAGTTAATTTTTCCCGCGCCCAGGATTTTGACAAAAGGAGATTTCTCTCATGCCGGCAACGCGCCTTTCCACTTTCGATGACTGGGTTGACCTCTTCCGCGTCTGGCAAAAAGACATTGGCGTGGACTACCCGGAAATCACCGACTACAAATTTGAAGCCAAGTTCGGCCCCACCCGTTCCAACGAAATCGAATTCGGCGCTTACAAAGGCCGCCCCAAATGGGAGAAGGTCGTCAGCATCCCCGACCAGCGCATGCGCGACGCCCTGCTGAATCTGATCGTTTACCAGGGCGACACCGAATTCGCCTCGGTCGAGCAGCAGCGCCGACTCTTCGAAACCTCGCCCAGTGAGCACGACCGCCAGTCTCTCTGCCGCGTCGTCACCGAAGAGATGCGCCACGGCTGGCAGATGTGCCACCTGCTGATGAGCCACTTCGGCTACAGCGGCCGCGTGGAAGCGCAGAAAATGCTGGAGCGCCGCGCCTTCGATCAGAAGCGCCTGCTCGGCGCATTCAATCAGGACGTCAACAACTGGCTGGACTTTTTCGTGTACACGGATTTCGTCGATCGCGACGGCAAATACCAGCTCACCATGCTTAGCTATTCAGGGTTCGCCCCGCTCGCTCAATCCATGATTCCCATGCTCAAGGAAGAGTCCTTTCACCTCGGCACTGGCCAGGACGGCATCAAGCGGATCGTGAAAGCCGGCGTCGTGCCCACGCAGGTCATTCAGAAGTACGTTAACAAGTGGATTCCCGTGAGCCTGGATCTCTTCGGCGTCGACCGCTCCAGCTCCGCGCACTGGTTTTACGTCTGGGGCCTGAAAGCGCGCTACGACGAGCCCACCGCCCAAGCAGCTGTGAACCTGGAGCGCATGAACGAGCACAGCCGTGAGCTCTATTACCAGGAGTGCATCAAGCTCGTCGAAATGATCAACAAAAACGTCCCCGCCGGCCAGCCGCAACTCTACGTGCCCGATTTCAAGTTCAACCGCTTCATCGGCGAACACGCACGGAAGCCTTACAGCGTCCACGGCGAGCTGTTAGCGGACGAAAAGTACGCGGAGCACCTGAAGGAAATGCTGCCGCAACCCGAAGACCTGCAACTGGTAAGCGAGATCCAGTCGGTCGAAAAACAATGGATCTCGCCAAAGGGCGCCATTCAATAATCAGGTACAATTAAGTATTGGTGGATGCTTGCACTTGTAGCGGCCGCCTTCCGAGGCGGGCGCCTTTGAGTGCGGAAGCAGAGCTTCCGCTTTTACGAACTAAACCTCGAGAGAAAACTCTAGGGACAATGAGGAACCGTCAATGCCGCGTCCCAATCCAGGCAAACTCCTCGGTATTCTCTTCGGAGGCCCGGTCGTCGTGGTCATGATGTTCGTGATCTTGGGCAACCTCTTCATGGGCGAGCAATAAATCAACAACAAATACGGAGTGCCATGAACGATCTCGAAATCTCGGCAGTTGAATTGAAGCAACGCCTCGACAACGGCGAAAAACTGGTCCTCGTTGACGTGCGGGAACCATGGGAAAACGCCCAGTGCCGCATCGAAGGCGCTGTCCTTATCCCGATGGGCTCGATCCCTTCGAATCTGCAAAAACTCGATACCGACGAGCCGGTCATCTGCTATTGCCACCACGGCATGCGCAGTCTCGACGTCGTCAACTGGCTCCGCCAACAGGGCATCTCCTCCGCCAAATCTCTCGCCGGCGGCATCGATCGTTGGTCGATGGAAATTGACCCCCGGGTTCCGCGCTACTAAGCCAAATGCCGTCAAAACTCATCTTCTACCAAAAACCCACTTGAACCACCTGCCGCAAAGCAAGAGGTCTCTTGCTGGAACTCAAACTGGACTTCGAGTCCCGCGATCTGGACAAGCAGCCGCTCTCCGAATCCGAACTCGACAAACTCATTGGCAACCGTGACTACAATTTGCTCCTAAACACCCGCAACGATCTCTATCGCGAACGCGACATGGCCGAAAAGCCGCCCACTCGCGCCGACGCCATCAAGCTCATGTCCAAAACGCCCAACCTGATTCGCCGCCCATTGCTGGTCCACGGCTCACAAATTATCATCGGCTTCGACGAAGCCGCCTACCGCATCCTCGCGCTTCGCGCGACCCCTTAGTACCGGAGCGCTTGTAGGGCCCGCCTTCTGAGGCGGGCCGCTCTTCGCTACAATCTCTCCATGCCAATCAAAACTATCGCCGTCATCGGCGCCGGCACCACGGGCCGCGGCATCGCCTGCGCCTCCGCCCTCGGCGGCTACACCACCGTCCTCGAAGACGTCTCCGACTCCATGCTCGCCAAAGCCGTCGCCTGGATCCGCGAATCCCTGGACGAAGGTGTCCGCCGTGGCAAACTTGAGCTGGCCGACCGCGACGCCGCTCTCGCACGCTTTTCCACCTCACAAGTCGTTGATGAAGCCATCCGTGACGCCGAGCTCATCATCGAGGCGGTTCCCGAAGATCTGGAAATGAAGCTCGAACTCTTCACCATCTTCGACAAATTCGCCAAGCCGAACGCCATCTTCGCGAGCAACACCTCGTCTCTCTCGATCGGCGATTTCAGCGACATAGTCATCCATCGCGAGCGCTGCATCGGCATGCGCTTCTTCAACCCGCTCCCCGAAATGAAGCTCGTGGAAATCATCCGTACCACGCACACCTCAGACGAAACCGTCGCCGCGTGCTTCGAAGTGGCAACGCGTATGGGCAAGGAAACCGTTGTCGTCAACGAAGCCACGGGTCCAGTCAAAGATCCTCAAAATAAAATGTAGGGGCGGCTTTAAGGCGCCCTCCGATTCTTTTCTTCTCAGCGCCCTCTCCGCTCTTTCTCTGCGAACTCTGCGTTAAGTCCCCCTCTTCATCTTTTTCCGCTTTCTGCCCCACGCCCTCCCCGCCAAATGTTTTAAACTACCATCATGACCGCGCTTACCGACCGCATCCAAATCCAGCAGGGTGACATCACTGAAATGGACGTCGACGCCATCGTCAACGCCGCCAACAACGACCTGATACTCGGCGCGGGCGTCGCCGGCGCCATCGCCCGCAAAGGCGGCGAATCCATCCAGCGCGAGTGCGACGATATCGGCAGCATCCCCGTCGGTTACGCGGCCATCACCGGCGGCGGCAAGCTGAAAGCCCGCCACGTCATCCACGCCGCCAGCATGAGCCTCGGCGGTCTGCGCACCACCGCGAAAACCCTGCGCACTTCCACCGCCCACTCCCTTCGCCTCGCGGCCGAACGCAACCTCAAGTCCATCGCTTTCCCCGCCGTAGGCACGGGCGTCTCCGGCTTCCCCATGGACGAGTGCGCGCAAATCATGCTCGCCGAAGTTCTGCAACACCTGAAAGGCGAGACCTCCCTCGAAACCATCTACTTCGTCCTTTTCGACGCTCCCTCCCGCGACATTTTCCAGGCAGCGTGGCAAACTCTGCAGAAAGAAAACTCCACCGGAGCTTTTTCCGCGTGACCCCGCTTGCCGCCCTTCTCGCCTCGCGCATCCGCCGCTTCGGGCCCATCACTTTCGCCGAATACATGCGTGAATGCCTCTATCACCCCGTTTACGGTTACTACTCGAAGCCCGAAGCCCGCCGCTTCAGCGACTACTACACGAGCGTCGACCTCCATCCCATCTTCGGGCGCCTCCTGGCCCGCCAGTTTGCCGAAATGTGGCGGCAACTCGATCGCCCCGGCGAATTTCTGCTCGTCGAAGCCGCCGCCGGTACCGGGCACCTGGCCGGCCACATCCTTGAGTTCGGGCAGGCTCATCTGCCTGATTTTTTCGACGCGCTGAGCTACGTCGCCGTCGAGCGCTCTCCCGCCCGGTGCGACCAACTCGCCACGCGACTCGCGCATTTCATCCGGATAGGGAAGTGCCGAGCCTCCGTCGAAATCCCCGCCAGCATTCCCGCCGGCTGTGTCTTCTCGAACGAACTTCTCGATGCGCTTCCGGTGCACCGTGTCTTGCAACAGCGGGGTGGGCTAAAAGAAATCTTTGTCACTACCGACGGAAAAGTGTTCTCCGAAATCCCGCACCCGCTCTCAACCTCCGCCATCGCAGATTATTTCGGGGAGCAGCAAGTCAGTTTCGAGGAAGGCCAACTTGCTGAAGCAGGGCTAGAAGCCTGCGATTGGATCTCCGAAATTGCTCGCCGTCTCGAACGCGGCTTCGTCCTCACGATCGACTACGGCCATGAAGCCGCCGACCTGTTCGACGCCCACCACCAGTCCGGCACGGTCCTCAGCTATTCGAATCATCAGGCCTCGAATAATCTCTATGCCGCGCCCGGCGAGCAGGACCTTACCGCCCACGTGAATTTCACAGCGCTGCGCCAGTGGGGTGCGCGCCAGGGCCTTGAAACTCTGGGCCTCCTCACGCAAACTGCGTTTTTGCTCGCTTTAGGAAAGGGAAATGACTTCGAAGATCTCTACGATGCCGGCATGGACGAACCCGCCCGCCTCCGCGCCCGCCTCCAACTGAAAACGCTCATCTACCCCGAAGGCCTCGGCGAACGCTTCCATGTCCTCCTCCAACAAAAAAACGTCCCCGACGCCCAATTAACGGCCCTCAAACCACTCTGACTGTACAATTTTGCAGCACGAGGCACGCACAAGCGCCGAAGGCGCGAAAGACGTTAGTCCAGTGCGTAAGCGCTGGGTACGTGAGGCACAAGGATTCCGAGGACCGGAGATGCGGCACTTCCGGGTTCCTAACATTCACTCAAACTGTAGAATTTGATCTGTCCGTGCGAATGAACATCGCACGCCAATCGAACCAACAATATCCGCCTCGATCCTACGGGCTCGGCCTCTTCAACGTCGGCTTGTCTCCCGAGGCCGGCGCAGGCACATCCGCCTGCTTTCCCTTCGCCGGAGCCGTGGGCGTGGCCGCGTCCGTTGGCGATGGGGTCGGCATCCCACTCTCCGTGTAGGGCTTTTTGATCAGCGCCTCGGCGACTTCCTGCGCGCCGCCCGTATTGTCATTCGTCTGGCGCGCCTTGTTGTACTCGTTCAACGCCCGCTCTCGCTGCCCCAGGATGTCGAAAACCTTTCCGAGGTACAGATGGCTCCAGACTTCGGTCCACTTCTCCGACGGCTCGGGCACCGTCGCCAGCGCCTCGCGAAACGCGTTCGCCGACGCCTGATAATTCTTCTGGTAGAAAAAGGCCTCGCCCATCCGGAAGTTCGCCAGCGAACGGCTCGGCTGAATGCTCAGCGCGCGCTGGTATTGTTGCACCGCATCATAGTATTTGCCGACCTCGGCCAATTCTTCCCCGCGCGCAATCGCCGCGCGCGCCCGAAGATTCGGCGTGCTCTTCAAAATCAAATTGTTCGGATCAATCCGGATTCCGCCCGCCTTCGGCCGCCCGAACGTCTCTTCGGTGAACTGCGTTTCCAGCCCGGTCACATAAATTGTCTTCATTTCCGGGTTTCCTTCGGTATCCACGCGCAATTGCACCGGCATGCTGAAGGTATCCAGCGGCTGCTTGATTTTTCCCACGATGCGGAATCCCTTGCGTGTCCGGTAGACCACGTCCTCCATCGAAAATTCCGGCACGCCCGTCGAATTCAACCACTGCGCGAAGTACCCTTGCAGGTTCGGCGCTTCCTGGCCCGGCTTCACGCCGGCATTCGCGGTCGCAATCGCCATATTTTCGAAATCGATCATTCGCGCCGTCTTGCCCTGATATTTCGTGTAAAACCCGTGAAGCAACGATTTGAACGCCAGGTCTCCCATCTGCCCGCGCAGCATGTGGAACAGCATCGCGCCCTTGTTCATCACCACCGAGCGATATTCGCTGGAATAGGGTGCCAGCCGCGCCGACTGCGCCACCGGGGCCGAGTTCTCATACATCAGCGACCCGACCGCAAATTCATCCAGCGCCCGCAGCCCGGCTTCCTTCCCGAAATTCTGCTCCGCGTAAAGTTCTTCCGAGTAGCGCGCCAGTCCGTCGCTGATCCACACATCTCCCATGCTCGCGGGCAACACCTGGTTGCCCCACCACTGCGTTGCTACCAGCCGACTCAGCGTCCGGTCGCTGTATTTTGGATCCCACATGCGGTGGCTCAGCATCACCACGCCGGGCCCGGAAAAATCGCGAAGCGTTCCATCCGGCAGTTGCACCACGGACATGTCCGGATCAGGCAACGACCCGAACATGTCCGAAAAAATAACCTCCTGGTGCGCCACCACGTTTGCGAATTCCTGCACTTTGGCCGAATCCGCGCGTGGCGCATACACCGCCACGCTGATTCCCTCCGCCTGCTTTGGACTCAGCTGCAACGGCCCCGCGACGAACGATCCGTTCGGCTCGCGCCGCTCGCAATGAAATGTGTACATCAGCCGCCCACCCTCGGCGGCCGAACGCGGAGTCAGCGGCTGCGCCGCCTCGGCCTTTCCCGTTCCCGCCACCGCCATCGTATCCGGCACATTCAGCTTGAATGTCCCCGTATACCGGTTCGCCGGATAATTCGTCAGCGGAAACCACCGCGACGGCAGCAACAGGTACGCCCATTCTTTCCCGATCGAAGCCACCTTCACGTTGGGCACAGGGCTGTTCTCTTCGTTGGCCAGCAACCCGCCGTAGGCAAACGTCAGCGAAACCGTTTTGCCGGTTGCCACCGGCGCGGGCAAGGTCACGGTTACATACAGCGGATTGTCCGGCTCCCTCTGGAACGACAGCGCTTTCCCGTCCGGCCCCTTCACTTCCCGCACTTCCAGGTTTTCGTGCAGTTCGACGCGAACGATCTGCGAGACGTCCAGTGCGCGGAACTCCACCTTGGCGATTGAATTGATGGTTTGCCCGGCTGTGTCCAGGTAAGCGGAGAGTTCGTAATGTTCGGCGAGAAAATTCGGGCCGCGCGATTCCTGTGCCGCCAGTGGCGAATTCAAGAACGCCAAAAGAAGAAGGGTCACACCCGCCCAGCACGCACCCCTGACATTTGCCCGCCGCGTCATCGAGTTCCTTTCCGTCCGCCTTGAAGGGGCCGGGCTTGCCTGTCCTGAGTTCGACTGTTCATTCCTATGATGCGATAGACTGGCATTCCCGGTGAAAAATTCTGGCTAATAATGATGGTATATAGGATAGCAACCCCCTAGAAAGCGTTGCCAGCCGTCCTTTGTAACAAACTCGCAATTTCGTCCGCCGCCCGTTCCACCGCTCCCGGGGGACCCAGCCGTTTCCGAACCTCTTCCAGCCCGCGCCGCTGCGCTTCCCGGGCGTTTGGCTCCTGCAGCAATTGCAGCGTCTCCTGGGCCACGCGTTCCGGCGTAAAGTCTCCTTGCACCAGTTCCGGCACCACTTTCTTCTCTGCGATCAGGTTGACCATGGCAAAATACGGGGTCCGCACCAGCGGCTTGGCCAGCGTGGCGGTCAAGGGCGACACCCGGTAAATCACCACCATTGGCACATTCAGGAGAGCCGTTTCCACCGTCGCCGTCCCGCTGGAGACGATCGCCGCGTTCGCCGCCGCCAGGGCATTGTACGTCTCTCCCTCCACCACGCGCACCACCAGCCCAGTCGGCCATCCCGCCTTCAATTGCTCCACGTCCTGCGCACGTGCCGCGGCGATCACAAACTGCGCCGGGACTCGTCCATTAATTTGCGCGCAAGCCTCCCGCAACACCGGCAGATGGTGCGCCAATTCTCCCGACCGGCTGCCCGGCAGCAGCGTCACGATCGACCGGCTCGCGTCCAGGCCCAGCTCCTCGCAAAACTGCTTCCGGTCCTTCGTCGCCTGAACCGCTCCCACCAGCGGATGTCCGATAAACTTCGTCGGCACGCCCGCGTCCGAGAAAAATTTTTCTTCAAAGGGAAAGATGCACAGGGCCTTGGCAAATCGCCGTCGCACCAGGTTCGCGCGCCACGGGCGCCAGGCCCAGAATTGCGGGCAGATGTAGAAAACGTTTCGGATTCCCCTGGGTTTCAGCTTGCGCGCCAGCCGCAAATGAAATCCGGGGAAATCCGTCAGGATGGCCAGCGCCGGCCGCCGTTTCTCGGCGGCCACCACCAGCCGGTCCATCGCGCGCAGCAGCGAAGGCAGGTGCTTCACGATCTCCGTGATTCCCACTACCGCCACTTCCGAATAGTCCGTAACAATTTCCACCCCGGCCGCCCGCATTTTCGGCCCGCCCATGCCGAATAATTGCACGTCCAGCCGCTGCTTCAGTGCAGCCGCCAGCCGCGCGGCATACATATCCCCGGAGGCCTCTCCGGCCGAGAGTAGTAATGGAATTGGGGGCATCAGCCTGACTATCTCACAAGTAAGGGGCGACTCGTAGCGGCACCGACCAGGTCAATGCCCCGTTTGCTTTTGAAAGGAGCTTTTCTGTCAATCGCTCGCGGGTGTCGGCGCCGGAAGCACCGCCGTCCCCGCGATTGCGCTGGTATCCGGCAGTTCCTGTTCCTTGTATTGCAACTGATATAACCGGTAGTAAATTCCGCGCTGCGCCAGCAACTCCTGATGCGCGCCCTCTTCGCGGAGCCGGCCTTTATGGAACACGAGGATGCGGTCGGCGTGCTGAATTGTGCTCAGGCGGTGTGCGATCACGAGAGCGGTGCGTCCGCTCAACAACCGGTCCAATGCTTCGCGGATCAAGAGTTCCGTCTTCGTGTCCACGCTCGAAGTGGCTTCATCAAGGATCAAGAACCGTGGATTGTGCGCCAGCGCCCGCGCAAAACTGATCAACTGCCGCTGCCCAACCGAAAGCGTTGACCCGCGCTCGTTCACTTCCGTCTCCACGCCCTGCGGCAGCGAACGGATAAAGTCGCCGAGGCCGATTTCGTCCAGCGCATGTTCCACATTCGCCCGCGAAATTCCCGGCGTGCCCAGCCGGATGTTCGACTCAATCGTCCCGGTAAACAAAAACGGATCCTGCAGCACGATCCCGAACTGTTTCCGCAATTCCTGCAGATCCAGCAGCCGGATGTCCACGCCATCGAGCAGAATCTGGCCGCGCTGAATGTCGTAAAAACGGAGCAGCAGAGAAATCAGCGTCGTCTTCCCGGCGCCGGTGTGCCCTACGATCGCGAACGTCTGCCCCGATTGCATGCGGAACGACACATCGCGCAGCACCCAATCTTCTTCGGCCGGCTCTTCCACGTTCCGGTAGCTGAACCACACATTCCGGAATTCAATTTCACCGCGCGGGGAAGTGATGTGCTTCGCATCCGCCCGCGATTCGATGGTGATCGGCTCGTCCAGCAGCTTGAAAATGCGCTCCGAAGCCGCCATCGCCGACTGCAAAATATTGAATTTCTCGCTCAAATCCTGAATCGGGCGGAAGAAGCGCTGCGCAAACATGGTGAATTCGATGAGCACGCCCAGCGTCAGCGAGTTGCCCAGAATCCGATTTCCGCCGGACCAGTAAATCAGCGCAATCGTCGCGAAGCTCAAAAACTCCACCGCCGGATAGAACAGTGCGTAGGCCAGAATCGCGTCGCGCCACGCCAGCATATTCTCTTCGTTGCGTTGCTTGAACTGCAACCGGGCCTTATTTTCGCGGTTGAAGAGCTGCACCACGGCCATTCCGGAAATGTATTCCTGCAAAAACGAATTGATCCGCGCGATGGCCGTGCGGATTTTCCGGTTGGCATCGCGCACATACTTGCGGAACACCAGCGTCACCACGAAGATGAACGGCAGGATAGCCATCGCGTCCAGCGCCAGCCGCCAGTCAATCTTGAACAGGAGTCCCGCCATCACCACCAGCAGGAAGAAATCGTTGATCATCGTCACGACGCCGGCCGCGAAAAGATCGTTCAACGCGTCCACATCGGTGGTAACGCGCGTCATCAGCCGGCCCACAGGGTTCCGGTCGAAGTAGCTCATCGGCAGCCGCTGCAGGCGCCCGAAAATCTCGGTGCGCATGTCGTACATCGTCTGCTGCCCAACGCGCTGCATGATGCGGATTTGTATGTACTGCGCCAGGAAATCGAAGACCAGCACGCCCAGGTAAAACAGACTGATCAGGATGATGCCGTGCTGCGCATCGGCCTTCGTCAGCAGGGCCTTGGACCACGGTACAAGGTTATTGTCGATTGCGCGTTGGAACAGGATCGGCGGCGCCAGTTCCAGCGGCGTCACGATCGCCACCAGCGCCAGCGCAAAAATCACCCGCCACTTGTACGGCGCCATGTACGCCAGCAGCCGCCGCATGAGTCGCGAGTCGTACGCCTTGCCGAGCGCCTCTTCTTCGTGGATATTGCTCATGCCCGTTCGAGCTCTTCTTCCAGCAGTTGTTTCTGGTACAAATCCGCGTAATATCCCTGCCGCGCCAGCAGTTCGTCATGCGTTCCGCGTTCGACCAACTCGCCGTCTTTCAGCACCACGATCTGGTCCGCGTCCCGCACCGTGGAGGTCCGGTGCGCAATCAAAATCGTGGTCCGTCCGTGCATCACGCCGCGCAGGCGGGTCAAAATCTTTTCTTCCGTCTGCGTGTCCACCGCGGAAAGGGAATCGTCCAGAATCAGAATGCGCGGGTCGCGGACGATGGCCCGCGCGATCGCCGAGCGCTGCTTTTGCCCGCCGGAAAGCGTAATCCCGCGCTCGCCCACCATCGTCTCGTACCGCTTGGCAAAATCCTGGATGTCTCCGTCGAGGTTGGCGATCTCCGCCGCTCCGCGCACTTCGCTCAACTCGAACTTCTCCAGCCCGAACGCAATGTTTTCGCCCACGGTCTCGCTGAACAGATACGTATCCTGCGGCACGTAGCCGATCGCTCGCCGCAGGGTTTCCAGCGGCCATTCCTGAATCGGCCGCCCGTCGATCAGAATCTGCCCCGCCGGCGCTTCCCACAGCCGTGCAATCAGCGCCGCCAGCGTGGTTTTCCCGCTTCCCGTTGGTCCGATGATGGCGAGGGTCGATCCCGCCGGAATCTCCAGATTGATGTTCTTCAAAACCACCCGGGCTGCGTTGCCGTTTCCGTTTGCGCTGCCCGCCGTGTTGCCCGCGATGCTGGTGGGATATTGAAAGGTCAAATTACGGAATTCAATTTCGCCCGAGATTTTCGAGTCCTTCGGCGCCTTCGCGCCCCGGTCGTCAACCTGCGGCTTGGCCTCCAGGATATAGTTCAGCCGGCCCATCGAAGCCGCGCCACGCTGGAAAATATTCGTCACCCACCCCAGCGCGATCATCGGCCAAACCAGAAAATTCAGGTAGGTAAAAAACGTGATCAGCGCCCCGATGGTCAGTTGCCCGCTCAGGATCCGGAAGCCACCTTGCCACAGCACGATGAGAAACGTGGTCCCGCTCAGAGACATCAGCGACGGCATGAACATGCTCCAGGTCCGGATCAGCTGAACGTTTTTCGCCACGTACTCGCGGTTCGGCTCGTCGAATCCGCGCATCTCCGATTCTTCCTGCGCATAAGCGCGGATCACCCGCACGCCGGACAGGTTCTCCTGCACCTTTGCCGAAAGCGTCGCCAACGCCGCCTGAATCTTCTCGTACAACCGGTGAATCACTTGCCCGAAATACCAGACTGAACCCGCCACCACCGGCACAGGCAACAGCACCCAGAACGTCAGCGAAGGGGAAAGCTTCAGCATCAGCGCGATTGCCAGAACCATGGTCACGATGGTCGTGCCGCTGTACATGATTCCCGGGCCCAGAACCATGCGCACCGCGTTGAGGTCGTTCGTCGCCCGCGACATCAATTCGCCCGTGCGGTTTCGCACATAAAACTCCGGCTCCATCACCAGCAGCCGGTCCAGCAAGTCGTTGCGAATGTCGAATTCAATGTCCCGCGAAATCCCGATCAGGATCCACCGCGTCACAAACGACATAAGCCCCTTCAGCGCCACAAACAACACCAGCAGCAGGCAGTAAATCTCCAGCGTTCGGCGGCTGTGCGGTTCGTAAAATGGCACCAGGCGAACCAGCCAGTCCGCTCCAGCCAATGGCATCGCTTTGGTGGCCGCGGCCGATTCGAAAGGATGGATGCTTCCGGAGAGTGTGTCGACGATGATTCCCGCGGCCAGCGGCATCAGGTTCCCAATGAATCCCATCAGCGCCAGGGTCAGCAGGCCCAGCACAATCGATGCTTTATAACGCCCCAGGTACGGCCATAGCCCGCGCAGATTCTCTCGGGTGGACACCCCGGGTTTCTTCGGCCCGCCCGCGCGCAGCACTGCCGCCGATGTGCTCATCGCAGCGTGGACCTCGGGTTTTCTAGGGATGGCGATTCGCCCAGGAAATGTTGGTAGGAAATATCCATCGATTGGTATCGCTTTGTCTCGGGATTCCACGCCACCGCGATCGGCAAAGTGCGCTCATTGCTTCCCGCCTTGATCGGCGTGAGATAAACCGTCATCCCTTTTTCCGCGCTTTGTTCAAACTGCAGCTTCCATCCGGTCACCGCCACCAGCGGCGTCTGTCCCAGGAAGCCTTTTGCATTTTTCAAATGCTCGTCGGCGCGCATCAATTC
>DATMMG010000129.1:0-4807 GCA_035569815.1 Candidatus Methylomirabilota bacterium
AGAGGAGTGCGGAGTGCATCGCACCGGAGCATTGTACGGGCAGTTCAAGACGCTGGAGCAGCAGAAGGATACTGCCACGCTCGGCATGTGGATTTTCCTGGTGACCGAAGTGATGTTCTTCGGCGGGATCATGCTGGCGTATACGATCAACCGGCACACGTATTTCCACGCGTTTGCGATGGGCAGCAACACGCTGAGCCTGGGGCTCGGCGGATTCAACACCGTGGTGCTGCTGGCGAGCAGCTTTACGATGGCGATGGCCGTGTGGTCGTCGCAGACGAGCCGCAAGAGCCTGATCACCCTGTTTCTGAGCCTGACGATCCTCCTGGGGTTTGTGTTTTTCGGCGTGAAGTATGTGGAGTACGCGCAGAAATTCCATCACCACCTGGTGCCGGGCAAGAGTTTCGATATTTTTTATTGTGTGAACAACCCGACGAAGTGCGAAGACATTGACGCGGCCGACATGGCCAAGGAAAAGGAAGAGCTCGAAGTCGCGGCGAAGGCGGATCCCGATCTGAACGCGCACGCGCAGCTTTATTATTCGGCGTACTTCGGGATGACGGGGCTGCACGCGCTGCACATGGTGATCGGGGCGGGACTGTTGTTCTGGCTGTTGAAGGAATCCGTCGCCGGGAAGTTTAACGCGGAGTGGAATAACCCGGTGGATATCGTCGGGTTGTACTGGCACTTCGTGGACATTGTGTGGATTTATCTGTTTCCGCTGTTATATCTGATCGACCGGCACAAGTAGGGAGCGACGCGTGTCTGAAAACGAACATACCGAACACATCGTTTCGCCCGGAATGTATCTCACCATCATTTTGACGCTGCTGGCGTTGACGGGGATCACTGTATTTGCGGCGTTTATTGATCTGGGAAGATTCAATATCGTCGTGGCGCTTTTGATTGCGACCGTGAAAGCCACGCTGGTGGTTCTGATTTTCATGCACGCGAAGTACGCGCCAGAGCGGACGAAGCTCGTAATTATCGCGGGAATTTTCTGGCTGGCGCTGTTGCTGTTCATGACCTTGAGCGATTACGCGTCGCGCGTGGATTACCGCGGAGTGCGCTACCCGATGACGCAGATCATTTCGCATACGATCGAAGACCGAGGCTGAAGCCGAGGACGTTTGCTCCTTCACAAGTGAAATTGAGAAAAGCGAGGAGGCCCCCTGGCCTCCTTTTTTGTTGGTAGCAAAGATGTCTGAACAAAAAGGAACGCACACTCGCCTGCGCCGGTTGGTCGGAAGCAATCCTGAGGTGTTTTGGGAGCCAGCCGCTTGCACGGCTGAAAGAGTTGCAGGTTTCGGAAGAAGTGAGGGGAAGTGCGAGCCGGCCCAGCCCTCAATCCCCTAAAGGGATCCTCGGCTCGCCTCCCCCACGCGTGTCTAAAGTGCAACCGGCTTACCATTCGTAAGTCATTTAATTTCAATACATTAAAGTCTGGGGGCGGGTAAAAAAGCACTACCCCCGGGGAAATTTTTACTCTGAGAATTGGGAAAGCCGGGCCCACCGGCAAAGATTTTCCCAGTCGGGCATACGGCCGGCGGGTCAACTTGACCTCCGCTCACGCGAGTTGCTATGTTGAAAGACTATGCTGGGCTCAGTCTATCTACTGAGTGCCAGGGCTCCTGTGGAGGAAGCGCTTTCGAAATATGGGGATAACGAAATTGGTTGTGCGGGGAGCGCGCCAGCACAACCTGAAGAACATCAGCGTGGAGATTCCGCGAAATACGCTGACGGTGATCACCGGGCTATCGGGATCGGGCAAGTCGTCGCTGGCGTTCGACACGATTTATGCCGAAGGGCAACGGCGTTATGTGGAATCGCTCTCGGCGTACGCGCGGCAATTCCTGGACCAGATGGAGCGGCCGGAAGTGGATGTGATCGAGGGCCTCTCTCCTTCCATCGCCATAGAACAGAAAACCACCACTCGTTCGCCGCGATCCACGGTGGGAACCATCACGGAGATCTACGATTACCTGCGCGTGGTATATAGCGCGGTGGGAGTGCCGCACTGCCCGAATTGCGGGAAATCAATCACACGGCAATCCAGCGAACAGATCGTGCAGGCGATTTTGCACGGAGAGCTGTGCAAGGCCGACGACCGCATCATGATCCTGGCGCCGATAGTGCGCGGCAGAAAAGGCGCGTACCGGAAAGAGCTCGAGAAGCTGGCGCAGGATGGGTTCGTGCGCGTGCGGATCAACGGCGAGTTGCTGCCGCTGGATGAAACGCCGGTGCTGGACAAGCGTAAGAATCATACGATTGAAGTGGTGATTGACCGGTTGCTGGTGAAGCAGGGAGTGGCGTCGCGGCTGGAGCAATCGATTGCCACGGCGCTGCGGCTGGCGCAGGGTCTTGTGACGGTGGCGGTGGTCGGCGGCAAGGAATACACTTTTTCCGAAAAGCTGGCGTGCCCGGATTGCGGCTTGTCGGTTCCGCAGCTGGAGCCGAGGTCGTTCAGCTTCAATTCGCCGTATGGGGCGTGCCCGGCGTGCAACGGATTGGGCTCCAAATATGATTTCGATCCTGCGAAGGTGATTGCGGATTGGACGCGACCGCTATTTGACGGAGGACTCGGGCCGGGGTCGGGCTCCGCGATCCTGAAACGCACACTGGAGCTTGGCGCCTACGCGCATGGGTTTCACCTGGATACGCCATTCGAGAAATATCCGGCGAAGGTGCAGAACCTGCTGCTCTATGGATATCCGAATGGAGATACAAAAAAGGGGGCTGGCGGACGTTCCGGCGCGGCCGAAAAAGGATTTCGGTTCCAGGGAATATTGAAATTTCTGGAGAGGAATTTCGAGGAGTCGAATTCGGACTCCTACCGCGAGTGGATGACGCAGTACATGTCCGCGACGCTTTGCAGCGCTTGCCATGGGAAGCGGTTGAGGCCGGAATCGCTGGCGGTGAAGCTGGGTGGGTGGTCGATCGCTGATTTTACGGCGCTGGCGATCAGCGACGCGCGGCCGGCGGTGGAGAAAATTCTGGGTGGATTGACGCCGCGGCATAAAGAAGTTGCGGGCAGGCCGCTGAGCGAGATTGCGGAGCGGCTGGATTTTCTGCTGGCCGTGGGGCTGGGCTATTTGAGCCTGGACCGCTCGGCAGCGACGCTCTCAGGCGGCGAGGCGCAGCGCATACGGCTTGCGACGCAGATCGGGTCGCGCCTGCGCGGCGTGCTGTATGTGCTGGATGAACCGTCGATTGGATTGCACGCGAGGGATAACGACCGGCTGCTGCATTCGCTGGAACAACTGCGAAATCTAGGGAATACCGTGTTGGTTGTGGAGCACGACGAGGATACGATTCGGCGGGCGGATTTTGTGGTGGACCTCGGACCGGGCGCGGGTAACGCGGGCGGCTACTTGGTGGCGCAGGGGAAGCCCGCGGAAATCGCGGCTACAGCGGAATCGTTGACCGGACAGTATCTTTCGGGGAAGGCGCAGATTGCCGTGCCGGCAAAGCGGCGCAGCCCGAATGGGAAAGCGATTCAGATTCTTGGCGCGCGGGCGAACAATCTGAAGGATGTGGATGTTTCGGTGCCGCTGGGATTGCTGACGGTGGTTACCGGTGTTTCCGGGTCAGGCAAATCCACGCTGGTAAACGACATTCTCTATCGCGTGCTGGCGCAAAAATTGTACCGGTCGATGGAGCAGCCGGGCGCGCACCGGATGCTGCTCGGTGTGGAACACATTGACAAGGTGATTGAGATTGACCAGGCGCCGATCGGGCGGACGCCGCGCTCGAACCCCGCAACCTATACGGGTGTTTTTGCACCGATTCGCGAACTGTTTTCGATGATGCCGGAGTCGCGTGAGCGCGGATACAAGCCGGGGCGATTCAGCTTCAACGTGAAGGGCGGGCGGTGCGAGGCGTGCCAGGGAGAAGGTTTGCGGCGCATCGAAATGAATTTCCTTCCGGACGTGTATGTGACGTGCGAGGTATGCCGTGGTCGACGGTACAACGCGGAAACGCTCGCGGTGCGGTACAAGGGCCACACCATTAACGATGTGCTGAACCTGCCGGCGAGCGATGCGCTGAAATTGCTTGAGAACATTCCACAGATTCAGCAGAAGCTGGCGACGATAGTGGAAGTGGGGCTTGGGTACGTGCAACTGGGACAATCGGCGACTACGCTTTCGGGCGGTGAGGCGCAGCGCATCAAGCTGGCGCGCGAGCTTTCGAAACGGCAGACCGGCCGGACGATGTACATTTTGGATGAGCCGACGACGGGGTTGCACTTCGACGATGTGAGGAAATTGCTGGATGTGCTGCAACGCCTTGTTGATTTGGGCAACACCGTGCTGATCATCGAGCACAATCTGGACGTGATCAAGCAGGCGGACTGGATTATTGACATGGGGCCGGAGGGCGGCGCGGGGGGCGGGCGGATTGTTGTTCAGGGTACGCCGGAACAGGTTGCCAAGACAAAAAAGTCCTACACGGGACAGGCGCTCGCGCGGCACCTGGGATTGAATGGAGCGGGCGCGCATTTGGGCAATGGGAATCTGAAGGCGTCATGAGGCGCGGTGCAGCGCGGAGGCGATTTTCGCCTTTTCCTTGCGCGGTGTGGGGGTTCCTCGTAAAGTGATGAGACCCGAATGAGCATTTACGACATCCAACCAATAACGCTTGGTGGCGTCGAGACGTATCCGATTGCAGACCGGCGGAGCAAAGTGAATGTGCGGGATTTTGCGCGGCCCGCGGGCAAAAATCCTTCGTTTAAGAAGTTCCTCGACGGGTTGCCGGGAATTCTGGCGGGGGATGATTTGCGGAGCGTGTTGGCCGCGATCCATCGGGC
>DATMMG010000130.1:0-25353 GCA_035569815.1 Candidatus Methylomirabilota bacterium
GGAATCCAGTCCCACCCTTCCGTGTCCACAAACGTCGGCCCATCCAGGCACATCATTCCGCCATTTTCACCCGGCCCCGCCTTGATGCTCTGCTCATGGGGAATCCCCGGATGCGGCGGAGGCGAAACGCGCACCGCCAGCGCGTTCAGTCCGTCGGGTTTCATCGCGTTCGTCACGTCAAACACCCCGCGAATAAATGCGCCCTTGATCGTTCCCAGCCGCTTCCCGTTCAGCCAGACTTCCGCCGCGTAGTTGATTCCCTCGAAAGTCAGCGTCAGCCTTTGCCCTTTCCAACCCGCGGGCGCCGTGAACTCGGCTCGATACCAGTAATCCTGCTTGTTCAAACTTTCCGGAATCGCCAGGTTGTTCAGCCCGTAATCAGGGTCGGGATAAACGCCCTGATTGATCATCGTCGTCAGCGCCGTCCCCGGGACCGTTGCGTACCACCAGTCATTCGTCGCGAATCCTTTTTGCGAAATCGCATCGCCGCTCTCCGAAAGTTCCGGAGCGGGCCGCATCTTCCAGCGTCCGGAAATCGCCCACTCATTCGAACTCTTCGGTTCAATCCCCAGCTTCGTTTCGCTCGCAGTTTTTTTCTCCGGCCGGGAATATGCCGCCTTCGTCCTCGGCATCGTGTCCGGATCCTGCGGCGCGCGATAACCCGCCTGCCCTTGCGACTGCACCGGCCACGGCTTCGACCCCTCCTCATACACCACCGTCGCGAAATCCACGGGCCTCGCGTGTTTTTCCTTCACTTCCTCTTCCGTCAGCGCGCGCCGCAGCACAGTCAGTCCCGCAATCTTCCCCGCAAAATGCCGGTTCTCCTGCGCGGGGAATTGTGTCGGCGCAATCACCAGCAGCGGGCTGACTTTTCCTTGATCCAATTTCCCGCTCGCCACCCTCGCCCCGTTCGCGTAAATCCGGACTTCCTGCCCGTCAAATATAGCCGCAACAAATTGCCACTTTCCCGGCGCCAGCCCGGCAGCACCGGAAAAAGTCGCGTCCTTGCCTCCCCAGTAAAACAACTTCTCTCCATCCACTCCCAGGTAGCGCGAATACTCTTCACCCGGATCGCCCACACCCGCGATCAGCACCGCGCCTTTCGGAGCCTCATCCATCCAGACCCATGCGTATAAACCCCACGGCGAATCGGCGCGCAAGACCGTATCGCTCTTTACCAGATGTTTTTTCAATTCATCCCCGCCCGCCAAAAACGCCCCGTTATACGGCCCGTAGTGGGCCGGATCGTTGGTGGGAATGTAAATCTGCCCGCGCGTCTGCCCCGCACATAAAAGGAGAGCAACAAATAGAACCGCTGCACCAAATTTTGTTTTCATGATGATCCAGCTGCATTCGTTAACTAACTTTAGTTTGCTACGCGGGGAATAGTTCCACACTATGTACGTGGTTGGAAGGCATTTTCGCTTCGGATTCCAGGGAGGGCAGAGGGAATATTTATTGTACCGAGGATTTCGCCGGCGCTTGCGCCCGGCCCTTCCACTGCCCGCCGCGGCCCAGCCAATACCTCACCGCTGAAATCCAGGTCGCGTAGGTATAAAACGCCGCAGCCAGTGGCAACGCAGCGGCCCACAGCGGCGACAGCTTATAAAACCGCACCGTCGGCAAATAGGTGATCGCCATCAATGCCCAGGCTGCCAGCCCCAATCGCCAAACCACAGGCTGCCCGCTGAACGTGAGAATCACCGGCAGCAGATACGTCACGATCATTCCCAACAGTGTTCCCGCCAGCAACAAACTGGAATAACCAAGCTGCGTGAACGCCGTCCGCGCGATCAAATCCTTTATCTCCGTAAACGTCGCGTAAGTCCGCAAGCTCACGCTTTTCCGTGTCAGGCCCATCCATAATCCCCCGCCCGACCGCTTCACGGCATTCGCCATCGTGCAGTCGTCGATCACCTCGCCGCGAATCGCCGCCAACCCTCCCATCCGGTCCAGCGCTTCGCGTTTCAGCAGCACGCAACCTCCCGCCGCACCAGCCGTCTTCGCTTCCCGGTTGGCAATCCAGCTCGGCGGGTAAAGTTTCAGGAAAAAATAAAGAAACGGCGGAATCAGCAGGTGTTCCGATAAAGAATTCACCTGCGATAGTGCCATCAATGACACTAAATCCAGTTTTTCCGTTTCTGCGCGTTGCACCACCCGGCGCAGCGCGTCCGGCGCGTGCTCGATATCCGCATCTGTGAACCAGAAATATTCGGACTCTCGCGCTCCCGCGCTCTCCACGCCTTGTTGCATCGCCAGAAGTTTTCCGGTCCACCCGCTCTGCAGCGTCGCCCCTTGCCGGACCAAAACGCGATCGGAAGCTCCTGCTCGTGCAGCGGCTTCCCGCGCCAGATCGCCGGTCCCATCTTCGCTGTGGTCGTCCACTACCACAACCCGCAGTTCGCCCGGGTAGTCTTGTTTGACCAGTGAATCCACGGTTCGCGCGATGAACTCCGCCTCGTTGCGCGCCGGCACTATGGCTACAACCCGCGGCCAGCGGGTCAACGATTCCTGCTTCGCGATGTCATCGTCAAACGCGAGAACTTGCCAGAACGCCCCGCGAAAAAAGGTGAGCACCACCCAGATCAACAACGACACAAGTGCCAGTATCAGCGCAAGTAAATTCACGCCCCATTCTGTCTCAAATCCCACTCCGCCGCCACCTCGCCCTGCGCATCCGCGTTCAATCCGTCAGCACGCGCCGACCTGCACTCGCTAATCGCCGGTCTACCCTAGGAGGTCGGCTTCCTATTCCGTTATGCAATCTACGCCAAATCTTCCGCCTTGATGGGCAGCCGCCGTACGGGTTTTCCCGTCGCCGCGAAAATCGCGTTGCACACTGCCGGGGCAATCGGCGGCGTCCCCGGCTCTCCGATTCCGCCGGGCCCGTCGTTGCTGTCCACAATGTGCACTTCCACCTGCGGCGCTTCGTTTATCCGTACCATGTCGTAATCGTTGAAGTTCGCCTGTTCCACGCGGCCGTTCGCAATCGTAATTTCACCTTTCAGCGCCGCCGTCAATCCATAAATGATTCCGCCCTCGATCTGCGCGCGTATCGTCTCCGGATTCACGTGCCGCCCGCAATCCACAGCCGCCACCACGCGATGCACCTGCACCGTATGCGCCGTGCGGTCGATGCTGATCTCCGCCACTTCCGCTACGTAACTTCCAAACGATTCCACCACCGCGATTCCACGATAGCGCCCCGCTGGCAGCGGCTTGCTCCATCCGGCCTTTTCCGCCACCAGTTCCAGCACGCCGCGTTGCCGCGTATCCTTGCTCAGCAACCCGCGCCGGAATTCGAAAGGATCTTTCCCCGCCGCCTTGGCCATCTCATCGACAAAACATTCGGCGATGTATCCGTTGTGCGAATTTCCCACCGATCGCCAGAACCCCACCGGCACGCCGGGCTCCGTCAGCAAATACTCCACCAGAAAATTGGGCACGTCATATTTCAGCGTCGCGATGCCTTCCGTCGCCGTGTCGTCCAGCCCGTTCTTCACCGACCCGGGGAAAAACCGGGACATGATCGACGGCCCCACAATTCGCGATTTCCACGCCACCGGAGCGCCCTTGCCGTCCAGCCCCGCCCAGAATTTCACCATCACTGCCGGCCGGTAGTAATCGTGCTGCATGTCGTCTTCGCGCGACCACGTCACCTGCACCGGCGCGCCCGCCGCCTTCGAAAGTTCCACGGCCTCAATGATGAAATCGGACTCGGCGCGCCGCCCGAATCCTCCACCGAGATACGTCGTGTGAACCTTCACCTGCTCCGGCTTCAACGCCGTGATCTTCGCGCCATTGATCTGTGCGAATGTCTGGAACTGCGTCGGCGCATAAATGTCGCAGCCGTCCGCGCGCACGTCCGCCGTGCAGTTCATCGGCTCCATCGTGGCGTGCGCCAGGAAGGGCACTTCGTAGACGGCTTCCACTTTCTTCACCGTGCCGCCCATTGTCCCGTCCGCGTCGCCGTCCTTGCGCGCGATCGCGCCGGTTTGCTGGAGGCGTCCTTGATAGAGCTTGCGAACGGCGTCGCTCGAATTCTTCGCGTTCGCCCCTTCGTCCCAGGTAATCTGCAGCGCGTCCCGGCCCTTCATCGCCGACCACGTGTTGTCGGCAACGACGGCCACGCCGGTGGAAACCTGCACCACGCTTTTCACTCCGGGCACCGCCTTCGCCTTCGTCGCATCGAAGCTCTTCACCGTGCCGCCGAACACCGGGCACCGGGCCACTGCCGCGTGCAGCATCTTCGGCCGGCGCACATCAATCCCAAATTCCGCCTTGCCGTTTACTTTTATGCTGGAGTCGATCCGCTTCGTCGCTTTCCCGACGAACTTGTAGTCCTTCGCGTCCTTCCGCTTGGGGCTGGCCGGCACCGGCAACTTTGCCGCCTCTTCCACCAGCGTGCCATACCCGATCCGCTTGCCGGTGGCCGTGTTCACCACCGAGCTGTTTTCCGTGTGGCACGCGCTGGGCTCCACGCTCCACCGCTTCGCCGCCGTCGCGATCAGCATCTCTCGTGCCGCCGCCCCCGCTTTCGCCAACGGTTCCCACGATCCGCGAACGCTCGTGCTCCCGCCAGTGCCCTGCAATCCAAAAACCGGGTTGAAATATTGCGGAGCCGCCGGAGCGAACTCCGTCTTGATCTTTTTCCAGTCAAGGTCCAGCTCGTCCGCCAGGATCATCGTCAGCGCCGTATTGATTCCCTGGCCCATCTCGGACTTGTCGATCACCAGCGTCGTCGTGTCGTCCGGCGCAATCTGCACCCACGCATTGATTGCCGCCCCATCTTTCGCCGGCACCCCCGCCAACGCCTCGTACTTCCCGGGCAGATACACGCCGATAACCAGCGCGGCGCCCCCGGCGACACTCTTCCTGAGAAACTCACGGCGATCCAAAGAGGATGCAGTTGCCATGGCGACCTCGTTCCTCTGCGCGGCGATGCCGCGCAGCTATAAAATGTTTTGGTTTTACTTGCCGGCTTGCAGGGAAGCGGCGTGGTGGATGGCTTTGCGAATGCGCTGGTAGGTGCCGCAGCGGCAGATGTTCCCGCTCATGGCATCGTCAATATCCGCGTCGGTTGGATTGGGTTTTTTCGCCAGCAGTGCCGCCGCGGACATGATCTGCCCGGACTGGCAGTATCCGCACTGCGGCACGTCTTCTTCGATCCAGGCCTTCTGCACCGGATGCGACGCATCCGCCGAAAGCCCCTCGATCGTGGTGATTTTCTTTCCGGCGACGCTCGAAACCGGCGTGATGCAAGAGCGTGTCGCCTCGCCGTTGATATGCACGGTACACGCGCCGCACAGCGCCATCCCGCAGCCGAACTTCGTGCCCGTCATGTTCAGCGTGTCCCGCAACACCCAGAGGAGCGGCATCTGCGGATCGACATCAACGGTCGTGGACTTTCCATTCAGCGTAAACGTTGTGCCCATGATCTTCTCCCCAACTCGTTAATTATCCTACAACACCCTGCCACCGTATGGAAATCGCCGAAAATTCACCGGGGCTGCGCGAACTCCCCAGAACTGTTACTATGCCTCCAAAGGGATTCGCTACCATGGCCGCCAGCCAGTCCATGACGACGAGGGCCTCCCGCGTGGATTCGACCAGAAACCTCGTCCTTTCCCTCTTCCCGCCACAGGCGCAAAAAAATCGCACGCTGCAACAGTTTGCCGAACGCGTCGAAACCTTCACCCGCGCCGGCACCCGTCGCGCCCGGCTCGATGCTCTCGTCGACCTCTATGCCTGGCTCCGCATTCGTGACGCTCGCATACCGGCATTCCAGAGCGAACCACTTCCCCCTGCCCTCGCCTATTCAGAATGGCGCCGCGAAGGCGTGTGGCTCTCCGTGCTACGATCCTCCGACGAAATTCGGGACCGCTACTACGCCGGCATTGCCTCCATCCTCGACGAAACTGATGGCATCTCTCTCTTCGCCGAATCGGGCATGCCCAGTGACCGCGGCCTGCTCCCGGAAGCATTCGATCGGCTCTTCAACAACCTGCTTCCCGCGCCGCGCGAAGAATCGGAACTTGCCAAGCTTTTCCTCCGGCTTTTCCCCACCCAAAAGGAAGTAGATCGTTTCTTCAGCCTTCCTCCCGATGCGCTCAATTACGCCGTCGCTCTCATCGCGCCCGTGAGTATTCCCGAAGCTTGGGATGTGCCTTTCGCTTCCTTGCTGGACGCGTTCTGCCTCCTCGGCGCACGCGCTCAGGGCCTCGGCCTTTCCGAAAAACTTCGCCTTCGCAGCAGTCCTTGCGCCGTTCAGCAATCTCCGTTCTACCGCCTCACCCGCGCAGGAGACGATTTGGTTGAGGCCCTGCGAAAAAAAGACGGAGCTTCCGCAGCGGCGCAGGCCTGGAAAGCCGTTGTCGCCGAATGCCGCGCCGAAATGTCCGCGATTGTGGCCCACCTCGACGCCCGCGGCGTCAATCTCGACATTGTCTACGCCCTCGACGTCATCGAAAAAAGCCTCTCCCGCATGGAACTCATCTCCGGAACGCTTCTCTCCCAGCCCGGCCCACCCCAGCTGTTAACCGCCCTGCGCCTCATGAAAGATGTCATCCGCGGCCGCTTGAACGACCGGAGCCTCTGGAGCCTGGCGCACAACAGCTTCCGCCTGCTGGCCCTGAAAATCGTCGAGTGGGCCGGCAAAACCGGCGAACACTATATCTCTTCGAATCGCGCCGAATATGCGCAGATGTGGAAAGCCGCCCTCGGTGGAGGTCTGCTTACCGTTGGAACCGCGGCGATCAAGCTGATGGTCACTCACCGCGGCCTCCCGCCCTTTATAGAAGGCTTTCTGGCGGGACTGAACTACGCAATCAGCTTTGTGCTGATGCAGAATTACCATCTCGCGCTCGCCACCAAACAGCCTTCGATGACTGGCGCCACGCTCGCGCGCATCATTCACAACTGCAAAGACACTTCCAAGGTTGACGAACTCATCCGCTACGTCCAGCGCATCTTCCGCACCCAACTCGCCGCCGCTCTCGGCAATATTATCGCTGTTGGCGCAGGCGCGGTCGTTTTCAGCATTCTCTGGAAGCTCGCCGCGGGCTCGCCATTTCTCTCCGCCGAAACCGCGGACTATGCCGTCAAATCCCTCAACCCGCTTCGCAGCGGCACTATTTTCTACGCCGCTCTCACCGGCGTCATTCTCTGGCTCTCCAGCCTCGCGGGCGGCTGGATCGAAAACTGGGCCATCTACCATCAGCTGCCCAGGGCCATAGCCGAGCACCGCTGGGGCGCCGCGCTCAAACCCGATACTCTCCTGCGTTTTTCCGATTCCTTCTCTAAAAATATCGCCGGTTGGGGCGGTTCCATTGTGCTCGGGTTCATGCTCGGCATGACCCCGGTCTTCGGCCATTTCTTCGGCGTGCCCCTCGATGTCCGCCACGTCACTCTCTCCACGGGAACAGTGGCGCTCGGCATCACTTCTCGCGGGCCGGAAATCCTTGGCCGCGGCGCCCTCATCTTGGCCAGCCTCGGCATCGCCGTAACCTTCGTGCTCAATCTAGGTGTGAGCTTCTATCTCGCCCTGCGCCTCGCCCTCCGCGCCCAGGACGTCTCTCGCCGTGACCACCTAAATATCCTCCGCAACCTCTGGCGCCAGTTCCGCGCCACTCCCCGCGACTTCTTCTTCCCGCCCCCGCAAAATTCCCCCGCGCAGACTCACTCCTCCCACTGATCCGCTCTCCGTAGCGGCTACCTTCAGGTAGCCAAGCTCGGTTCTTTCTGAAGCACAGCCGCCCGTCGGCCGCTTTTGCGAACTCAACTACACCGTCCAACGCAGCGGGCAGGCCACTTCGCCGGAACTAGCGTACCGTGTCGGCAATCTCGGATCCCCGCGGGTCTCGGAACCTCAACAATAAGTGCCGGCGGATTTTCCGCCGACCCTTTTCCTTCTCCGAGTGGAACAGCACGATATAGATCAATTGCCGATAGTCGTTGAAACGCCGCGAGTGTTCGCGTCGAGCTGGCTAATTGTTCCCAGGCCGCTCGGGGCGCAAATTGCGGCGCAGGCGGACTCTGGCCCGAAAAATCATCGTCCTGAGCGTGGGAAGGCGCGTGTTCAGCACGCGAGCGATCTCGGAATAGCTCATCCGCTTGTAGTAGAGCAGGATGAGCGGAGCTCTGTATCGCTCCGGCAGGCGAATTAACTGTTCCCGGAACTGGCGGTGTTCGTCTTTGCGTAAGAGTTGGGACAGGGGCGAAGAAATGGAACGATCGGGAATACGCTCAAAATCAGGGTCCTCTTGGGAAAACCTCCTTTCGCGTGTTTGCCGCCGCATTTTGTCAATGCAGTGCCTCCACGCCACTTGCGCGACCCACGGGCGAAAAGGCAGCCTCTCGTCTTTTTGGTGCAAAACTCTATAAAGCTTCAAAAAGACCTCGGCCGCCGCATCCTCGGCGTCCTCCGGTTGCCGGAAAAACCGCCGGCAAATTCCCAAAACGTACCGATAGTGAGCTGAATAAATTGTGCCGAACACCTCGGGGCAGATCGACGGCGCCGGATTCCGGGTCACGCCAAACGCCGCATTTCCCATAATCATCAAAGCAGATTTTGTAGCCATCTCTTGTCCCTTTCTCCTGACTTGGACACACCAACAGCTCCGGGCTCGCCCGCTTCAACTGGCCGAGCTCGGTGTTAGCTTTGTCTAGCGGACCGTACTAGTTTCCGCTTTCTTCGTTGCTTGCCTCGGTCGAGGATCGGAACTCGTGCGGCGGCGCTGCCTCGCGCTCTGCTGCCTGCTCGCGTCAGACTGCTGTGGCGCTAAAGTTTCGCTGTGGCGGACAACCAGTAGGGTCAAATCATCCTCAGGCGAGCACGTGTCGGCGAAATCGAGCACGGCTCCAAGCGTCGAGAACAGAATCTGGTTCGCCGTCGCCCCTCCGATTGCCTTCGCCGAGGCCGTCAGCCTCTCCACCTCAAACTCTTCGTCCAGGGAATTCCGGCATTCCGTAAGGCCGTCAGAATAAGCCAACAGTATTTCGCCTCGATTCAGGCAAACACTCCCCGATTTGTACGTCGCTTCTTGCAGTGCGCCCAGCATCGGGCCGCCTTCTTCGAGCCGTTCCACCGACTTGTTGCGCCGCAAAAGCAGCGGAGGCGGCAAGCCAGCGTTGCAGTAAACAAGTTCACCGCGCTCCGGATCGAGTCTGGCAAAAAATAGCCCCGCGATCGGCGGTTCATTCTGATCCTGGCATAGCTCGCGATTAACCGCGGCGACCACGTCAGCTGAAAGTTGGTAAGATTGCGCATTGCGCTGGATCAAGTCCATCAGATGGGCTTGCCAAATTCCCGCCGATAAACCTTTGCCCGCGATGTCGCCTACGGTTATCCCAAGCACGGAGCCGAGTTTCATCACCTTGAAAAAATCTCCGGACAGATGGCGCACGGGGAAAATTTCACCGGCGATTTCGAACTCGCCCCAAACGAGTTCGCGTGGGGAGCAAAGCCGCCGTTGGATCTGGGCCGCCTCGTAGATGGCCTGTTGCAGCCTTGCGTGCTCGCGGCGCAGGCTATCGAGCTCGTCTCTCAGTGATGGGGTGCCCTCCGTGAAGTCGGTTGCAGTTGGAGCCGTCGCCTGCTTGCGTGCCTGCCCATCCGCCCCGCGCCTCGCCTCTGGCGCCGGGCGCTTCCCGGGCACCTTTCGCGTTGCGTTCTGTGTTTCTATGCTTGGGGTGATCATGTTCATTTCATCCTACGAATTTGTAGCCCACTCCATGCACGGTCAGAAAAAATCGCGGCTGCTCCGGAAAGGGTTCGAGTTTCTGCCGGATCCTCACGATATGAGCATCCACCGTCCGTGTGGTCGGGAAGTTCTCATACCCCCAAACCTCGTCGAGCAGCCGCTCGCGGCTCAGCGTCTCCCCGGAGTGACATAGAAAATGCTTCAGAAGCTCAAATTCCTTACTCGAAAACTCCACCGGGTTACCGCCACGCAGCACCTGGTAGCTCCGCAAATTCACGTCTACATCCCCGAAGGTGTAGCGGTCCTGCTCTTTCGGGAGTGCCTGTGCCCGGCGTAAAACGGCTTTCACGCGAGCCAGTAGTTCCCGGATCGAGAAAGGCTTGGTGACGTAATCATCGGCGCCAAGTTCCAGGCCGACGACCTTGTCTACTTCCTGGCCCCGCGCCGTAAGCATGATGATGGGAATTGAGGGGCGTTTGGCCTTCAGCTGCTTGCATACATCCAGCCCGCTCATGCGCGGCATCATCACGTCGAGTACGATCAAATCCGGTGAATCCTTCAGCGCCCGTTCAAGTCCCTCGACGCCATCGAGCGCCGTTAGCACTTGAAACCCCTCGAACTCGAAGTTATCGCGCAATCCGGCGACCATGTTCGGCTCGTCCTCGACAATCAGAATCTTCACTGGACTCATTCCGTCTCCCTTATGCAGTTGCGCTTCCCGTTTGTGAAGTAGGGCCGAACGGCAACGCGATCGTGAATTTGCTGCCTTTCTCGGGTTCACTCTCCACCAGGACATCCCCGCCGTGCGCCCGCGCGATGTGCCGGACGAGGGAGAGGCCCAATCCCGATCCCTTCACGTTGTGGACCAGCGGGTCTCCACACCGGTAAAACTTCTCGAAGATTTTTTCCTGCTCGTTGGGCGGGATGCCAATGCCCCTGTCCCGGACTTCCAGGTTTATGGACCTGTTCGAGCGGTACAGACTTACGCCGATGAACTTCTTATCCTTGGAGTACTTCAGTGCATTGTTCACCAGATTGAGTAGCGATCGGGCGATCGCCTCGCGATCCACCTTCACCGGTGGAATATCGGGCGAGATGTTCTCCTCGAACGCAAAGCCGTTTTGCTGGATTTGGAAGCGATACGACTCTAGGGTCGAATGCACCAGTTCAGCCAGGTTGGTTTCCTGGAACTCGTATTCCTTTCGTCCGGCCTCGATTCGGGAAAAATCCAGGATGTTGTTGATAAGCGCCGTCAGACGTTCGCTCTCTTCCCGGATAATGCGAAAATACTCCTGGTACTTCTCCTTGTCCTTCAGCCTCCCCAGCTCCAGTGTCTCGGCATAGAGCCGAATCAGAGCCAGCGGCGTTCGCAATTCGTGCGAGACGTTGGCGACAAAGTCGGACTTCACTCTCGCCAGTGTCATTTCCCTGGAGACGTTGCGATAGGTCAGCAAGATTCCGCCGACCATCAGCACAGAGAGTGCCGCAAGGACGATGTAGTTATATCGAAGGAACTTCGACCCCAAATCTGCGACTGTTGTGCCTTGGTATTTGATCGCTGCACTTAAACCGGGGAAAACATATTCAAAGTTGCGCTCTGCTTCCGGAGTGCCACCATCCCAATTTGCAGAGGCCACCCAGGGGGTCGAATCCTTCGACGGATGAATCATCATGACCGGTGGATTCTCTTCGAGCTGCAAAACATTGCTCCTGCTGGTCAAGACATCCTTCATCATCGCGGGCAAAAACGTCTTGCGGAGATAGTCTTCATCAAACGAGACGAAGCCAAGCTCCACGCGATCTTTCGGCACGTCAAGGGGGATAAAGTAAGCCAGGTTATAATAGGTGCGCTGATTATCGTTTAACGCCCAGCCGCCTTCGAACAGCACTGGCTCGTCTTCCTTCTCCATCATCAGGTGAACCTTCGCGGCCATCTGAGGGGCCTCCAAGGGAATCCACGACTGTGCCATGTTGATGGACTCCTGAGCACGCGCGTAGAAACCCGAATCCCAGTCGCGTCCCGGCTGCACCCGGCTCACAAACAGGTTGCTCTTTTTGTCGTACAGGAACGCATACGCGAATTCGGGATGTTCCGTCAGTATTTGCTCGAGCTTGGCCTTGATTTTGGCGCGATCCTCGTCGGCGTTAGGAAACTTGTTTCGAACAGGCATGACCAAATCGTTGGCCTTGTGCCAGGATTTCTTCTCGGCAATCATCAGCACGTGAGAAAAGTCGCGTTGGAAGGCCGCTTCCACCCCCCCAGACCGCTGGATATGCTTCAGGTTCCAGATGCTGAAACCCATTAAGGCTGCCGCCGGAATCACAATGGCCAGCTCCAGTGTCAGGAGCGTTCGCGTGCGGTCCGTCAATCGCCATTTCTTGAACATTCGAATCCTCGCCCGGTGGGGCACTTGTTCTCACCAGGGCAAAACTATAAAGAACCGCCAGAACCGATGTGTCAAGCCAACGCAAAGGTTTGTAAAAAGTTGTAAAGGAGCTACAGCAGGGTGGCAGCTTTGACACAGACTTCAGCTAATCGCCGCAGCTCGCCGGCCGCCTTCTCCCCCGCCTGTCGCCCTGAATTCATCCGAAAACAATAGGTTTAGGACCTCGACCTAAGGAGAACCAGAATCGAATTGTCTAGGGAATCACAAATGGCAATCTATGCTGCAATTCACGCAACCAATTACAGCGTCGCCGGCTCCAGCGCGGGCGGTTCTTTCTCCACGCCCTTCCACCCCACCGGCCGCCCGCTCACGGCTTCCTTCACCGAGCGGAACAGCACGATGTACATCAACTGCCGGTAATAAAATCTTTGCAGCAGCACCGGAATCAGCAGCGTCCAATCCTCGTGCCTTTCCAGCGCGAACGCAATCACGCAGGTCAGCACGTCAATCAGCAGGAATCCCAGGAAAAACACCACCGAACGCTGCACGTCGTCCGTCGTCCACAAGTGCGGTATCTGGGTGATGTGCAGCCCGGCCAGTCCCCAAAGCACCAGGCTCCCCAGGAACAGCAGGTCCAGCACCGGCGACACCAGCGGCAGCAAAATTTGAAATACAAAAATGTTCGGCAGCGCCACGAAGCCCAGCGTCCCGTACTTCGGTCGGAACAACGTGTCGTTGTGCTTCCAGAACGATTGCAGCGTCCCAAACGTCCACCGGAATCTCTGCCGGATCAGCTGCCCCGGCGTTTCCGGCGCTTCCGTCCACGCAATCGCCTCTTCGTCGTAAGTTACTCGCCATCCCAGCCGCCGGATGGCGATCGTCAGGTCCGCGTCTTCCGCCACTGTGTCCGCCGTGATCCCCCCGGCCGCTTCAATCGCTTCTCTTCGCCACGCGCCCAGGGCTCCTGGCACCACCGTGATGCAATTCAACAAATCAAACGCGCGCTTCTCCATGTTCTGGCTGGTGATGTATTCCAGCGCCTGCCAGCGAGTCAGCCAGCGCGAACGGTTGCCCACCTTCACGTTTCCCGCCACCGCGCCCACCTTCGGATCAGAAAAATGCCGCAACAATTTGCGGATGGCATCCGGCTCAATCTCGGTATCCGCGTCAATCGTCACCACGAACTCAGTTTTCGCCTGCGTGAGCGCGTTGTTCAGCGCCGCCGCCTTCCCCCGGTTCACCTGGTGAAGAATCTGCACTCGGTCATTTTTTCCGAAATTGCTCTCCAGCAGTTCCAGCGTCCGGTCCGACGATCCATCGTCCACCACAATCACCTGCAGGTCGTTCAGATCCGAGAGCAGCACCGATTCCACCGTCTGCACGATCACGCTCTCTTCGTTGTGCGCCGGGATCAATACCGTCACTCCTGGGGGAGGCTCTGGAAGCTTCGCATTGTCAGGCCGCAATTTCTCAATGATCGCCAAAATCCCGATAATCAGCGCGCGTCCGCTCACCAACACAATTCCCAGGATAAATACCGTTGCGATGGCGAACCGCGACCACTGAAATATGCTGAAGATAAATCCGTCCGCCTGGGCTGCCAGCCGTTCACGGAACGTCAGCGGCAGCATCAGGTTCGCCCTCGTTTTTCCCAGCAAATCCGCCACCGACACGAACTGATAACCTTTCGCTCTCAACCCGTCAATGATCAGCGGCAGAGCCGCAACCGTTTGCTCGCGCTCCCCACCACCGTCGTGCAGCAGCACGACGTTTCCGTTCCTGGCGTGCTGCATCACGTCGTCCGCAATTTCCTGCGCCGGGCGTTGCAGCTTCTCTTCCGTCATTCGCCAGTCGTCGGGATCGATTCTCTGCCCGACGATGATGTAGCCCAATTCCTGCGGGTAGGGAAGTTGCGCCACTTCCTCGGCGTATTCAGGCTGGTGATCGATGCCGTATGGCGGCCGGAAAAAGAGCGACTTTACTCCCAGCGTGCTTTCGATCAGCCGCTGCGTCAGGTTCAGTTCCCACTTCAGTTGCGTCCGCGAAATTTCATCGAACTGGGGGTGCGTCCACGTGTGGTTCCCGATCTCGTGGCCCTCGTTGTATTCCCGCTTCAACAGGTCCGGCGCGCGGTTCGCCTGGTCCCCGATCACGAAAAATATTCCGGGTACGTGCTTTGCTTTCAGGATGTCCAAAATCCTGGGCGTCCATCGCCGGTCCGGCCCGTCGTCAAACGACAACACAACCTTGTTTTTTGCCCCCCCGATCTGGTCAATGTCGTAGGAAAGCGGATACGCCTCATACTTTTCGTCCGTTATCAGCTCCGTAACCGGATCGTAGGTAATGCTGCGGCTGCCCTGCTTCGGCACGTCGGCAATGTGCCAGATGTCACCATCTCCTTCTAGAATTAAGTCCGGCCCTGGCGGCAGGTCCGCCAGTTTCGCGCGAATCGTATCGTCCGGGTGCGTCGCGTCCCATACTGGCCACAACGACGAGTCCGATGATCCCAGCCTCCACAACGCCGTGCCCTGCACGCCCAGCCGTTCGCTCGCCCGCAATTCGTTGTACGCCGTCACCGCATCCAGCAGCCACACCTGGTGCGTATGGTTCTGCTCGTCCGAATACGAATAGTGCGGATTCAGCGAAGCCGGATCGAACTCCATTTCGCTTTCCGACTCATAGGCGTGCAGCAGCGCTTCCTGGATGCTGAACTCCTCCGAGTGCGGCTTTTCCTTCTTCGAAGTTTCCGTCCAGTCGTACGCATAGTTGGCGATCCCCACCACGATCTTTTGCGCCGGCACCACTTCCAGCACCTGCCGCAGGTTCTCCGCGAACCAGTCCTGCGCCGCAATCGGCCCCGGCGGAGACGTCAGCCAGTGCTGGTCATAATTCATCAGGATGATCGCGTCGGTCTCCTTGCCGAAAAATTCGTAATCGTAGGAGTCATCTCGCGCCGGCAGGGCAATCATCAGCTTCAGTCCCACGGCATGCAATGCGGGTGCAAACTGCCCGATGAACTTCTGGAAATTATCTTGGCTCTCGTCGGGGACTTCCTCGAAGTCCACCACGATGCCCGCCTGCTTCGCGGCCACCGCGTATTGCGTCACGTCCGTGATCAGCCGGCTTCGTGCCGCCGGATTCGCCAGCAACTCCTCCATCTCCTTCACTCGCCACACTGCGCCGTCATAATTGTTCAGCAGGCCCATCATGGGAAGTTCCACGGGAGGATTCAGGGAACGCATCCACTGGTGCAGCTTGTCCTGCTGCAGCCTGGAGAGCGCTTCGCCGGGCGAGGCCTTAACCGTCTGGTTCCGCTCGTAGTCCACAACGGTAATCGCCCCGTCCGCCGTCACCGCGTGCAGCTGCTCCGGCATCAGCAAGTCGATGTCTTTGTAGTGTTTTTTCAACGAGGCCAGGCTGTTGGGATCCCAGCTTACAAAAAATGCCGCTCGCAGCGGGTCATACTTCGCCGGAATCTGGCCGATGTTCGCCACGCGCTTGTGGCGCCCTTCGCGAAACACCACTGGCTTCAACAGCTTCTTTTTCACCGAATGATAGATGGGCCGCGTGTCCGGCAACAGCGCCGCCGGCAGCTCCACGCTCCCGGCGATGGTTAGAAAGAAATACACCAGCAGCAGCGTCAGCATCGCGCCGCTGATTTCCATGATGCGGCGGGTGCGCCGCCAGCGGACTTTCTCTGAGTCGTAAAAGATCGGTTTTCGTTCTTTCATGAACCGTCGTTGCCCTCAGGCGGGGGTGGGGTCGCCTTACTGGCCAGAATCACTCCGTTGGGTGGAACAATCTCTCCCGTATTGTAAGATGCAAAGTACGGATGAAGCGAGTTTTCTCGAGCCCAGTTTTGCCAATCGTCACCGGTGCCGCCCTGCGCCTCTTTTTTGTGTTGAAGTTTCCCGCCGGCGCCGGCGACACCGTTATTTACGACCAGCTTGCCACCAACTGGCTCAAACACGCCAAATACGCCATGGACGTTGGCGGTCAGCCTGTCTCCGTGGACATCCGCATGCCTGGGTATCCCGCGTTTCTCGCCATCGTTTACGCAATCACCGGGCAAACGGGCGAAGCCGCGCGCCGCGCCGTTCTCCTCGCGCAGGCCTTCGTGGATCTATCCACCTGCTTGCTGGTCGGCGCCCTCGCCGCTCTGCTGGCTCTCCTGTGGAATCAAGAGGCATCCACTCGCCGCGCATTTCTCGCCGGCCTTTGGCTCGCCGCTATTTGCCCGTTCACAGCGAACTATACCGCCGTTCCATTAACAGAAGTCTGGGCCATTTTTCTCACCGCCCTCTCCCTGTTGTTTCTCGTGCCCGTCATCGCCAGCGCCTCCGGCGTTTCCTCTCTCGGGCCGTGGCTCCTAAATGGCCGCATGTTTTGGTTGGCCACTGCGCTTGCCGGCTTTACCGTCGGCCTCGGCACTCTCTTCCGCCCCGAAGCCCCGCTCCTCCTCATCACCGCATTCCTTATCCTGGCCGTCGTGCTTTTCCGCCGCGGTGAATCCAAGCGCCTCCTCCATACCGTCGCCCTGATGTGCTTCGCTGCCGCCCTGCCCCTTATCCCCTGGACCATCCGAAACGCCGTCACCCTCCATGAATTTCAACCCCTCACTCCCAAAGATGCCATGCTCCCCGGTGAACTCGATCCCAAAGGATTCATGGCTTGGGAGCGTACCTGGCTCTATCGTGTTCGCGATTGCTATCTGGTTTCCTGGAAATTGAACGATGAAGAGATTCATCTAAGTGACATTCCTCCCGCTGCCTTTGACACTCCCGAGGAACGCGATCGTGCCTCCGCCGTACTCGACACCTACAATGACGCGCTCACCCTTACTCCGGAAGAGGACGCCGTCTTCGCGCAACTCGCGCGCGAACGTACAACTCGCCATCCTCTGCGCACCTACCTCTTCCTGCCGTTGCGCCGCGCGGTCCGCATCTGGTTTACCCCGCGCATCGAACTCGTTCCGGTCTCTGGTAACGTGTTCCCCCTCATGTACATGAGGCAGGAGGATCCTGTCGACCAGCGCGTCACCATCTTCCTTTTCTCCCTCAACATTCTCTATGTGGCTCTCGCCTTGTGCGGTGCTTTCCGCTTGCGCCGCTCCTCCTCCGCCTGCACTGCCCTGTCCCTTTTCTTCCTCTACATACTTCTGCGCACCGCCTTTCTCACTACTCTCGAGACTCCCGAACCTCGCTATGTCCTGGTCTGCTTTCCAGCGCTTATCGCCCTTGCCGCCCAGCTCTTCCTGCCGCGTACCCCCGCCGGTTCCTAATCAGCAACAGGTACCCTGTTGCTTCGGCGCGCTCCTATGCGAAGATGGGGGCGACAAGCGCCCAGCCCCCGGCGCCTGCTACCCTCGGTCTTTCCCGGCGTAGCCCAGACCCAGACGCTTTGGTGCTTCTCCCATACAGGCAACGGGAGGTAAACTCCCCGCCTGGCTTTGCGGATCTCGAAATCACTTCGCGTGGGGTGCGTTATGACCGAGCAATGGAAAAGATGGGAAGGCCAGCCTGTCGACGGCAAATTCGTCCTGGGTCAATGTCTCTCCGGCACGGAATTCAGCGCCGTTTTTCTGACAGAACTCGCGAATCCCCCGGGCCAAAAAGCGGTGCTCAAACTGATTGCTGCCGGGTCGCCCGCTGCCGAAGTGCAGCTCGGCCTGTGGAAGCGCGCCGCTCATCTCAACCATCCCAACTTGCTTACCATTTTCGATGTCGGCCACTGCCGCCTGGATGACCTGCAATTCATTTATGCGGTCCTGGAATTTGCCGAGGAAAACCTCGGCGAGATTTTGCCGCAGCGCGCGCTTACCGCCGAAGAAGTGCGCGATGTCCTGGACCCGGCTCTCGACGTGCTCGTCTACCTTCACGGCAAGGGCTTGGTCCACGGCCATGTGAAACCTTCGAACATTCTCGCCACGCACGACCGTCTGAAACTTTCGAGCGAATCGATCTTTCCCATCGGCGAAAAACGCCAGATTCTTCGTGGCCGCGACATCTTCGATGCTCCCGAAATGCAATCCGCACCCGTTTCTCCCAAGGAAGACGTCTGGTCGCTGGGCGTCACGCTTGTCGAAGCCTTGACGCAACATCCGCCGGTATTTTCGTCCGAGCCATCGACGGATCCGGCGGTCCCTCGCGACCTCCCCGACCTCTTTCTCGTGATTGCAAAGCATGCTCTGCGCCGCGATCCGAACCACCGCTGGAGCGTCGCCGAAATCGCCGCACGCCTCAACCCCGCTCCCCTGGCTGCCGCCGCGGCTGTAGCGACCGCGCCTTCAATCGCTCCTGTGGAGCCGGATGCGGAAGCAATCGCGAATGTCTCTCCGCTGAGCGTCCCCCTATCGAGCGAACCCGCGGTGCCTCTGGCGAAAATGCCCGCCGTCGTTGCGGAAATTCCGGCACGGCGCGTGCCGCTGCCCGCGAAGCGCGGAAATCTCTCGCTGTTTGATTACCTTGTACCCGTTCTTCTCGGCGCTGCCGTTTTTGCCGGACTCATCTTCGCCATCCCGAGGCTTTTCAACTTTCACAGCCAGCCTTCTTCCACTTCCGCTTCGGTGACCAATGAACAGCCTGCTGTCGCAAACCCCTCGGATACGGGTAATTCCCAACCCCTGGCAGCCGCCCCCGCTGCAGAAGCGCCCGGGAAAGCCGCCAGGAATGAAACGCCGAACAAAATGAAACGGTCCGTTGAAAGCGCTTCGACCGCTCCCGCCCCTGCGGTTTTGCGGGCCGATCCAGCCCCAACTCCACGCACGAAAACGACTGGCGAAGTTGTCGGCCGCGGCGAGGTGCTGAATGAAGTCCTGCCGAAGCCGCCGCAAAAGGCGCTCAACACAATTCACGGCAGCTTCCATGTGACGGTGAAAGTTCAGGTGGATGCGGCGGGGAATGTAATCGGCTCGGAGTTCGACTCGCCGGGTCCCAGTAAATATTTTGCCACCCAAGCCGAAAAGGCCGCCCGCCAGTGGCAATTCTCCGGCGCCGAAGCTGGGGGCCACGGAATCCCCAGCGTCTGGCTCATCCGGTTCGAATTCGCGTCCGCCGGCGTCCACGCCAACGCGCAGCAGTCCACCCGTAACGCACCCTGATTTCTGTTGAGCCGCTCTTACTTTGGAGTGCGGTGGCTCTGCCACCGCTTTTACGGTTTTCGCGGGGCCACTCAACTCGAACTTTGGCCCAGTTTCGACGCAGGGAATTCCACGCCCGCCGTTACCCCTCAAATCTAATATTTCGTCTGATCCAGAAACTTGGCCACGGCACCATGCGGCCCCACTGCCCAGGCCGCGCCCCCGGCCGCGGGAAACGAGTAAGCGTTGAAATTCAACTTGCCGATGGAATTCCAGTTCAAGCCGTCCGCACTCATCTCTGTTCCAGTAGGCCCGACCGCCACAAATCCACCATTGTATTTTCCGACCGCCGAGCGATACCCGCCGGGCAGTTGCGTCGCAAGCACCCAGGTTTTCCCTCCATCTTTGGATACCGCTGCATTCTTGTAGGCGCGCCCCGGATCCTGATAATCCCCGCCAACCGCGACGATGGTCCTCTCATCGCAGAAAAGCGAAAAAATCCCCGAGGACGCATTGCCACTGACTATCAGCGTCTCCACCACCGTCCAGGTCTTGCCAAAATCATGCGACGCAAAAACGCGCGCGGCCGGGCCACCTGTTCCAAAATAGATGTCCTTCCCATCCAGGCAGAGCGCTGAATTGCTGGCGGCGAAGGCACCTTCTTTGGGCAAGGCCGCAGGCATATTCTCGTGCGGCAGTTCCGTCCAATGTTCGCCGTCCACATTTGTGAGGATCACAAATGTGCCGTCCACCGGATCGCTTAGCGCCGCGCAGTGCTTTTCGTCGCTGCAGATCAGAGCATCAAGGAAAAATTCTTTTTGCTCGCCCTGGAATTGAAGTTTCCAGCTCTCTCCGCCATCC
The DNA here is from genome assembly GCA_035569815.1 of Candidatus Methylomirabilota bacterium. Lineage (GTDB taxonomy): Bacteria > Acidobacteriota > Terriglobia > Acidiferrales > UBA7541 > Acidiferrum. Next base: position 20,028 of record DATMMG010000130.1, read on the forward strand.
GTGGTCTTGTAGATTCGCGATTGCGCGCCTTCGCCGCTGGACATCAGGAAAGCTGTCCTCGCGCTAAACGCCTGTACTCCTCGAAAATCCAGCGATTCCGCTTCCGGAATGCGCAACCTCCGCCACGTTTTTCCGGAATCCGCCGAGCGCACCACGACGCCCTTCGAACCGCTCGCCCAGATGGTCACCTCGCCGTTGGCGGACGCTGACACGACGGATATGCCCCGCAGATTGGAGTCAACACCACTCTCCTGCACCGCCCACCAAGGGTTATCGAAGGAAAATAAAACCACCAAAAGGAAGACATAGCGCATGCGGAGAGTCTAGCAGTTCAGGAAAAAACTTGGAGAGCCTCAGGATACCAAAGGGGTCTTAAGGAGGAAACGGGTCTACTTCTTGCCTTGCGTGATCGGATTCGTGGACAGCATGGTCCGCGCTTCGGGATGCTTCGGCGACCAATCTTCCGGCGGAAACGCCACTCGCCAGAAACTCGGCCGCGCATCGGAAAATTCCAGCCCCACTTCCGCTTTGCCCGCGCGTACCGGCCCAAGGAACGCCACATGGCACTCCTGCTCTTCCTTGGTGAGATTGTGCTGCAATTGGACTTTGCTGCCACTGGTGACCCGCGCCTGCATCATCACCAGCGCACCATGCGCGTTGATCGCAAGCGTCGCGGTTGCTTCCTCGAATTTTTTGCCCTGCGCGTCGTTTCCCCAAATTCGCACGGGTACTTGCATCAAAACGCGTTGGCTGCGGCGGCGGGGCCCTGGATGTCCTGGAGTATTCGGCGACTGACCCATAAGACCTCTTCTAATCGACTATACCGCGCGGTCCCGGAAAGTCGAGTGGCTAGCCTCCCGCGCGTATGCAAAAAGGCTACTCAGCCGCAGGGAAGTGTGAATTTATGAACCTTCATGAAAGGAAACACCGACCGCAACTGCCTTGGCTGCTAGTCGGGTTTTTTGTTTCATCGGGCCGGGGAACACGGGCCACAGGCCACGGACTACGATCGCTGTTCGATCGGCGCGTAGCTCCGCGTATCGTAACCCAGATAAACCTGCCGCGGCCGCGCGATTTTCTGCTCCGCATCCAGCAGCAGTTCTTCCCACTGCGAAATCCACCCGGACATCCGCGGAATCGCGAACAGCACGGGGAACATCGTCATCGGGAATCCCATCGACTGGTAAATCAGCCCGGTATAAAAATCCACGTTGGGATACAACTTGCGCTTCACGAAATATTCGTCTTCCAGCGCGATACGCTCGCACTCCAGCGCGATTTCCAGCAGCGGGTTCTTCCCCATCAGGTCGAACACTTCGTAAGCCACGCGCTTGATGATGCGCGCGCGCGGATCATAATTCTTGTACACGCGATGCCCGAAGCCCATCAGCTTCGTCTCGCCCGCCTTCACCCTCTTGATGAACTCCGGCACCTTCTGCACCGATCCGATCTCGTGCAGCATGCGCACCACTTCTTCGTTCGCCCCGCCGTGCAGCGGCCCGTAAAGTGCCGCAATCGCCGCCGCCGTGGCCGAATACGGATCAACATGCGAACTGCCCACGCCGCGAACCGTGTTCGTCGAGCAGTTTTGTTCGTGGTCGGCGTGCAGGATAAACAAAATGTCCAGCGCCCGCTCCAGCGTCGGGTTCGGCCGGTAGCGCGTCTCGCTGGTGCGGAACAGCATGTTCAGGAAGTTCCCCGGGTAGCTTAGGTCGTTGTCCGGATAAACGTACGGCATCCCCAGCGTGTGTCGGTACGCGAATGCCGCGATCGTCGGCATCTTCCCGACCAGCCGGTACGTCTGTTTTCTCCGCGAATCTTCGTTGAATATCTCTTTCGCGTCGTTGTAAAAAGTCGAAAGCGCCGCAATCGTCGAAATCACCATGCCCATCGGGTGCGCGTCGTAGTGAAATCCGTCCAGGAACTTCTTGATGCTCTCGTGAATGAACGTGTGATGCGTGACGTTGTATTGCCAGTCTTTCAGTTGCGCCGCCGTCGGCAGTTCGCCGCGCAACAGCAAATACGCCGTTTCGAGGTACGTCGATTTTTCCGCCAGCTCTTCAATCGAATAGCCCCGGTAGCGCAGGATCCCCTTGTCACCGTCGATGTAAGTGATCCGGCTGATGCACGAAGCCGTGTTGTTGTAGGCCGGGTCGTAGCTGATCATCCCGAAGTCTTCGGGATGCACCTTGATCTGCCGGAGGTCCATCGCCTTGATGGTCTCGTGCGTGATGGGGAGTTCGTAGGATTTGCCGGTGCGGTTGTCGGTGATGGTTACCGTATCGCGGCGGGATGCGCCGGTTTCGGAAGATTTGGGTTGCGTCGTGGGAAGAGCCGTGTCCATACGGATAACCTCGCCGGTAGCGGCGAAGGTTCCGCCGCAATGTCTATCACTTTACACCAAAGCGCGAGACCGGGGAAATGGACCGCTGCCAGTTCCGCCGGCCCACAGCTGTGCCGGCGCGGCTCTCCGGTGAAACTGCAACGGGTTGCATCGAAAGGGAATAGGGTTAAAACGACGGGTTGCGGACTACCCTCTTGACAATAGTTGTGATAACACGTAATATCCACCCTGCAAGTCAAGGAGGCTGGCCATGATTCAGATTCGCAAAAGCGACACCCGCGGGCACGCCAACCACGGCTGGTTGGATTCCCGCTTTAGTTTTTCCTTTTCTGAATATTTCGATCCGGAGCGCGTCGAGTTCCGTACCCTCCGCGTCATGAACGACGACCGCATTGCCGGTGGCGGCGGTTTTCCCACCCATCCCCACCGTGACATGGAAATCGTCACCTATGTTCTCGACGGCGAACTGGCGCATAAAGACAGCATGGGCAACGGTTCGGTGATCAAGCCCGGCGACGTGCAGTATATGAGCGCGGGCACGGGCGTGGCGCACAGTGAGTTCAACGCCTCGGACAAAACTCCCGTGCACATGTACCAGATCTGGATGTTCCCGGACAAAACCGGCTACACGCCGGCTTACGACCAGAAGCATTTCAGCGCCGGGGAGAAGCGCGGGAAGTTGCGCCTGGTGGTTTCGCCGGACGGCCGCGCCGGCTCCGTGAAGATTCGCCAGGGCAACGAACTCTACGCGACAGTGCTTGCGCCGGGTGAATCCGTGCAGCACGCATTGCAACCGGAACGCCACGCGTACGTGCAGGTGGCGCGCGGCAGCGTGACGCTGAACGGCACGAAGCTTGCCACCGGCGACGGCGCGGCAATCTCGCAGGAGAAGTCGCTCGAATTGACCGGCGTTGACGATGCGGAAGTGCTGCTGTTTGATCTGGCGTGAGGGAATCTTGTAGCTCACTCCTTCAGGGGTGAGGGTTTCCGCAGCGTTGGCAAGATCGTTGTGTGGCGATCAGCGATCAGGTAACAGGGATCAGGAAGCAAACAAGGGCGGGGGAAATCCCGCCCTCTTTGTTTTTCTGAACTGTTTTCACTGCGCTTGCTCGCGGCCTCTCGGTCCGCTTCTCGCCCTCGGCCATCCGATGTTGGCCGGATCGCGGCGTGGCGATGAAAATCCTCAGGCCTCGAAGGCCTGAGCTACAGGTTGACGCTCCCTCACGCCGTCTTTGGCTTGGCAAAGGTGTGGGCGGAGGCGAGCAGGCCGAGCACGACGGCCGCTACGAGAGCGAGCAGGGAAGCCGCAAGAGTGTCAGGCTTCACGGTCATCAGATAGACGATGCCGAGCGCGAGCATCGCGCGGACGCGAATCAGCGTGGGCAATCCCGGGGCGCGGAGAAGCGCAACGGCGTTTGCCGGTAATGCGGCGCTGCCTTCGGGCAAGGCGCTGCGAATTGCCTTCATGCGCGGCAGGATAAGCACGAAACCAATGACTAGCGCGAAGAAGATGGCGATGAACGAAGCCGAGAGCCACCCATTTTTCATGGCGCCGGAAAGCTGCGCCAGGTAGCCGCCGCTTAAAATCAGTAACAGCAGGCCGGGGCCAGAAACGGGAAGCGACGTGCGATAGACGCGCAGCCACGCGCGGGCCTGGTCCGTGGTGGCGGCGCCGCGCAGGAATGCTGAGACGATCCACTCCAGGCCGTAGCCGACGAAGAGGGCAATGAGGCCGACGAAGTGAAAGAAGAGAGCGATCGAATAATTGGTCATCCTCAGCCTCGCGCGCGGTGGAATTCGCGCATGTAATGGGTCAGCGCCTCGACAGCGTCGAGGCCGACCGCGTTGTAAAGCGAAATGCGCATGCCGCCGACGGAGCGGTGCCCCGGCGTGCCGACCAGGTTCGCGGCTGCGGCCTGCTTGGCGAATTCTTTTTCGACGTTTTCATCTCCGGGCTGGGCGGAACTACCTCCTACGCGAAACACCACATTCATCAGGGAACGCGAAGACTTTTCCACTGGGCAGCTGTAGAAGCCGCCGCTCGCTTCGATCGTGTCGTAGAGCAGCTTGGCCTTCGCTTCATTCCGCTTCTGGATTCCCGCGATGCCGCCTTCGGAGGCGATCCATTCGGTCACCAGGCCGAGGATGTAAATCGCGAACGTCGGCGGCGTGTGATACAGCGACTTTTCCTTGATGTGCGTGCGGTATTGCAGAAGGGTGGGAAGGTTCTTGTCGGCGCGCTCGGCCAGATCCTTGCGCACGATCACCAGCGTGACGCCGCTGGGCCCCAGATTTTTCTGCGCGCCGGCGAAAATCAGCCCGAATTTGGAAACGTCCACCGGGCGCGAAGCGATGTCCGAAGACATGTCCGCCACCAGCGGCGCGGCGGAGGCGGGCAGCGCGTGATACTGCGTGCCTTCGATGGTGTTGTTGGTGCAGATGTGCGTGTAGGAAGCGTCGGCGGAAAGCTTGATCTCATCGGCGCGGGGCACGCGGGTGAATTTCGCGGCTTCGGTGGAGGCGGCGATGTTGTGCAGCACGCCTTTCTTAAGTTCGGAGATCGCCTTTGCGGTCCAAGCGCCGGTGTGCAGCACGTCCACCGGCTTTCCAGCGAGCGCCAGGTTCATCGGCGCCATGGTGAACTGCATGCTGCCGCCGCCCTGCACGAAAATCACCGCGTAGTCGTCGGGGATCGCCAGCAGCTTGCGCAGGTTCTGCTCGGCGGCGTTGTTGATGGCTTCAAATTCGGGCGAGCGGTGGGACATTTCCATGACGGACATGCCGGTGCCACGGTAATCGAGCAGCTCCTCGCGGATGCGCTCCAGCACGGGTAGCGGCAGGGCGGCGGGCCCGGCATTGAAATTGAAAGCGCGCTTGCCGGCGCGGCTAATCGTGGTAGGAGCCAAAGTGCTATTTCCAACAGAAGTACTCACGGTAGGAAAACCTTTCGATAGAATTTGCGGCGCGACCGAGGCGGGAAGG
>DATMMG010000131.1:0-2726 GCA_035569815.1 Candidatus Methylomirabilota bacterium
TCTTGTCCCATGTTCCCAACAGCCGCCGCACCAGCACGAATTGTCCCAAGTGATAGGCATTGTGGTCGGCGAGCAGCAACGCCTGGCGCAGAATTGTCTGGCCGGTCCCGTGCGGAATCTTGGCGAACAAATCCGTTCGCGAATCTTCAATCAACTTCACCATCGCCTGCGTATCCTTCGCAAATTCTTTCAGGCTCTTTTCCCACGCGGCATCATCCGGCGGCGCGACTGTCTTCGGCCAGTACTCCGCAGGCCAATTCCGCTGTACGTAATGCGAATTCGTTGAGAAGTCCAGAATGTCCTCTTGGGAGATCCGCGCGTGCTCTAATAATTCCCACGCTGAATAAGGCGACCCCGCCGGCCGTATCCCGCGCTGACTCGGAGCTAGCCCCCCTAGCGCCTGCTTCCAATCCGCGTGCGCTTCTCCCCAAGTAAGAACCTTTGCCAAATGCTCGCGCAGTGCCTTGTCATTTTCGGCGCCAGAGTTTACACGCCCCGTGCCCTTCCTCTTTGATGTTCGCGTTGTTTTTTTTCCCTTAGTCATCTCGGCCTCCACGCATGGCGGCTAGTCTCAGAATCAGCGCGCCGACCCATATGGAGTGCGGGAGCCTGCTCGCGCTTTCGCGAGGCGAGGCTCGCCACCCCGGAGTCGCCCGCCGCGCGAAGGGAAGCGCTAGCGGGAAATTCTATGCCCGCCCGCTAACGCAAGGCGACGGCAGGCCACCGAACTCCAAAATGTCCGCGCCAATCCGCTCCTTGTTTAACCCTGCAGCGAAGGTTACTATCCGAGCGAATTTTGCCACGGGAGCGCCCATGACCCACAACATCTTTTCCCGCCGGGATTTCTCGCGCCTCTTCGGACACTCGCTTGCTCTGGCTTTTGCGACCCCTCGGCTGCTGAAACCATTCGATGCGCAGCGCCGCGGGCCGATTCCCGAGGGCGCCGTTCGCCTGAACTTCAATGAGAATCCCTACGGCCCATCGCCCAAGACGCTTGAAGCTCTAGCGACTTGCGGACACATCGCCAACCGTTATCCCGATCAAACCTATATTCAAGTGAAGGATGCTCTCGCCCAGAAATTCAATCTGACTCGCGACAATATCGCTCTCGGCTGCGGTTCCACCGAAATTCTGCGCGGCGTGGATGCCGCCTTCCTCGACTCCAGTCGGAACGTCGTCGCCCCCGAGCCAACCTTCGAAGCCGTGCTCGAATACGCCCGTGCCTTGCACGCACAACCCGTGAAAATTCCTCTCACCCCGGACCATCGCCACGATCTGCCCAGGATGGCTGCCGCCTGTACTTCAAAGACCGGTGTAGTCTACGTCTGCAATCCAAATAATCCCACCGGCACAATCGTCACCCGCGACGAAATGGCCACATTCATCCAAGCCGTCCCGCCCGCCACCCTGATACTTGTGGACGAAGCCTATTACGATTTCGCCGACGATCCGCGCTACGCGAGCGCCACCGAATTCATAGCGAAGAACCCGAATGTGGTCGTTGCGCGCACGTTCTCTAAAATTTACGGCATGGCCGGAATGCGCCTGGGCTATGTCATCGGTGCTAAAGAACCGATCACCCTGATCAACAATCATCTCACGCAGGATAACGGCAACGCCGCAGTCCTCGCCGCCGCCCTGGTCAGTCTCGGCGATAGCGATTACGTCGCCTCGTGCCGCACGCGGATTAACGACACGCGCCGCTGGCTCTGCGCCGAGCTCGCCAAGGATTCCCGCACGTTCATTCCCTCGCAGGCCAATTTCGTCATGATTGATATGGGCTCCGACGCCCAACCCTTCATTGACCAGTTCCGCGCTCGCAACATCATCGTGGGACGCCGATTCGCCTCTATGCCCAATTTCCTGAGGGTCAGCATCGGCACGCAACAGGAAATCGAATCGCTCGTCACTGCCCTCCGCGAGATCGCGCCTACTCCCATCTCAAAAGCAGCAGCATAAGGTTGCGCCCAAGCTGACAGCGGCGTCCCGCCGGACCGTCGTAATTTTGTAGCGGCGCACTTCAGTTGCGCCATGTTTTTCGGGGCAATAAAAGAGGGCGATCCAGGCGCCTCCTTCTACGCCAGCCCGCAAAGAAAAAGGCCCTTCCCCGCGTTTTCACGCTGAGAAGAGCCTCTGAAAATACCTGTTCCCTTTAGCGGGCCAGTTCTGCCGCGTCGCCCGTCAATCGCCCGGGCTCACTGCATATTGGGGAACCTCGCCAGACCTTACAAGCCCTCGCGAGACGGCGTCTTGCTATGCCGTCGCCGCGGTCGGCCCCAGCGTTCGCCGCTGTTGAAAACATTCGCGGCAATACACCGGGCGTCCTTGTGTGGGCTTGAACGGGACCGTCGTTTCCTTACCGCACTGCGAGCAAACAGTCTTGGTTTCCACTCGCTGTACGCTTGGAGATGAACCAGAACCATTACCCGCCGAGCGGTTCGCTTTGCACGCCTTGCACCGCTTGGGCTCGTTCTTGAAGCCCTTGTCGGCGAAAAACATTTGCTCGCCGGCGGTGAAGACAAATTCAGCCGAACATTCGGCGCACTTCAGGACCCTATCGTGGTATTCCATACGCTGCTCCGGAACCGTGCTGGGAAAGGAGTCGCAGCGGAACATTCCATGCCTGCCGTTCTGGGAACTCAGTTGAAAGACCTGCGCCACCCAGATGCCGGCCGGCACGAAATTGTTGAAATGGACCCGAACAACTTGGTCGTTCAGTCTTGCTC
>DATMMG010000132.1:0-2451 GCA_035569815.1 Candidatus Methylomirabilota bacterium
CGGTGACACCGCCTGGAACCTGGAACGCCTTCGCAATGTCACCCGGAATTTCACGCACTTCAACGCGGACATTCGCGATCGCATCGCCCTCGAAGAACTTTTCCGCAAGCAGAAGTTCGACCTGATTGTTCATTGCGCCGCGCAACCTTCCCACGACAAGGCTCGCGACATCCCGATCCTCGACTTCGAGGTCAACGCGCTCGGAACCGTGAATTTGTTGGAAGCCACGCGACTCCATTGTCCGGAAGCTGTATTCGTTTTTATCAGCACCAATAAAGTCTATGGCGATGCTCCGAATGAGGTGCCGCTGAAAGAGTTGGAAACTCGCTGGGAGTACGCCCGGCCCGAGGACTACGACGGCATCGACGAAAATTGCCGCATCGACCGCACGCTCCACTCGCTCTTCGGTGCATCAAAAGCTTCCGCGGATCTGATGGCGCAGGAATACGGCCGCTATTTTGGCATGAAGGTCGGCGTCTTCCGCGGCGGTTGCCTCACCGGCCCTTCCCATTCGGGCGTCGAATTGCACGGCTTTCTGTCCTATCTGGTAAAGGTTGCGCTCAGCGGCAACACTTACTCGGTGTTCGGCTACAAGGGTAAACAGGTCCGCGACAACATTCACAGCTATGATGTCGTTCGCGCGGTGGAAGAGTTTGCGGCCAATCCGCGGCCGGGCGAGGTCTACAACCTTGGGGGCGGCCGTGAAAACAGCGTTTCCATGCTGGAGGCCATCGCCAAAATCGAACAGATGAGCGGCAAGAAGCTGCAATGGAAATACGTGGATCAGAATCGCATCGGGGACCACATCTGCTACATCTCGAATCTCGCCAAATTCCGCTCGCATTATCCCAACTGGTCCATCACCATCGGCCTCGACGAAATCCTCCGCCAGATCATCGCCGACCACTCCAAGCGCCTGCATACCGCCGGCTCAAAATAAGCTCTAGCGAGCGCTCGTCGCGGTGGGTAGCACGCGGTCAATGCTCACCTGTTTGTGAAATGGCGGCAACAGAGAGCTGTAAGGCACCGAGCCAAACTTGGTCGCCGCGGTTTCCGGTGTTGGCTCATATTCAAGCCTGTACTCCGGAACGACACTCGGTGTTTGTGAGAATCCAGGGCGGTAGGCGTCGGGCGGATTGATCACCCGGTAGAAGTTCAGATGTCCGCGGGTCATCAATTCTGTCCAGGCGTTGTACTCAAACCCCGCGTCAATCGCGGTTCGGGGTACCCCCGCGGCTTCCAGTTTTCCCGTCGCCTCAACGCGTGCCTTCGCAAGCGCCCAGAGGTCCTGCGTGCTCGCGATCCCATAAAAGGCCAGCACGCCCAATAGCGCCCAAGCATAAGGCGCCGCCCTTCGCCCGATTTCCTCTGCGCGGAGATTGTCTTTTGCAAACCACAACAGGGTGACTGTGGCCGCCCACGGCATGATCGGAAGCAGATAGCGGTCGAAAATATCAAAGTCCGCCCCTCGAACAAGGACCAGGGCAAAGTAGACGACGCTGAACAAAGACATCGCCGCCAACAAAAAATCGCTGCTCGACGGCTTAAGCACCAGTTCCGAAATCCGCCGCCCCATTTTCCGGATATTCCACAACTCTCCAGCAAGTATGCAAACCGAAAAGTAGACCGTGACGGCTGCCAGCACACGGATCGGCCTAATGAGCACAATTGGCCGCCCCGGCAACGGTGCCGAACCGTTGATTCCTTCCCAATTGAGAGTGCTCGAAATCCAGGGGATTGAGGCCAAAGAAGGATGGATGGCAATCGCCGCCAGAACCACCAATAGAAGAGCGGCGACCAGTATCTTTCGTCCCCGTGGTCCTCGCCAGGTATCCTCCGCGGATCGAAAAACCAGCGGAATAGCCGCCGGAAGGATGAGGAGGACCAGCAGCAAACTCAGTCGCGCCGCGATCACCGCTGTCTGGAACGGTTTCTCGATCATTGACACCATCTCGCTGAAAACGGAAGGCTGAAACACCGTGTAGGGCTGGTGTCTGAACCAGGCCATCGTGTAGTTTACCCCTGCAAGCACGGCGACCCACGCCACTTCTGCGCTTAGCCGGAACCACCAGTGCCTGCGTCTTACCCACGCCAGATACGGCAAAACAACCAGCGGCACCAGCCAAACAATCTGCCGCCCGGTTCCTCCGATGAGCCCCGCGGCTGCACCCAGCGCGAGCCACCCGTAACTTTTCGGTTCGCCGGCAATTTCCTCGGCGCGCGCAAATGAATACAGCGAGGCAAACGTGAAAAAGACACCGGGGATGTCCGTCATGTAGCTCACCGCAACCGGCAGGAACAGCGGCGATAGCCCGAGCAATAGCGTCACAAACAGCGACGCCCTCGCCGTTAATCCCGCCCGGCGCACCAGCAAATAACAAAGCGCCACCGATCCCAGCGCGTAGGGAATCGTGCTCAGCCGCACTGCCAGGAACGAAAATCCGAATACCC
>DATMMG010000133.1:0-18127 GCA_035569815.1 Candidatus Methylomirabilota bacterium
CTGCACCGCCGCGGCGCAAAGCCCCTCCCGCACGTGTTGCGGAAGATTGGCGGCCGGAGCCACCTCAACCACCTTCTGGTGCCTCCGCTGCACGGAGCAGTCTCGTTCGTAAAGGTGAAGCAGATTGCCGTGCTCATCGGCGAGTATCTGCACTTCAATATGTTTCGCCCGCGGAAGATATTTTTCCAGGAACACGGAAGCGTCGCCGAACGCCGATTTCGCTTCGCCCTGCGCTTCTTCCAGCCGCGCCGCAAGCTGTGCCTCGTCATGAACGACGCGCATCCCGCGCCCGCCGCCGCCCATCGCCGCCTTCACAATCACCGGGTACCCAATCTCGCCGGCAATTTTCTTCGCTTCCCCAACGGAAGAAACGGATTTCTCCGTTCCCGGCAAAACCGGCACGCCCGCCCGCGCGGCCAATCTCCGCGCCGCGGTCTTGTCGCCCAGCAGTTCCAGCAGTTCGGGCGTGGGCCCCACAAACGTCAGCCCAGCCTTGGCGCAAGCCCGGGCCAGCGCCGGGTTCTCTGCCAAAAATCCGTAACCCGGATGAATCGCGTCCACGTCATGCGCCTTGGCGATCGCGATAATTCCGGGAATATCCAGATACGCTTCGACCGGCCCTTTCCCGGCGCCAACCTGATACGCCTCATCCGCCTTGAACCGGTGCAGCGCCAGCCGGTCCTCATGGGAATAGATCGCCACGGTCCGCAGCCCCAGTTCATTCGCCGCGCGGAAGATGCGGATGGCGATTTCACTGCGGTTGGCGGCCAGCAATTTTCGAATGGGTTGATTTTTCTTCACGGGAACCAATCTAACCGGGCGATAATCCAATGCGGAATTTTACATTCTTTCACAAGCGGGAGAAATGCGCAGCGCGATAATTCTCATGGCGCGAACAAGAATTTCTGATGGGCTGGTGAAAAACTCGCAAACCCTAGTGCTTCACCAAAGGAATCGCATAGCGGATGGGCACGCCGAAGTTCGACCCGCCAAATCCCTTCACGATCGCGAACGTCACTCCAATCACTCCGCCCTCGTGGTTCAGCAGCGGCCCGCCGGAGCCGCCCGAAGTCGTTTGCGCGTCATACACGATCTTGTCCGGCAAAACGTCGCCCACGTGCCCCTGCGTAACCAGCGGCCGGATCAATTTGCGCTTCGCCAGTTCGACAAGCACCAGCTTCGGGTCGCCCGCGCTCGCTTTCACGATCTGCTGCACAATGTCGTCCCCGGCCCGCGCAAGAATAGCGTCCAATCCCGTTGCGTAGCCCACGCTGATCAGCTCCTCACCGCTCACCGCTGCTTCCTTGCTCGCATCGAGTCTGAGTATCGGCCGGTGCAACTCCGAAAGATCGCCGTGGAGCAAGGCCAGGTCCGCATCCTTGGAAATTTGCGAAATGTTCAATGGGATGCCGTTCGCCTCACCCGGGAAATACGCGGTCAATTCCGCAATCGCCGGCTCCAGCCCCTGTTTCATTGCCCCTGCAAGCTCGTCGTTTTGCCACCAGGGCTGCACCACGTGGTGATTGGTCAGGATTTTGCCGTCACCCACGATGAAGCCGGTGCCAAAAAAATCAGCGCGCACTTCGGGGCCGCGCCCCTCCGTGGTATAGACGGGATTGCCGTCACTGTCTTTCAACGGCGTGCCATCGCTATCCGTTCCGCCGTAACGCAAACGCCGCCCGGAGGTCTTGTCGTTGAAAGCCACCGAGACATGCAAAAGGCCGACGCTCGGGGCATAAGAGCGAATGATGCTCTCCGCCGCCTGCGATTGGCCTTCGATCCTGGCAAGCCGGGTGGTGGTTTCATCCAGTTGGCGACGCAGGTCCGTGGCAGCGCCGTCATTCTGCGCAGCCAGCTTTTTCTTCAATTCCTCGCTTTGCTTCTGCAACTGCTCTTTCTGCTGAAGCATGTCGGCGTTAGAGGGGTCGTCCCGCAAGCGCCGAGCGGACGCCAGGAGCTGTGCTTCGGTTTGCACACTGTGTTCCAGCTGCGCAATTTCGCCGTACGCCCGTTTGGTTTCCTTATCCGCGCGATGCGAGTAAAGAAAGAAAACTCCGGAAATGATCAGCGCCAGTCCGAAAAGGGCGATCACACCGATCTTCAGAATCCGCTCCAGCGAAAAGGCGTCGCGCGTCATTTTTTCCGTGACTGCCAGCGCCTGAAACGCCGTCTGCGCTACGCCGAAGCTCTCTTCCGCAATGCGCGACTTTGCTTCCAGCTTTTCGACGGTATCCTTTTGGCGCAATTGTGTGCGGATGCGCGCCAGCAGTTCGCCTTCAGTCCAGGGGATCGCTACCACGTCGTCCGCGCCAAGATCGAGAGCGCGGGCGCGGTCCGCCGGGCTGCCCTGGGACAACACGACGATCCGGGTATCCGCACTGTGCGACCGCGCAACGGCGATCGCTTCGTTGCACGAACCGCTTCCCGCCGCGGCGGAAAGCAGCAAAATATCGGGCGGCGCGCTCTGCAATTTGTGAAAGGCGTCTGCGCTGGAATCGGAGGTTGTGAGCGCGTACCCTTCGTTGGCCAGGAGCCGGCCAAGCGCATCACGTCCGGGATCGGGCGCGCCGACCAGGAGAAGGCTGGGAATTTTTGTGGTCACGAGTAAGGGCGTCCTATGCTTCGAGATTATTCCGCTCGAAGGAGTTAGCAGTCTACCCTAGTCGGAGCGGTGTTTCACGCCCTCAGGTAGCCCCTGGTCAGTTGGATGCACGGACGCGGCAACTGGCTCCATTTCTTTCAGCGATTCCAGTTCCGCCTGCACCCGATCCCAGGTCTTTTTGTCTTTCTTGACGTCGTAAGGAGCATCCACGCTCCCAAAAAACCCCAGCAGCTCCTGGCGCAAGTCCGGCGAAACACAGCCGAACTTGTTCTCGGCCAGCCGGTGCAGCAATTGCGCGTGAGCATCGTCATTCAGCCGGTATTTGCCGCCAGAGGTCTCGCTGCCAACGTCAAAATTCAGGTTCGGAAGCTGCAGAGTTCCTTGCCGCTCATCCGCCAGAAGTTTCTCGTATTCCTTGACGGAGGCATTGAAGCTCTCTTCGAACAGCTTTTCCGTTTCGGGCGTAGGAGTCTTCAACTGCAGCACTCTCAGCGGCCCAATCTTCGGCAGCAGCTTGTACAGAAACGCATAAAATCTTTCCTTCCGGCTGGGGCGCTGGTAATCCTTGCCCCACTGCTTTTCATACTCCGAGCGGGAAAGGTTATAGAGAAATCTCCGGTGCGTGGCGCCGGGCTCATCCGCCCGGATTTCCTTGCTCTTCAGGCTCCAGGCGATGCGCGTGGCCTCCGGGATCAGTTTGCTGACGTCGCGGCGGTAGGAGTTCAGCGCCTTTTCCTCGTCGTCCAGCACGGACACCAGTTCGACACCGTAAACCTGTTGAAAGGCCTGGTCGAGCAATGGGCGGGAAACCTCGAACCCGATGAAATCGTGGTAACTCTCAGGAGCATATTGCCCTTGGGCCACTTGCAGCACGTCGAAGCCGAATTCCGTTTTAACGTGGGCCAGCGTGTCATCCTCATAGGTCACGACGTCGCCGAACTTGCTCTTCAGTTTCGGATACAGAATCGGAACCGCACGATTGGTCGCCAGCCGATGCCCCTGGTTGTCCGTTGCGTAATGCGAAAGCGCCCCCAAAGCGAACGCGTAGTCATATACATTTTGAGCGTCGCGCAGGAGCGCCAGCACGAAATCGCCGCTGCGCACGTAATGCGTCAGATCGCTGAAGAACGCGCTCCCATGGGGATAGTAACCAAGGTCCTGGATGATGGAACCGCCATAAGCGTAGGCCTGCGCGGAGCTCAATTCCGCTTCGGTCGCGTCGGGGTATCGGGCTTTCAGGAGGGGTTTAACATGCGATTCCCAGGTGGTGTCGATCAGCGCCTGATGCGCGAGCACCGCGTAGCCGTAGCCCGGGGGCGGCAGAAGAAGCTGCAAAAAAAGAATCAGCGCGAATGCCGCGGCGCATGCGCGAAATCCGAGCGGGAATTTGTTGTTGCACTCCCCGCCGTTCAAGAAATTCCACCGGGAAGCGAAATGATCACCGTCATTTCTTCAGTGTAGCTCAGAAGGCCCCGGCTTCCCCTCCGGAGATTACCCTAGTATTTGCGCAGCACTCCGATGACTCTTCCCTGAATCTTGACGTCCCCGGCCGCCACCATAATAGGCGCCATCTCCGAATTGGCGGGTTGCAGCCGCACTTTTCCCGAACCCTCGCGATAAAAACGCTTCAGCGTGGCCTCGTCCCCCGCCAACAGCGCCACCACGATGTCTCCCGCGTTCGCCACCTGGGTCTGTTCGCAGACCACAAAATCCCCGTCCATGATGTGATCCTCTATCATGGAGTTCCCTTTAACCTGCAGCACGAATGAGTTGCCTCCCCGGGCAAAATCGCCAAGCGAAATCGTTTCGCGCTCTTCCACCGCTTCCAGCGGCCGGCCCGCGGCGATTCGACCGACAAGGGGAAGCTCCTGGATGCGGCGCTCGATCACCTGGTCCTTCACGGTTTTCGGCAATTGCAAAATTTCAATCGAGCGGCTCTGGTTATAGCCTCGCCGGATGAAGCCTTTCTTCTCCAGCGTGCTGATGTGTTTGTGCACGGTGGCAAGCGAAGTGAGTTTCAGGCCCTTGCCGATTTCCTCAAAACTCGGCGCGTAACCGTGTTTCGTCTCGAAGGAAACCAGGTAGTCGAGAACTTCCTTCTGCCGTTTTGTCAGCGCCATAAGTAGCCTCCGCGGCTTGCCGCTTCAATTTTGCCGTGCGGCATCTGGATTCGACCTTCTGCCGTAGCTGGACCTGCCCAACCTGGAGACACTCTAGGCGAAAAGAAAGCGAACGTCAAGTGCCGTTTTGCACAAATCTCCCTCCTCCGTACTCTTTTCACTCTTTCCTCCTTATGCTCTTCTTGATTGCAGCCATGCCTGAAACCGTTTGGACTTCTACTCGACGTTCCGCCGGCGTTACTTGCGCCGCCGCTCTTGCGATCCTCGGCAGCAGCTCCGCCTTATATATCTGGGGAAGCTTTTTCCTTGGCGTCATGAATGCTGATCCCGGCCCTGGCGGTAAGCACCTGTACCAAGTCTATCCGTTCACTATTTTGCTCCTGTTCTCTGTACCTCTGTTCCTGATCGCTTCCGGTATTCGGACCGGCATCGGACTGTTTCAGTTGAAGCAGTGGGCGCGGAGGGCGGCGCTCCTGTGGGCGAGCGTGGCGCTTTGTTTCTGCCTGTATATGATTGCTTTTCGTCCGTATGAGACCTTCTTCATTCCCGAACGGTTCGTCAGCGAACTGGAAAGGCTCAAGCAATTCCTGGCCCTTTCCTTGATGGTTGCGTTGTTTCCAATCAGCCTCTGGTGGATCTTCTTTTTCCGTTTGCCGAGCGTGAAGCGCCAGTTCGAAGAGCCGCCGCAACCGGAATCCGCACCCCACTGATCCGTTGCGCACTGCCCTTTCCGCGAACAGCCAACAGCGTTCCTCGTGCCTGCCGCACTATCGTTGCACCCGCGGAAATGATATATAGCTGAGCCATGAATCCTTCGGGGCGTTCCAATTCGGTCGTTGCGGCTGGGGTGATTGGAATACTCGCCAGCCTGCTTGCGATTCTCATCGCGGTCGCAGTTATCGTCGGCCTCAGCATGATGCCGCCGGGGAACGCCGCTCCGGCGATTCCGGCGTTTGCAAAATCCATGGGCGTCGCGATGATGGTCGTGTTCGCCGGCCTGGCGATTTTTGGCATCTTCACCAGTGTTGGCGTTCTGCATTTGAAGAATTGGGCGCGTATCTCCATCCTGATTTGGGGCGGCGTGATGGCCGTCTTCTGCGGCCTGGCCTTGGCCTTCGCGGCGTTCGGGCCTATCCAGGAACCGCCTGGTCCCTCCCCGATCAGCCTTCTCTACGTACGCATCTTGATCTCTGTGGCGTATGGAATTCCATTTCTGATCGGAACCTGGTGGCTGTGGCTGTTCAATCAGCCGCGCGTCAAGGAACAGTTTCTGCCCGCGCCGGCGGGCGAGGGGCAGCCACCCGCCGCGCCCCTGCCGAGGTGTCCGTTGCCTCTCGCCATTCTCGCCGGCTTCTCCATTTTTTCCGCCGGCTTCAGCCTGCTCCTGCCTTTGACAAATTTTCCGATCAACGTGATTTTGTTCGGCTACCGTTTTCACGGGCCCCTCGGCGTAACGCTTTTTTTCCTTTCTGCGGGAATCTTTCTCGTCGGCGCTGTTGGCATGCTGCGACTGAAGCGGTGGAGTTATCCGCTGATACTCGGACAGTATTTTTTCTGGATGGCCAGTGGAACGGTCACCCTGGTCAGCCCAAGTTACGAACGGAACATGCAGGAAATGATGTCGCAGATGAGTCTTCCGGAAGGGCCCGTGGGGCAGGCGGCTTTTGCGCAGACGCGCGTTTTTGGAATTCTGTCCTTAATCACCGGTGTGCTTCTGATCTGGCTGCTGCTTTACTTCCACAACCACTTCATCCAGGCCTGCGCCGCCAAGGAAGCTCAACGCAACACCTGACGTCTTCGATCCCCGCCTGCTCTTGAACGGTGTGCTATTCTTATTTCGTCGGCTTCTGGCGGTCACGTGTTCGCTCCCGCGAACTGCAATTCGGGCCGCCCACCGATTTAGGACCACTCACCTAGCTCCAGGATGAGCAGTCCGCGGGACGGGGGTAACGCGCCAACATGTCTACTTTGATGGATCTTCCCTCTGGGAAAACCAAACGGGAAGTTCTCGACCAGGCTGTCATCCGCTTCGCCGGCGACTCCGGCGACGGCATGCAAATCACCGGCAGCCAGTTTACAAACACTGTCGCGCTCTACGGGAACGACATTGCCACGTTTCCCGATTATCCGGCGGAGATTCGCGCCCCTGCGGGCACGGTTCCCGGGGTCAGCGGCTTCCAGTTGAATTTTTCTTCCGGCGAAGTATACACGCCGGGCGACTCCGTCGATGTTCTGGTCGCCATGAATCCGGCGGCTCTGAAAGTAAACCTGGCAGACCTGAAGGCCAACGGAATCCTGATCGTAAATTCCGACAGTTTTGAGGAAGCGGATCTGCGCAAGGCGCATGTCACGTCCAATCCGCTGGAAGACAACACACTCGACAAATTCCGTGTGTTCCCGGTCGAACTCCAGCGCCTGACCCGCACGGCACTGGCGCATCTCGGGCTCGATGCCAAGTCCATGGATCGCTGCAAGAATTTCTTCGCCCTCGGCATGTGCTATTGGCTCTACAACCGCTCGATGGAGCCAACCGTCCGCTGGATCGACGACAAGTTCAGCAAAAAGCCGTTGCTCTCGGAAGCCAACAAGCTGGCGCTGAAGGCCGGATATTCCTATTGCGAGGCGACCGAAGCGTTTCAGATCAGCTACGAAATCCCGCCGGCGCAGCTCACTCCGGGAACCTATCGGAACCTCAGCGGCAATCAGGCGCTGGCCATCGGCTTCGTCACTGCGGCGCAGAAAGCGGGCCTGAAGCTGTTCCTCGGCAGCTATCCCATCACGCCGGCCTCGGACATTTTGCATGAGCTTTCGAAATACAAGAATTTCAACGTGCTGACCTTCCAGGCCGAAGACGAAATCGCCGCCATCACCAGTTCCATTGGCGCCGCCTATTCCGGGGCCCTCGCCATCACCACGACCTCCGGCCCTGGCATGGCCCTGAAAACGGAAGCCATCGGACTGGCGGTCATGACCGAACTGCCCATCGTGATTTGCGATATTCAGCGCGGCGGCCCATCCACCGGCTTGCCGACCAAGACGGAACAAGCCGATTTGCTACAGGCAATGTTTGGCCGCAATTCGGAAGCTCCTGTTCCCGTCCTGGCCCCTTCCACACCAGGCGATTGCTTCTGGACCGCCCTCGAAGCCAGCCGCATCGCTCTCAAGTACATGGTGCCGGTGATCATTCTCTCCGATGGGTATCTCGCGAACGGTGCGGAACCCTGGCGCATCCCCACCGCCGAGGAGATTCCTTCGATTCCCGTAAAGTTTGAGACGAACCCCGAAGGCTTCTTCCCCTACAAGCGCGACCCGCAAACGTTGGCGCGCCCGTGGGCCATCCCTGGTACTCCCGGCCTGGAACACCGGATCGGCGGCATCGAAAAGCAGGAAACCACCGGCAACGTGAACTACGAACCGCTGAACCACGAAAAGATGGTGCGCATCCGCGCCGCAAAAGTGGATGCCGTCCGCCAGGATATTCCCAACGTCATGCCCACCGGCGATCTTGAGGGCGACTTGCTCCTGGTTTCGTGGGGTTCCACCTTCGGCTCGGTAACCCAAGCTGTGAAAGAGCAGCGCGAAAAAGGGCGAAAAATCGGGCACCTGCACTTGCGCCACCTGAATCCGTTTCCCGGCAACCTGGGCGATGTTTTGAAGCGCTACAAAAAAGTGCTGGTGCCGGAACTCAACATGGGCCAGTTGCTGTGGATGCTGCGCGCCAAATATCTGGTCGACGCCGTCGGCCTCAACAAAATTCAGGGACGTCCCTTCAAGCAAAATGAACTCGAACAGAAAATCGAGGAAATGCTGGGAGTTTAGGAGATTGTAATGACTACCGCCGCCCTACCGCCACTGACAAAAAAAGATTTCCAGACTGACCAGGAAGTTCGCTGGTGCCCCGGGTGCGGCGATTACGCCATTCTTGCCGCCGTGCAGTCCGTGTTCCCGGAGCTTGGCGTTCGTCGCGAGAATTTCGTGGTGATTTCCGGCATCGGCTGCGCCAGCCGCTTCCCCTATTACATGAACACCTTCGGGTTTCACACCATCCACGGCCGTGCACCGGCCGTCGCCACGGGCGTGAAGATTGCCCACCCGGAGCTCGAAGTCTGGATGGTGACCGGCGATGGCGACGCGCTCGCCATCGGCGGCAACCACACGATTCACATGCTGCGCCGCAACGTCGGCATCAAGATTCTCCTCTTCAACAATCGCATCTACGGATTGACGAAGGGCCAATACTCGCCCACATCCGAATTTCAAAAAATCACAAAGTCCACTCCCTACGGCTCGCCGGATCGCCCGTTTAATCCGATTTCCCTGGCTATCGGCGCTGAAGCCACGTTCGTCGCGCGCTCCGTGGACATTTTCCAGTCCCACCTGAAAGACACCTTGCGCGCCGCCGCCGCCCACAAGGGTTCCGCCTTCGTCGAAATCCTGCAGAACTGCAACATCTTCAACGACGGGGCATGGACCGGCGTAACGGAAAAGGAGGCCCGCAGCGAAAAAGTCATCCAGCTTGAGCATGGCAAGCCGCTGGTGTTTGGCAAGAATCGCGAGAAAGGGATTCGCCGCAAGCCCGACGGAGACATTGAAGTCGTGACACTTGGAAACGGTATCTCCGAATCCGACTTGATCGTCCATGACGCGCATCACCCGCGCCCATCCTACGCCTTCCTGCTCTCTCACATGGAAGACCGCCCCGGCTTCCCCACCCCCATCGGCGTTTTGCGCGCCTGGGACGACCTGCCCCGCTACGAAGATGTCGTCAACGGCCAGGTCGCCGGAGTCATCCAGCAAAAAGGCCCGGGCAATCTGAACAAACTGCTCCGCGGCGGCGATGTCTGGGAAGTGAAGTAGCCTCCCTGAAGCGGTAACATTCGTCTGAAGCCCTGCGTATCACTCAGTTGACGCGCGGGGTTTCTCGTTTTACAGTGCGTTCTCCCGCCGGAGGGGCTTTCACCCATGCCTTCGCGCTTGCACCGTCCTCTACCAATGACCCGGCTCCCGAGCCCCGTTGCAGGCTTCCAAATTGGCCTTTGCATGACTTGGCCGAGTGGATGGCACTTGTTTCCCAGTGAGGTATTAATTTTTCAACTCGTGAAACCAAGTTGACAAACTTTCATCTAAACTCTTAGTCAGGCTTTTTCATATGGATCAGAGCTCCCCAAACCTAGTTCCATCCTCCCTTCTCGGCGATGCCGACCCCGCCACCACCGCTTTGTTTGTCCCCCAGCCGGATCAAGCGCAGACCATCGCGCTTCTCTACGAAATCAGTCACGAGCTCACCTCCATTCTCGATCGTGAGGAACTCCTCAGGCGCATCGCCGAGCGCGTCAAAAAGCTCGTGGACTACCACGTGTTCACCGTCATGCTCTGGAATGATTCGTCGCAGATGCTCGAAAGCGTCTTTGCCCAGCGTTACGAAAATGCGCTCCCTTCTCGCTTTCAGATGCCCCTGCATCAGGGCATCACCGGCACCGCCGCCGCGGAACGCCGCACGATCCGCGTGGTGGATGTGCGCCTGGATCCGCGGTACGTCAACTGCGGCAGCGATGTCGAAGTCCGCTCCGAGCTGGTTGTACCGCTCCTCCTGCGCGACCGCCTGGTCGGAGTGCTGGACCTGGAAAGCACCAAGCCTCATTCGTTCAGCGCCGAACATGAACGCCTGCTGAACATTCTCGGCTCGTACATCGCGGTCGCACTCGAGAATTCCCGCCTCTTTGAAGATGCCCGCGAAAATCAAACGCGGCTTTTGAACGACCTGGAGACGGCGCGTGAAATTCAGCGCCAGCTTTTGCCCAGCGGCGCAAAGGAGATTCCCGGCCTTGACGTGGCCACGGCCTACGTCCCGGCCCGCGAGCTGGGCGGCGATTTTTACGACCTGCTTCCCTATGGTGTGGGCCGCCTGGCCATCGCCAACGGCGACGTTTCCGGCAAGGGAACCGCCGCGGCTCTGTATGGGTCCCTGGCCATCGGCATCCTGCGCGAACTCGTCCACGACAACGAAATCTCCCCGTCGGAGATGCTCAGCCAGCTCAACGGCCGCCTGCTAGCCGCCCGCCTCGACGCGCGATTTATCGCCATGCAGTTCGCCGTCTATGATGCCGCGCTACGCGAACTTACCATCGGCAACGCCGGCGGGACTCTGCCGCTGCTGGTCCACAATGGCGAAGTCACCGAAATAAATGTCGGCGGCATGCCGCTGGGCTTGCTCCCTGAAGCCGAGTACGATGAAGTGACCCTGAGCCTCTTGCCCGGCGACATGGTCATCTTCGCCTCCGACGGCATTCACGAATCGATGAACAAAGAGCAGGAAGAGTTCGGCGTGGACCGCCTGAAGGCGCTGTTGTCGACTGTCATGCCCAACGACCCCGGCTATAAAGTCGCGCAGCGCATCGTCAAGGCCACCGATGAACACACCGGCCCCGGGCGCATGCCCCACGACGACCGTACCCTGCTCGTCCTCCGCGTCACGGAAGACACCGAAGCGGATTTTTCAAAGCTTCCTATCATCTACTAACCTTCCAAGAGCGCGTTGCTCTCCGCTTGTGATACGGCAGCCGTGTCCCCTCCTTCGCCGTCGAACAATCGCGGTCCAGCGCTGGTCTGCCGCATTTATAGGCACCTCTAATAGTTCTTATACTCTTTCCACAGATTATTAGTAGAATTAACTGCTCAACCATGGTGACTCAACTCTTCCCCTCCGCTCCCTTCCCCCCCAGGCGCTCCTCCCGCTTCCTGCTCTTCGACCGCGCCATCCTCATCCTCGTGCGCCGCCTCGTCGTCCCCTTCCTGCTCTTTCTCCTCTTTGTGGCGGTGTGCGTCTTCGTCTACATGCGCCTGGAACGTCTCTCCTTTTCCGATGCGCTATTCTGGTTTGCCCATCCCCACGCCATCGAATACCGGCAGGCGCGCACCTCCACAAAATATTTCTCGATTCTCGTCGCCTTCGGAATTTTTGGGTTCGAAATCTGGTTTGCCGAGCGGATTTTGCTTACTTTTATCGGCCATCAAGGCAGGGAGGCATGGAAGTCCATGTTGAACGAAATGAATCTGGAACGCGTTCGCGATCATTTCATCATTTGCGGGTACGGCCAGGTCGGCCGCACCGTCGTCGAGCAACTGAACCGCTCGCGCATTCCCTACGTACTCATCGAAACCAATGAGGGACTCTACCGCCAACTCCTTCACGAAGGCGCTCTTGTCATCCAGGGCGACGCCAAGCGCCACAGTGTCCTGCAGGAAGCCGGTATCGAACGCGCTCGCGGCCTTTGCGTGGTAATCGACAACGACGCGGACAATCTTTACATCACCATCACCGCCAAAGCTCTCAATCCAAAATTGAAGATCATCACTCGCGCGGGCCAGGAGCGCTACGCCGAGGCGATGCGTACTTCCGGTGCCGACGATGTCGTCATCCCGGAGTTCGAAGGCGGCAAGCTTGCCGGCAAGCTCGTTGAGAAACACTCGGCATGTCCTGCCAACACTTGACCTCGGAAACTACCGCTCCGCTTTCAAAAACGTCCCGCGGTCCAGCTCGTCAAACGCCTTTCGCAATTCAGCTTGCGAGTTCATCACGATCGGCCCATACCACGCCACCGGCTCCTCCAGCGGCTTCCCCGAAACCAGCAGGAAGCGCAAGCCATCGTCGCCTGCCTGCACCATCACCTCGTCACCGCGGTCGAAGAGCACCAGCGAACGGTTGTCCGCCTCGGCGGGTGGCTTCGTGTCCAGCCATCCCACCGATTCCGTGGGAACCGAAAGCGGCTCCGAGGCATTGCAAAACTTCCCTGCCCCGGAGAAAACATAGGCAAATGCGTGCCTCGTCGTCTCGACCGGCAGAACTTTTCGCTTACCCGGCGGCACCGTGACATCGATGTAGATGGGATCGGTTGCGATTCCATCCACCGGACCCTTCTTCCCCCAGAAAGTTCCGCAGACAATCCGCACGCTGGTGCCATCGTCGTCTGTGACTTCCGGAATATCCGGCGAATTCACTTCCTGATAACGGGGCGGAGTCATCTTCTGCGATGCCGGCAGGTTCGCCCACAATTGAAACCCATGCATGCGTCCCACTTCGTCGCCCTTGGGCATCTCCTGGTGAATAATTCCCCGGCCCGCGGTCATCCATTGCACGTCACCGGGGGCAATCGCGCCGCGATTTCCCAGGCTGTCTTTGTGCTCCACGGTTCCCGCAAGCACATAGGTGATGGTTTCGATGCCGCGGTGCGGGTGCCACGGGAAACCCGCAAGATAATCCTCCGGCACGTCGTTCCGGAAATCGTCCAGCAACAGGAATGGATCGAACTCCGAAGTGTTCCCAAAGCCGAAGGCCCGGCGCAGATGCACGCCCGCACCTTCGCGGGTTGGTTTTGACTTCACCAGCCGCTTTACCGGTCGAATGGACATGGAACCCTCCCGAGGCAAGTATCGCTATCAAGATGGACTAAGGCCAGAACCTGCGTTGGTTGATAGATGCTCCGCCGGAGTGCGTTGATACAAATAGTTTCCAATCGAAATGTTTGTGGGCAACGCTATTGTTTTGACGATCCATGCCACGGAGAATTTCTGCGGTGATGGAACGCGCGCGGTCTAACCCGCGGCGCTAACGGGCGGGAGCGCTAGTGCTGTCCTGCGTCTGCGCCTGAACCTGCGCAGGCTGTTCCATCATCGGCATCCACTTTTCGCGCACAGCCGCAAACTCATCCCAGTCTCTCTTATTCACCGGGTCCGACGGCGGCAATCCCAGCGCCTCGAAATTCCGGAACTGGCCCTTTTGCGAAATGCGAAAATCCAGGTGCGGCCCGGTTGCCAGCCCGGTCATCCCGACCAGCCCGATCGTTTTGCCGATCTCCACGCGCTCGCCCGCGTGCACGAATATCCTTGAAAGGTGCAGGTAGTACGTCTCATAGCCGTTGCTGTGCGCCACGTGCACCATGTTTCCGTCGCCACCCTTGCGCCCCGCGAACACCACGCGCCCGCTGCCGATCGTCTGCACCGGCGTGCCGGTCGGCGCGCCATAATCCGTGCCCAGATGCGGCCGGTACGTCTTCAGGATGGGATGAAACCTTGCCTTGCTGAAATGAGAGGTCACCGGAGCCCCGAACTTCAGCGGCGACCGCAGAAACGCTTTCTGCAGCGATTTTCCATCGGCCGTGTAATAAGCCGGTCGGCCCTCTGGATCATGGAAGAGCAGCGCCTGGTATTTCTTTGAGCCGTTTATATACTCCGCCGCAAGAATCCTTCCATACCCTGCCGTCTCCCCATGTTCGTACCTCTTCTTCTCCAGCACCACTCGAAACGTATCGCCGCGTCGCGGGTCGGTGTAGAAATCCAGGTCGTAGCCGAATATTTGCACCATTCGCATCGCCACTTCCGCCGACTCGCCGGCGTCCTCAACCGCGTTGAACAGCGAATCTTCCAGCCGCCCGCTGACGACCACTGCTTCCGTGTGCGTGGGAATCTCCCTCACTTCCGCGGAAAAACCTTGCGATTGCGGCACAATGTGCAGCATGCGGTCCGCGTCAATCTTGTAGTTGATTTCTCGCAGAGCACCTTCCACCGAGCGGCCCACGATGATCGGATTCCCCGCGCGCAGTTGCCGCAGATTGTAGGCCTGTTGCGCCGCCGCGGTGGCGTCGTTAACCTCCGCCGCGGACAATCCGAATTGTTGCAGCGTACCCGCGAAATTTCCGCCCCGAGGCATAGTTTTTGCGCTGGGGAGCACCGTCTCGGCGCGGATCCGGTCGGCTTCCAATTTCGCCAGTTCCGCCTGGCGCTGGAATTCCTCCTCCGCCGCTCGCCGCAGCAATATGGCGCGTCCATCCACAACCGCCCCCGCCGCCAGCACCACACCCACAATGATCCCCAAACGTAGATTCACTATTCCCCCAAGGCCACAAAGAAATTCGTTCGTGCGTCACGAGCGAACCAGGCGCCGCACCGCAGGTCATCAGAATACCGTACGCTAATCTTTTGTCCGAATACGCAGTCTAGGTCAAACCTTTCCCCACAACCTGCGACCTATCCGCAACACCCCTTTTGAGTGCGGCAGCGAAGCTGCCGCTTTTACGGTGTTAGCGCCCAACTCGAATGTCGCGTCGGAAGTTGTCGCTCGACCGAAAAACCGCCGGCTCCCCAGCCGTACTGCAAAATCCCCAGTGCACATTCTTCCACGCCTCATGGGGCTATTTACCCAGCTGCATCCAAATCCTCGCGCTAAGTCCTTTCCCTGCCGCCCAAACAAATGTCCCAATCTGGCACTCCACCTGCGCCTATACTTGTGGGGGGAATTTTATGAACACGCTCGAGGTCCATCCGGAAATTCACGTAGGAGAGCAGCGCCAACGCCCCGCTTACTCCACCTGCTACGAATGCCATCACACGTTTCACGCGAAAAGCGAGGACCAGCTCTGCCTAGAACTCTGCGACTCCTGTTTCGAAGCTCTGCGCTCTCTGCGCGAGCCCGTGATCAGCATCCACGTAAAGCCGAGGCTGCATCACGCCAACAACCACTAGCCGGAATTTCCATCCTGGTGCGTAGATCAGCGTAGCGGCCACCTTCAGGTGGCCCAGTCATGCTCGTGTAGGGGCGGCTTTATGCCGCCTACGTTCTTGTGGCGGCTGCCTTCTGAGGCGGGCGCCTTCTGGGGGGCGTTCGTCGAACTGTTGTTTGGATACGGACTACTTTCCCGTAGAAATGGTTTTCACGGTTCCGGCGCTGACCGTCTGGCCGAAATAATTCTGTTGCCTCAGCGACCGATAGATGTGCCCGGCTACTTGCGCGGCTGTTGGACCCTTCACGCGCCGCGTGTTTCCGCGCAGCAGGACCGCAAGCGCTATCCTTGGATGCGCTTCGTCCGCATAGCTCAGGAAC
This sequence comes from Candidatus Methylomirabilota bacterium, assembly GCA_035569815.1. Taxonomy (GTDB): domain Bacteria; phylum Acidobacteriota; class Terriglobia; order Acidiferrales; family UBA7541; genus Acidiferrum. The sequence goes on from DATMMG010000133.1 coordinate 15,599, forward strand.
CATCCAATCCGCGAAGGATTGGTGCGGTCGTCGCACGTGCCCGTCTTCCCAAGCGGGGTCTCTGTGCCGCCGGGATCCGCGCTCAACCGGCCGGTACCATAAAGCACCGCCGCCAGCATGCCTTCCCGAACTTCGGGCAAAACGTTGGCGATGTTCAGGTCGCGCTTCACGCGCGGCTGGAACGCGTCCACTTCTTCCTGCGTATGCGGATACTGCAAATAATAAAGTGTGCCGCCATTCGCAAATGCCGCGGCCAGCGCCGCCAGTTGCAGCGGCGTCACCTGGATGCCCTCACCGAAACTCGACATGCGGCCCACGCCGCCATATGCCGGCGCCTGCGTCGGGAACGATCCCGGATGCTCGTCAGGCAGATTGTAGCCGGCCAGCTCGCCAAGTCCGAGCAAGCGCCCGTAGCGCGAAACGGTATCGAAGCCCATGCGGCGGCCGAGTTCTTCAAAAAAGGTATTGTTCGAGTGCGCCAGCGCCTCGGTCAGATTCATGTACTTGCGGCGCCCCACCTTCAGCATGGTGTCGCGCGTAATTACGTTCTCTTCAAGAGCGGCAACCGCGATCGTTGGCTTGATCGTCGAGCAAGGAATGTATCCATCGCTGAAAGCGATCTTCTGATTCACAACCGTCAAAATGCGTCCCGTGCTCGGGTCTACCGCAACAACCGATCCGTTGTACCGGCCGAGTGCATCCACAACCGCCTGGCGCACAATTGGATCGTCATACGTCGGATCATCCGCGCTGATCGAATCCGCATACGTCGGCGCATATCCGCGATACCGCGAAGGCGCAAGATGCTTGCGCGACTTCACCGAAGATTTCGCAGCGGTAATCGCAGCGGGCTCCGCAGCCGGCAGAGGCATAACAAGCGTTCCCACCAGCATGCCCGCGAGAATAGTTTTTCCTAAATCCTTGATCATTACATCCCGTTCTGGAGCGGTTGCCAGTAGTCCTAGTATGGAATGAGTTGAAATCTACTCTAATTCCAGTGCTTGGTCAAACTTCCGCTCATTTGATGCATTCCGGGAGCCGCAGTGTGCCATGCTTGATTGCAAGCATTTAACAAAGTCTCACCGGGTCCTTCTCATTCGCAAGCTTCTTAGGGCTTGCAAACTGAGACGTAGTCTATGGGGTCCAAGGATGCCCTGCAATAGATAATGAGGACCAGTACTAGAGTATGTGCTTTGTTATGAACGTTGAACGGCTGGCCAGCAAACCCCACCGTCTTGCCCCTTCGGCCAAGGAGGCAGGCAGTGCCCGATTCCTGGGAAATTCCTTAGAATTCACATTTTGAGACGCCCAAAACGGCGCGAGCGATGCACCAAGTTCATGCATCGCCCGCGATCCAAATGCTCCCGCCTCGGTTTTACCGCGCTGGACGCGCTTTGTTGTCTGCCGCCGCCACTGCGGCCACGGCTTTCAGTGGCGCCTTCTCGGCCGCGATGTTGGCGTGGCCATTTGCGCCGGGGGTTGCCGCTGCTCCGTTCTGCCCGGACACGGGAATCTCCATTTTCTTGCGCAACGCGTTTTCCAGCTTGTCGCGAATGTCCTTGTTCTCCTTCAGGAAGTTGCGCGCATTCTCGCGGCCCTGGCCCATGCGCTCTCCGCCGTAGCTGAGCCACGTGCCGGACTTTTCGAGAACACCCTTGTCCACGCCGAGATCGATCAAGTCGCCTTCGCGCGATATGCCCTCGCCGTACAGAATGTCGAACTCCGCCTCGCGGAACGGCGCCGCCACCTTGTTCTTCACCACCTTCGCCCGCGTGCGCGAACCCACCACGCGGTCCCCATCCTTGATCGCCTGGATGCGCCGGATATCCACGCGCATCGAAGCATAAAACTTCAGAGCGCGCCCGCCGGTGGTCGTTTCCGGATTGCCGAACATCACGCCGATCTTTTCGCGAATCTGGTTGATGAAGATCAGGCAGGTCTTGGACTTCGAAACAATCGCCGTAAGCTTGCGCAACGCCTGCGACATCAAGCGCGCTTGCAAGCCCATCTGCGGATCGCCCATTTCGCCTTCGAGTTCCGCCTTCGGCACCAACGCCGCCACCGAGTCCACCACCACAATGTCCACGCCGCCCGAACGAATCAGCGTTTCCGCGATTTCCAGCGCCTGTTCCCCGTGGTCCGGCTGCGACACCAGCAGGTTGTCCACGTCCACGCCCAGCTTCCGCGCATAGATCGGGTCTAGCGCATGTTCCGCGTCGATGAACGCGGCCTGCCCGCCCAGCTTCTGCGCCTCGGCAATCACGTGCAGCGTCATGGTCGTCTTACCGCCCGATTCCGGCCCGTAAATCTCAATCACGCGCCCGCGCGGAAATCCGCCCACGCCCAGCGCCGCGTCAATCGACAAGCACCCCGAAGGAATCACGTTCACCGGGACCAGCACATCCTTGCTGCCCAGCCGCATGATCGAGCCCTTGCCATACGACTTCTCGATCTGCGATATCGCCGCTTCCAGTAATTTTGCCTTTTCGTCTGTCATTTCTCACCTCGGTCGAGGAAATTGGGAATTTC
>DATMMG010000134.1:0-6550 GCA_035569815.1 Candidatus Methylomirabilota bacterium
GCTGTCTCAGTTTGCAACGTTTCCGCAAAATATTGATATAAAACAGTTTATTTCCAAAGCCGGAAAGCATGTCCTAGGGCGGCTTATCGGCCAACTTGACGGAGAGGATAGTGTCTCCGAACAAATTCGAGGGCTTGGTCCCGGGTCTGGACAGCCTCCTCGAGTTGGGCGTCTTCGAGGGTGGCAAGCATCTTCTGAAATTCTGGCCCCGGTGTATAGCCCAAATCTTTGAGGTCGTCACCCGAAAGTAATCGTTGGGGGCGGACCTCGGCGGGTGGAGTCTGGGCCAGGAAGGCGCGGACAGCGTCGTAGGCGTCGAGTTTGCCGTGACTGGACTTGCAGTCGAGGCGGTGGAGCTCGAGGTGATCGTCGAACTGGGGAAGGCGGACGAAGCGCTTAAGGGTGGACGGGCGCATTTGAGAGACGTCTTTGAACTTCATATGGTTGGCGACGAGGGCTTTGATCTGGTCGGAGTCGTCGTTGGAAAAGCGGAGGCGGCGGCAGAGGATATCAGTCATGCGGACGCCGACATCGACGTGGCCGTCGAAACGGATACGGTCGCCGGTTTCCGAGGCAGGGCGGAAGGTGGGAGGCTTGCCGATATCGTGCAGAAGGACGCCCCAGGCAAGGGTTAGAGAGACTCCAACGGGAAGGCCTTCGAGCATGAGTAGGGTGTGAATCCAGACGTCGCCTTCCGGATGGAATTGCGGTGGTTGCTGAACGCCCTTCAAAGCGGCGATTTCCGGCAGGAACACGGACAGAAGGCCGAGCTCGTCGAGGAGTTCGAAGCCGCGGCGGGCGGCGCCTTCGGTGAGTAGCTTGGTGAGTTCTTCGCGGACGCGTTCGGCGGAAACAACCTGGATTTCGCTCGCGTGTTCGCGGATGGCTGCGAAGGTTGCAGGTTCAATCGCGTAGTTGAACCGTGCCGCGAAGCGAACCGCGCGGAGCATGCGGAGTTTGTCTTCGGCGAAGCGGCGCGAAGGCTCGCCGATGGCGCGGATGATTCCGGCAGCGAGATCGGCGCGGCCGCCGACGAAGTCGAGGACTTCGCCGGTGTCGTGGCGCATGAGGAGGCCGTTGATGGTGAAATCACGGCGCTGAACGTCTTCTTCGGGTGTCTTCGAATAGACAACCTGGTCGGGATGGCGGCCGTCGGAATAGCCGAGGTCGGAGCGGAATGTGGCGACTTCGACTTTGAGAGAGTCGTGGCGGACGAGGACAACGCCGAATTGCGCGCCGACATCGAGACCATTGGGGAAAAGCTGAAGAACTTCGGGCGGAGTGGCGTTGGTGGCGACGTCGAAATCGGCGGGATCGCGCCGCAGCAAGATGTCGCGCACACAGCCGCCGACGAGAAAGGCCTGGTGGCCGTGGCGTTGGAGAGTGTTGCAGACCGAATTGGCGAGAGCCCGCGGGTTCACGGAATGATTATGCGCCTGAAGGACGGAAGCAACGAAGCAAAGAAGTAACGAAGCAACGAGGAGGAAGAGCCGGAGTTAAAGCAGAGGGCGCAGAGACGCAGAGAAGCGAGGGAATAAGCGCAGAAAAAATCATGAGGCCGGTTAGTTGCAGCGGAGGACGAGGCAGGTGATGTCGTCGGACTGGCGGGTGGCGCCGACGAAATCTTCGACGGATTTCATGAGGAATTGCAAGGTTTGCTGGGCGTTGAGATTCGGGAGGCCGCGAATAATATTGAGCCAGCGATTGTCGGAGAATTCTTCGCCGGCGGCGTTGAAGGCTTCGACGACCCCGTCGGTGAAGAGCACGAGCGTGTCGCCGGGTTGCAAGGTGACCTCGGCGGAAGGAAAGGTAGCATCGTCGGTGATGCCAAGTGGCAGGCCACCAGATTCCAGGCGTTCGGTGGAGGAATTTGCTCGACGAACGACAGGGGAATTGTGGCCGGCATTGACGTAAGCGAGACCACGGGTGGAGGGGTCATACTCGGCGAGGACGGCGGTGGTGAAGCGCTGGCCACCGAGGCTATGGGCGCACGCGTAGTGATTGAGGCGGGTGGCGAGAGCGCTCAAGGGCAGGCCTTCGGAGGCGATGGTGCGGAGGCTGGCCTGGAGTGTTGCCATGAGGAGGGCGGCGGGAACACTTTTGCCGGCGACGTCGGCCATGACGAGCATGAGTTTGCCGCCGGAGGCAGCGTCGGCGTTGGGATAGAAGGCGTCATAGTAATCGCCGGCGACGGAATTTTGCGCCCGGGTGTAGAAGGCGACTTCGGCGTTGGGAATCATCGGCGGAGTGGAGGGAACGAGCCACGCCTGGATTTCGCGGGCGATTTCGAGATCGCGCTTCATGGTGATTTTGTCGGCGAGTTCGAGAGAAAGAAGCAGAAGGAATAAAAGAGCGGAAAGGAATTCCGCTTTGATACCGAAACCGTTGTTACCGTTTCCGGAAAAAAGAAGCAAGACCAATGCAACAAGGAGAAGCACACGGCGGGCCGGCGTGAGTTTGTTCATCATGGCCCAGAAGAGTTGCCTGACTACGGGATAAGGCCGTTTCCAGCGAGAGAGCTTGTTGACTTCGTCCCAGTCGACGTCTTTGCCGTAGAAGCCGTAAGTGGAGCGGGCGTCGGCGGTGAATTGGGACCAGAGGTCGTCGATGCGGCGGCCTTCGCTGACGCGCTGCCAGAAAATGCCGAGACGTGAGGTGGGAGCAGGGCGAGGGGCGGAGGCGCCGGATGGAGGCGTCGCGGAAGAGGACATGAGGAAAGTATAGGCGAAAGAGGGTGCGCTGGGCAGCGCAGGTTTTCCGAGATGGAAGTCGGGGGAAGCTAGTCAGACCCGCAGCAATTTCCCGGAACGGAAATTCTGGGCACGAACGGGTCGCGATGGAGCTGCAAGGTTCTTCGTTATCGCCAGAGTTGGCGATTGAACGGCGATTTATTTCTTGTTCAGGGACTGGATTTGCGCGACGAGCGAATCGATTTCTTCGGGGGATATTTTGCCGGTGAACTTGGGCATGTGGCCTTTGCCGTTGGCGATGATGTTGTGCAGATCATCGGCGGAAGCAGAGGCGGTTTTTGCGGAGATGAGCGCTGGGCCGCCAAAATGACGGCCTTCGGCGGTTTTTCCATGACACTTCGCGCAGTCTTTCACGTAGACGGAGTTTGCGAGTAGGCCAGAGTCCGCGGGTGGAGTCTGGGCAGAGGCTGTGGCGAAGACAAAAAAGGAGGCGGAGACAGCGACGGCGAGTACGAGTGTTTTCATGAGAGTCCTCATTGAATGAGATCGAACTGAAAAGTATAGATGCGGTGAGCTCTGAAAGAGTCGCCCTTTTATGTGTTTTGGCGCTTGAGAAGCGAGATTTGACACAGAGTTTACAGAGTTAGAAGCGCCCCGACCGGGCCGGGGTAAACGTCGGGCGCGAGGAAGACGAGAGCTGGCCCCTCGCAGCTCAGGGTAAACAGGATGCCAGCGCGACTGGGGTTAGTCGTCGCGGCGGAGGGAGCCGCCGAATTGGACGGAGGTGAAGCCGAATTTGTCGCGGAGCTGGTCTGCGGCTTTGGTCAGCCTCTCGAGTTTTTCGCGGCGATCGGATTCGAGGAGGTCGAGCTGTTGCGCGCCGTGGGAGAGGGCGGAGAGCGCGACGCCGAGGAGGCGCACTTTGCGTTTGGCGTCGAGGTGCTGGCGGTAGAGATTGAGGAAGACGGCGAAGATGTCGGTGTCGAGTTGCGCGGGCTCCGTAAGAGTTTTGGAGCGGGTGTACGTTTCGAAACCGGCGTAGCGGATGGTCAGGGTGAGGGTGCGCGTGGAGAGGCCCGCTTCGCGGAGGCGCTTGCAGGCTTTTTGAGAGAGATGGCTGAGCAGAGTTTCCATCTCGGCGACGTTGGAGGTGTCTTCGCCGAAGGTGTGATTGTGAGAGATGGACTTGGGCTCGGCGTCGATGAGGAATTCGTAGGCGTCGCCGCCGCGGGCTTTGCGGTAGAGGGCGGTGCCCCACTGACCGAAGATTTTTTCGAGTTTTTCCTGGGAGTGAGAGGCGAGTTGCGCGACGGTTTCGATGCCGAGGGCACGTAGGGCGCGTTCGGTGACTTCGCCGATGCCGGGGATTTTGCGGATGGGAAGCGGGGCGAGGAAACGGGCTTCCATGCCGGGGGCGACCCAGACGAGGCCGCGGGGCTTGCCCTGGTCGGAGGCAACTTTGGCGGTGAGGCGCGTGGCGGCGAGTCCACCCGAGCAGGGAAGGCCCGTTTGTTTTGTGATTGTGCGAAGAAGTTTGTCGGCGGCGGCGAGCGGCGGACCATGGAGGCGTTCGGTGCCGGAGAGGTCGAGATATGCCTCGTCGATGGAAACCATTTCGACGATGGGGGAGAATTTCGCGAGGATGGAGGCGACGCGATCGCTCCATTCGGAATATTGTTCGTGATGGCCGTCGAGGAAGACGGCGTGCGGGCAGAGTCGGCCGGCAGTGCGCAGTGGCATGGCGGAATGGATGCCGAATTTGCGGGCTTCGTAGCTGGCGGCGGAGACGACGCCGCGCTGGTCGGGGCGGCCGCCGACGACTACGGGCTTGCCGCGGAGGTCGGGGCGGGCTAGGAGTTCGACGGAGACAAAGAAGGCGTCCATGTCCAGGTGGAGGATGGAGGATTGCAGCGGAGTTTCTGTCGCGTCGGGGGAGTCGCGTTTGGCTCGAAAGCGCGCCAGGTCCGGCATGGGATAAGCGTACGACTACGGAGTGGTGGAGGCAATGAGGGGGGCGGTTCGTTGCTCCGTCGCTTAGAAATTGGAATTCGATGGTGGGGCTTACTGCTCAAAAGCGCCCGACTCGGAAAGTGGTCGCTACACGAGTTGCTTGGCGAGGTAGGGAATTGTGTTTGAGTTGAGAGGAGCGAGTGCAAAGATGGGACGGATTTGTTGCGAGGGACAATGAAAAATGTTTTGAGGGTGATTTGCCGTGCGCGCCTGCGGGCGATTCTGATTGGCTGCTCGATTTTGGCTGCTGTGCCGTCTCTGCGGGCCCAAGAACTCTCGTTGCAGGCGGTTGTTACGCCTTCGACGGTGATCGTGAAGGGCGGTGGGCCGGTTACGTTTGCCATTCATGGGTTCATTGAGTTCAGGTCGCTGGCGGAGGTGTTTCCGTACATCGATGCACAGATGCAGCGGTGGGGCGGAAAGATCAGCGAGGAAGAAAAACAACAACTCGCGCGGCACCTGTTGCGAGAGGGAATTGAGAGCCGCACTGTTTCGATGGCGGATGAGCGACCGCTGCAGGCGCTGGTGACGCACACGAGCTTGGAGTTGCGGGAGGCGATCGCGAAAGTGAAGGAACCGGTGCCGGCCGGGTATGCGGCGGAATTCGCGGCGATACAAGAAAAGTGGAAGCATTCGCTGAACTGCTGGAGCGCTTCGCCGGTGATTGCAGGGCGGGTGCTTTCAAATTGGTACCCGATCGAGGAGGGCATCCGGCTGCATGGGGTTATTTACGATTCGACGGAACATTTCTGGCAGGGGGTGAAGTATCACCCGGATGCGACGGTGAGGGATTTGAAGGAGCTGATTGCCCTTCTGCATGGTCGCGAGTGGGACGCATGGTTGAAGCGGTTGGATGCGGATCCGAAGATTTACTTGCCGAATGCGTACGCGGTGGAGTTTCTGCGGTACAACCTGAAGGCCGAACGGCTGAGATGGTTTGGCGAAGAGTTAGGTACGCATGGCTTGAGGGACGGCGATCAAGCGCGAATTGTACAGCAGCGTGGCGACAGCGCGTTCCGGTTTAGCGGATTTGAAGAAAAAGTGTTGTGGGGAGACCTGGCGGATTTGCTGCACATGGTGTACGTGTTTTCGCCGGCGGACGATCCGGTGCGGAAGACTCTGGCGGAGCAGCATTTTGACGGGATTTATCTGGATGGGCGAAAGATGGGATTTATCGGCGAAGAGTTTCGAGCGGAGATGCTGGAGATCTGGAAAGTGAAATTCCTGGAGATGTCGAGGTTTCGCGAAGTGATTGGGGGGATACCCATGGAGATCCGGCTGGAGCATTTCTTGAATGACGGGGATTCGCCGGATATTCCGATTCCGATCTATGTGGGGTATTTGAACCGGATTCGGGAGATGGCGAGAAATGGGAAATAGAAAATTGAAAATGGAAAATAGGTGCCCTGCGGCAGCGCGTGCGCCAAGAGCGCGACTCGGGTAGTCATAAAGTGTTGGCTTGAAAGCCCACGCTGGATTGAAGAATGAGGAGAAAAGCGTGGAGGGCGGGGCGACTTGAAAGTCGCCGCTACTGGGTGCGTTCGGAGGAGAGGACGCGGGGGATGCCGGCGAGGTCGTTTGTGGCGTGGATGTTGGTCCATTGGGGACATTCGAGGAGGGGGCGAACGGCGGAGAGGGAGTCGTGGCCGAGTTCGATGACGACGAGGCCGCCAGATTTGAGATGGAGCGCAGCTTCCGGTATCAGCAGGCCGTAGAGTTCGTAGCCTTCTTCGCCGCCGTAGAGGGCCGAGGCGGGCTCGTGTTCGCGGACTTCGATGGGGAGGGAGTTGCTTTCTTTGCGGCCGATGTAGGGAGGGTTGGAGATGATGAGATCGAAGAGGGGTGACCCG
>DATMMG010000135.1:0-4853 GCA_035569815.1 Candidatus Methylomirabilota bacterium
TCATGGCTCGCTGCGTAAAAGCAAAAATCACGGGTGTAGCCGGTTACGTTCCCCCGCGCCTCCTGACCAACGCCGATCTCGAAAAAATGGTGGACACCACCAACGAGTGGATCATGGAGCGCGTCGGCATCCGCGAACGCCACCTGGCCGACAAAGGCGTGGCCGCCAGCGACCTCGCCGTCGAAGCCGTGAAAATGCTGCAAACCAAGCATCCCTTCGATCTCCAGTCGGTGGACCTCATCGTCGTCGGCACGGTCACTCCCGACATGATGTATCCCTCCACCGCCTGCCTGGTGCAGCACAAGCTCGGCATGGCCAACACCTGGGGCTTCGACGTTTCCGCGGGCTGCTCCGGATTTCTCTATTCGCTCAACGTCGGCACGAAGTTCATCGAGTCCGGGCAATACAAGAAAGTCCTGGTGATCGGCTCCGACGTGAACTCTTCCATGACCGACTTCACCGATCGCTCCGTCTGCATCATCTTCGGCGACGGCGCCGGCGCCGCTTTGCTGGAGCCCGCCGCGGATGGCGAAGCTGGCATCATCGATCACGTCGCGCAGATCGAGGGCATGGGCGGCCAGTTTCTCTACATGCCGGGCGGCGGCAGCCTGAATCCCGCTTCTCACGGAACCGTGGACAAGAAAATGCACTACATCCACCAGGACGGCAAAAACGTTTTCAAATACGCGGTAAAGAAAATGGCGGAAATGACCGAGCGCGTCCTGGAGAAAAACGGCCTGACCGGCAAGGACGTGGACTGCTTCATCGCGCATCAGGCCAACCGCCGCATCATCACCGCCACCGCCGAACGCCTCGGCATGCCGCTGGACAAGGTGATCATCAACATCGAGCGCTACGGCAACACCACCGCCGGCACCATTCCGCTGGCCATGCAGACGGCCCTCGACGAAAAGAAACTCAAGAAGGGCGACCTCGTCCTCCTCGCCGCCGTCGGCGCCGGCTTCACCTCCGGCGCCACGCTGGTCCGCTGGGCGTACTGATTCCGGCGATTGCAAAGCTGAAATGAAATTTTTCAGGATGAAGAATTAGAGCGAACGGATCGACGCAGCCTGAACGAGATTCGATTCCAGCCGCCGGTCAACGTACACAGCGGCGATCCTGGCGCAGAGCACGCGCTCTTTTTCAGCCCAGCCGGCCATCATCGGCGAGAACTTTGCAAACAGCGACTCGGCCGACTGAACCATGGTGTAATAAGCCTTCACCATGCCCAGCCCGCTCTTGGTCTCTTTCAATTCGGGAGTAAACGTCAGCAGGCTGGCGAATTTTTCAAAGTCGTTTCCGCAGATGGACTCTTCCTGCACCTGGGCCGCTTCCAGCACGCGGCTGGAAATCGGCAGGCTGGCCATGCCGGTGAAGACGGCTCGCCAGTAGTACACGGCGAACTGTCCCATCGCGACGACCGCGATCGATAGTAGAGCTGCGGAGAACATTGCTTTCCTCACCTACGATTATTCCTTCCGCGGCCTGTTACCCCAATAGCTCTCAAGTACTACCGCCATAGCACTTCCGGGACGAGGTTTCGGCAGCAAACCCGCGCTTGTCGCGATGAGCTTCCTATCTTATTCTTCCATAAGCATTTAGGGGACAACTCATGAACAACAAACGGGTGCTGTCAGCCCTGCTTCTGGCCTCGTTCTTCGCGGCAATTTTCGGGTTCGCCTCGGGAAAGCCCCAGGCCGAAAAATCGGCCGACAAAACAAAGGAGGTCGATCGCGCCGCAATTCTCGCGGTGCTCACCGGCCAGCAGACGGATTGGAACAACGGCAATATCCGCGGCTTCATGGCCGGCTACTGGAACTCTTCCGAACTGACCTTCGCCGGAACGCGCGGATTCACGCGCGGCTGGCAACCAGTGATGGCGCGCTACGAGAAGACTTACGAAGACAAGGCCGCGATGGGAACCTTGGATTTTTCGGAGCTCGAAATCCGGCAGCTTGGGCCCAACGCGGCACTCGTGCTGGGGAAATGGCACCTGCAGCGGCAAGCCGGAGACATCGGCGGAATCTTCACACTGGTTTTTCAGAAATTCCCCGAAGGCTGGCGCATCATTCACGACCACACGACGCAAAGCCCGCCCGACTCAAAATAGGAAACCACCGCAGATGTGGAACCGAGCGCCAGTGTGTTCGCGAGGATCCTGAAAACGCAAAGTTCTGGTAAAAGGCGAGAATGGCCACGGCCGGCGCGCTCATTCAAAATTCATCGCATTTTTTTTGCATCGCCCATATCCGGAACCTCTTCTGGTAGCTAAAGTGCTCTAATCGCTGTGGGACTTTGCTCCGAAGGATTTGGCGAAGCTGGAGCGAGTCTCATTGCAGCTGACTGCGTTATGGCCAGCGGGGATGTTCGGAACACGGTTTCAAAAAGGGCAGCATGAAGGAAAGTTTTCTACAACGCCGGGTAAGAAAACCTTTGGTGAAATTGCTCCTGCAGGGAGTGACGCCAGAGAAACTTGCGTTGAGCCTCGCCTTAAGCGCCACCCTGGCGGTGATTCCGGCGATTGGCTGGAGCATGGGGTTGTGCGGGCTGGCGGGTCTTGCGCTCGGCCTTAATCTTCCCGCGATGCAAGCGGTAAACTACTTTTTGTATCCCGCGCAAATCGCGCTGCTGCTTCCCTTTTTCCGGTTGGGTGAAAAACTTTTCCGCGCGCCGCACTTGCCGCTTTCGGTTTCGCAGATTGTTTCGATGGCGCATGCGAATTTCTGGGGCGCAATCAAACTGCTTTGGAACACCACGTGGCACGCGGTTGTCGTCTGGACCCTGCTGGCCCCATTTGCGGTTGCTTTGATTTACTTCGTGCTCCTGCCCATCTTCCGCCGCGTGGCTCGCCGGGCAACAGCTATGCCACCTGCACCCCACGCGAGTGTCGCCTGACAGTCATCGCGGTAACTTCAGTTCGATCCTACAAAATTTCGAGAATTTCCTCGTAGCGCTTGAACGGTGGGATCAGGTAGGCGCCGGCCAACTCCGTCCGCGCCCACGCGAGCATCTCGCGCGCGACGTCGAAGCCGCGGTCGCGCGCGGAAACGCCCGCCGCCTCCATGGATTTCAAGAGTGGCTCCGGAATTACGATGCCAGGGACTTCGTTGTTAAGGCGCAAAGCCTGCTTGTAGCTGTTTAGCGGCCAGACCCCGATGAGCACGGGAATCGGCACCTTGCCGCCGAGCTTTTTCAGGAACGCGTACCAGTGCTCGGGATCGAAGAGCGGCTGGGTCATGGCAAAGTGGGCCCCAGCTTCGACCTTGGCGTGAAAGCGTGCGATTTCGGCATCGAGATCGTCGGCAACGGGATTCACCGCGACGCCGATGGTGAAATTGGTCTGACCACCGAGCGTTTTTCCCGCCCAGTCCGTGCCCTGATTCAGCCGATGCAGAATTTTCACCAGGCCGACGGAATCAACCTCGTAAACGCCACTGGTTTCCGGATAGTCGCCGACCGATGGCGGATCGCCCGTGATGCCGAGAACATTGCGAACGCGGCCGACGGTCCATGCGCCGAGGAGCATGGCCTGCAGGCCGATGATGTTCTGGTCGCGGGTGGTCAGGTGAGGAACAGTTTCAATGCCGCGAGCTTCCAGAGCTCCGGCGACGATCAGCGCGTCCATGCCGACGCGAGCCATCGCGCCGCTGTTGATGTCGATGGCGTCGACTTTCTTCGAGGCCATCACGCGGTCCACCTGTTCATAGATGCGGTCGAGCGCGATGCCCTTCGGCGGATCGATTTCCACGCAAACCGTAAATTCTTTTTTCTGCAACCGCTTCCAGAATTTGCTTTCCGGATCGCGTTCCTGCGCCGGCGGAGCAGGCTGCGCGGCCGCGACAACCGTGGCCGCAGAATGCGTCTTGGCCGGCCGAAGCGATTTCACCGCCTCCGCCATGGCGCGGATGTGCGCCGGCGTGGTGCCACAGCAACCGCCGAGAATGCGCACGCCCAGCCCGGCGGCTTCACGCGCGAATTCGGCGAAGTATTGCGGCGAGGATTTCGGGTAAACGATGCGGTCGCCTTCGCGCTTGGGGAAACCGGCGTTGGGCATGCCGCTGATGCAGCAGTTCTGCGCGTTCGAAAGTTCCTGCAGGATCGGCAGCAGCGATTGCGGGCCCAGAGTGCAGTTCGCGCCGATCACCTGGACATTTTTGTCCTTCAGCAGCGACGTGGCAAGAAACGGGCGAACGTCGCCAAACGTGGTGCCTTCCTCGGAATAAGTGAGCTGCGCCACGACGGGCAGGCTGGAAAATGAGCGGATGGCCTCGACGGCAAGCAGGATTTCCTCGATATAGGAAAACGTTTCGAGGATGAAGAAGTCGACGCCGCGTTCTTCCAGAGCCATTGTTTGTTCGTGAAAAATCGCGCGAATCTGATCCGGTTCGGGATGCCGCGCCTGAACGCCGATGCCGAGCGGGCCGATGGAGCCGGCAATCAGAATTTCGCGCGACGCCGCTTCCCGCGCTTCGCGGGCGATTTTCACGCCGCGGCTGTTGAGGCGCTGCACTTCGTCGCCGAGTCCCATGGGAGCGAGTTTGAAGCGATTCGCGCCGAACGTATTGGTCTCGATAATTTGCGCGCCGGCTTCAATGTAGGCCTGATGAACGCGAAAGACCGCCTCGGGTTCCGTGGCGTTCAACTCATCGAAGCAGCGCACCGATCCGACGGCTTCGTAAAGCATCGAGCCCATGGCACCGTCCGCGATAAGGATGGAATCCTTGAGCCGATCGTTGAAGTCCTGAATTTTCACTTTTCGATTTTCCTGTGCTCTGCGCCGCGCGTGATGATTGCGGCTAGCGTTTTTGTTCCATCAAACCGGCGACCGTGCTCATCAGGTCGTACTTGGTGAG
>DATMMG010000136.1:0-4913 GCA_035569815.1 Candidatus Methylomirabilota bacterium
AAGCTGGTGTTTTTCCAGGGGCCGCTGATGACGGTGAGTCTTGGTGGCACGTTGTCTTACTCTGATGACTGGTCTTCGCGCTTGTTTCAGCTAAGGGCGCGTATTCTAACTCGCCGACCCTGGATAATCCACACCTGGAGAATCTATCCGAAGAGATAGTTTGGCTATCTTAAAGATTAGAAACCGGAGACGAGCACGCCAAGTATCCAGGCCCCCACTTCTCCACCAATTTAACCCGTTTCCTGACAATAGCATAGAGGAATTTGTAAGCACCAGCGGGCCTTCTTCGGAAGCGGAAAGCTTTCCGATCGCCTCCTCTTGCCACGCCCACAATCACTCTTCAGATAGAGAGGAACCGAAGCAAATCACGAGCTGGCAAAGGTTCCGCGATGCACAACGAATTAATTCCGTGGCTATGCCGTTGAAACTTCGTGGGATACAAAAAACCGCCACGCAACTTCGCGGATTGTCGCGCAGATGGCATCCCCCGTGCATTCTTCCAAAAGCGTCGGGCAGTTAAGAAAAAAACTGAGGTGGACAATGAACTTCACGAAAAATATTAAATGGCAATTCATTCTGGCGGCTCTGGGAGTTTCGCTTCTTATGACCAGCGCGGCTCGCGCGCAGGAAATCGACAACAGCCGATTTGACTCACCCGTGACGTCTGTTGCTGGAAACTTTAATACGCCGGCGGCGGCAGCCGCGGACCAGGCCGTAACCCGGGCTGCAGTCGAATATGCGGCAGTATCCGAGGCTTCGATCATGCCCGCGAACCAACAGGAAGCGCCCAGCGTGACCGGCGTGCCCCGCACCCTGGGGACGATTCTAGCGATCGGTGTCCTCTTGATCGCGTGCGGCCTGCTTTGGAAGAGCGCGGCCAATCGCCCGAACGACACCTTGAAGACTCACAATTCACTTTCCATGCGGAAGACTCCTCTGTCCACCCGCAAAGCCCAGGCCCAGCACTCGTAAGCGCACAGGCAAGCCTTATTCCGGGGGCCCGACGAACGCCCCGCCCCCGGAATGAGGCGTCAAGTTTCCTCCCGCCTCGAATCCTTCCCGCCTCCGGTTCTTCACTCAATCACTTTCCTGAAGAAAAAAATGGCAATTCCCTGCCAAGATTTTTTTGTTTTGCCAGGGCGTAGACCTTTTCCGCGACGGCGAGATCCCACGAGGCAATGCCGTTGGACTTGAACAAGGTGATCTGCTTCTCGTTGGCGCGTCCTGGAACTTTTCCGGCGACCAGTTGATCGAGTTCGTGCACGGCGCCCCATTTTTCAGGTTGCTGCTGAAAAGGGATGATCAAGTCGCCGGCTTCCTGTTTGGACTGCTCGATGGAATCCACGAAGATGACGGCGGCGCGGGAGATGGCGGTGTCGTCCAGTTCGCGCTTGTGGGCGTGATTCGCGCCGATGGCATTCACATGCGCGCCCTCCGCGACGTCGTGACCGTCGAAAACCGGTTTGGCGGAGGTGGTTGCGGTGTTGATGATGTCGGCGCCGCGTACGGCCTCGGCGGCGGAAGCAGCGGCGTGGACTGGGATGCCGAGGCGACCGGACATTTCGGCACAAAAGTTCGCGCGGCGCTCTGGATCGCGGCCGAAGACGCAGACGGAATCGAGCTTCCGAGCGGCGGCGACAGCTTCAAGCTGCGTTTTTGCCTGGCCACCGGTGCCCAGGATGGCGGCGGTCCGCGCATTCTGACGCGCTAGATACTTGGTCGCTACGCCGGAAGCGGCGCCCGTGCGTTGCTGGCCCATGAAATCGGCTTCGATCATCGCCAGAAGCGCGCCGGTGGAAATTTCGTAGAGAGGAACCAGGAACCGGAGAACGCCTTTCACGTAGGTGTACTGCTTCATGGCGATGAAGCCGGCTTCGGTATCCATGGCGGCCATGTAGTGGAAGAATCCGCCACCGGCGGGAAGTTCGAATCGGCGCCGTGGATGCAGGATTACGCTGCCAGCGGCTTGCTTACGCGAAATTTCCTCGACCGCGGCCATGGCCATCGGCATGGTCAGAAGCTGGCGCACTTCGGCTTCGTTAATGTGCAGGGTCATGGAGTGGCTCCGGGTGTTACGGGTGGTGCCTGAGCGGGATGAAATTCGACGAGAGCGAGGCTAGTGTTGGCGACGGTACCGTGGTGATGATATCGGTAGCTGAGAATGCCGATGCCGGGGGAGATTTCCATCTCGGTGTCGTCAGGATTTGTGGTGTACCGCAGAAGGAAGACTTCTGCGGCCTGCGAAGGCAGCCCCTTTATGTCGGCCAGCTTTCTGGTTTCCTGGCTAGCCACAACCCAGCAGTAGAGACCATCGTCGCGGCGGACACTTTCGGCATCGCCGAATTTCATGCCTTTTTTCAACGGCCAGCGGAAAAGCAGATTGTCTTCGGACAAAAATTTGCCGAGCGTTGTACCGTCTTTATCGAGTTTTGCGTAATCGAAATCCGGGGGCAGCGAATCGAGGAAAAGTTCGCAGCACTTTGTTTCGATCAGGAGCCAGGGCATCTCTCCCACTTCACCAGTGGCCAAATCCAGATCGCGGGGGAATCCGGAAAGGATGGCGATCGTGAAATCGGGCTTTTGGATGACTCTTTGAACGGTCATCTTGAGTGTGACATCTGCCTGCGCTTCTGCTTCCGTTTGAGGATCGGTCCACTGAACTGTGCCCCGATAGAGCCACCAGGTGCCGGGAGTCAGCGACAGAAATTGTTCGGTGGAAGCAGGCTGCCGTGCCTCAACGCGCACGGCGATGCGTGGCATGAGCAGGGTGAGGACCAGGCAGACAACCGCGATTGCTGATGGTGCCAAGAATTTCTGTGAGCGGCCCATGATCATTTCTTAGTCGGCGCTTGCGGGGGCGGGGCTTTTTCGGATTTCTTGGGAGCAGCGGGAACTTCATCCTTGATGCGGCGGACGACGGTTTGGATCAGGCGATAGTGCCGCTCCTCTTTCCCGCCAAATATCCGGAAGAAAAATTCGGGCTCGCCCTTGGGGTCGTTCGACACACGGATGGGAAATGCGCCGCAGACATTATTGTCGATGAAGGCAGTCTCGTAGCGGGATTTGCGGCTGAACCAGGTATAGACACGCAGCGTGGTGAAGTCGCACGCCTGGCCTTCGGGGCCGCGCGAACCGGCGGCAAGATATTGCGGGTGATCGCCTTCGCCATCGGTGACCCGATTGAGTTCGAACCACGCCAGCGCGCGAATGTTGGCGGACTCGGCGCCCTCGCGCACGGGGTCGGGCAGATCGAGCGAGACGAATCGCGCGATAACCCAGCCCGCGATGGGCACAGCCTGATCTCCGGGCTGCGTGGTATTCGTGATCGCGGAATTGCGGACCACGCCTTCCCCAGGCGGGCGCGTGGCGGTGCCGCGAATAAGGAACCAGTCTTCCCTCTTGCTTTCCGCCGGCTCGCCGCCGGTTTCTTTTTCGTCGGAGACCTGCACCCAATCGGCGGTGGCGCGGCCCACGATTTCAACGGGCGCGTTGCGCGTGAACTGGTAAAGTCGCGGCTCGTTGCGGCCCGGGTCCACGCGCAGGTTGGTGGGGACCTTGGTGCGCCCGCGGGCCTGCAAAGGAATAGCGGAGGCTTGCTTCAGGAGCCTGGCGCTGCGCTGCCAGAGGTCTGGGTCCATCAGATAGCGGCCGTCCACCCAGCCGATAACACCGTTTGCTGTGCGAACTTTAACGTTTTCGTTGTGGCGCGCAAGGACATCCACGTGGTCGCCGTAAAGGAGCACGCCGAGCTGCTCCCGAACCTGGGCGACGCTGCTCCAGAGCGTGACGCTGCGCTCGCTGATATAGGCTTCGCTAAGCGATTCGTGCTTGGGGCGGAAAAACCAGGCCAGCAGCCCCACAACGCAGAGCAGCGGCACAGCGACCAGTAGCTTGCGTTTCATGATTCCTCAAGAGTGACTCTGAAGATTGTACCTGAAACGGAGGCGAGGCCGGGGTGACACAGCGCACGGAAGAACCGCTGGAATCAACGGCGTGAGATGAGTATTTTGGGTATCGGGGGGAGTGATGAAATTTCTGAATTCGTTTCAGCCGCTGGGATTGGGCATTTTGCGCGTGGCGCTGGCCTTGATTTTCATTTTCCACGGTTATCCAAAACTCGTGCGCTCCGACGCGATGATGCGGGAGTTCTTCGTGCAGCACGGATTTCCAGGCTATTTTGTGGGGCTCGCGGGCATTCTGGAATGCGTCGGCGGGGGAATGCTGCTGATTGGGTTGTTCACCCGGCCGGCGGCACTGCTGCTGGCGGCGGAGATGGCAATTGCGATCTGGAAGGTGAAGATGGTGCACGGAGTTTTCGCGGTAAATGAGTACCAATTTGAGCTGGCGCTGGCCGCGGCATGCGTGGCGTTAGCCACAGTGGGAGCGGGGAGCCTCTCCGTGGATCATGTGATGCTGGGAGACGGCGGATCAAAACGGAGGTCCGTGAGAACTGCCAGAGATTAGCGCGGCCAGCGCCCCGTCCTTACACTTGGGCGGGTGAGCCAGGCACGGCCAGCGCAGGCGCCGACGGCGCCAGCGGCAGCGCAATCCACAAAATGATGTAGAGAAGTCCGCCTGTCCCGGCGCAGAGAACCGCGAGCAACCAGACGATGCGAACAATCGTGGGATCGAGGTCGAAGTAATCGGCGAGGCCGGCGCAAACGCCGCCAATCTTTTTGTCCCGGCTGGAGCGCATCAGCCGCTTGGCAGGAGCCACATAGCCCCCGGCGGGCGCCGTGCCCTGGTCGCTCAATTGAGCCCCGCAGTTGTAGCAGAACTTTGAGCCTTCAACGACTTCCTTTTGGCATTTCGGGCAGACCATAGATCACCCCCACAGATAGGTATCCAACCGCTTTCTAAACTCGCATTCTAATCAAAGATACGAAATGAGGGGAAGGAAAGTTTCAGGGAAG
>DATMMG010000137.1:0-16736 GCA_035569815.1 Candidatus Methylomirabilota bacterium
TATTTCCTGCCGCAGCAATTCGACAATCCGGCGAACCCCGCGATTCACGAAGCCACCACTGGCCCGGAAATCTGGAACGACACCGACGGCGCTGTTGACGTTTTTGTTGGCGGCGTGGGCACCGGCGGCACCATAACCGGCGTCAGCCGCTATATCAAGAAGGGAAAAGGGAAGAAGATCCTTTCGGTAGCCGTCGAGCCGGTCGCGAGTCCCGTGATCACACAAACGCGGGCGGGCCAGACCCCGGTGCCGGGTCCCCACAAGATTCAGGGGATCGGCGCGGGTTTCGTCCCGAAGAACCTGGAACTGGACCTGATCGATCGAGTCGAACAGGTGACCAACGAAGAGTCCGTGGAAATGGCGCGCCGGCTCACGCGCGAAGAGGGAATCCTCAGCGGCATTTCCTGCGGAGCGGCCGCGGCGGTTGCAGTTCGGTTGGCAAAGCTGCCCGAATTCGCCGGCAAAACCATCGTCACCGTGCTGCCCGACTCCGGCGAGCGCTATATCTCGACAATCCTGTTCGAGGGCATCGGCTAAGCCGCGACCGAGCGGAATGCGGACGGTCGGGGAAGGGGAGCAGGCTTTCTGCACCCCCTTTTCGACTTTCTGTATTCAGAAGAATCGTGAACTCCTATGACCACACCGAATAACGATTTGCGAACGCTGGCGCGGGAATTTCGCCTGGCTCTCGAAGCGCGCCTCACCGATGCCAGCATGTGGGAATACCGCTTGCCGTCGAAAGACGAAGTTGCGGCGTTTTGCCGGTCCTACCTCGATGCGCTCTTTCCGCTCTACTTTGCGAAAGAAGAGGTGAATAGCCCGGACACGGCCGGATTTCTGGCGCAACTGGATTTGCAGTTGGCAGAGCAGATCGTCTACGCGATGCGGTTCGATCTGAACTGTTGCGGCAAGCCTGTGCCCGCCAACCTCTCGGAAAGTGCCAGTCAGCTTGTGCAAGCGTTGCACGCAAAATTGCCGCGGCTCGCCCAGCTTTTGGGGACCGATCTGCAGGCCGCGTTGAAAAACGATCCGGCGGCCAGCGGCTACGAAGAAATCTTGTTGAGCTATCCCGGCGTGGAGGCGATCACCGTGCAACGCCTGGCGCATGAACTCTACCTGCTGAAAATTCCCTATCTCCCGCGCATGATGACGGAAGTGGGGCACAGCCGCACCGGCATCGATATTCATCCGGGCGCAACGATTGGCGAATCCTTCTTCATCGACCACGGCACGGGCGTCGTGATTGGCGAAACCGCCACCGTCGGCAACCACGTCACTCTCTATCACGGCGTAACGCTCGGCGCATTCAATCCCACCAGCCGCCGCAATGGCGTGGAGCTCGTGCGCGGCCTCGAAAACAAACGCCACCCGGACATCGAAGACAACGTCACGATCTATCCGGGCGCAACGATTTTGGGCGGCGATACCCGCGTCGGCCATCACAGCGTCATCGGCGGCAATGTTTGGCTCACCCACTCCGTAGCGCCCTACAGCCGCGTCACCGTCAAAGACCCCGAACTCCTCATTCGCAGCAAAGCGGAGCAGTCCGACAAAGACTGGTTCCTAGGCAGCGCCATTTGACGAACACCGGCGGCCCGCGTTCTATTTTTGGGGAAGAATCTTCTTGAGCACCGACGCCAATTGTTCGGCGAGCCGCCCCGACTTGGCCACGGACTCGAGTTGCCGGTAAATGTCTGCTCTGTCTCCCTGCTTGCGAATTCCCACCGCGCAGATGGCCACCACGCGAGGTTGCAGATAAATCCTGTAAATCACACGATGATTCGCGAATTCGTGTTTCCAGAAATTCGCCAATGCTCCGCGTAAGGGAAGACCGTATCCTTCCGGACTTACGGCCAATTTTTTCTCCAGGACTTTACGCAATTGGTTCCTGATGCTGCCGTCAAGATTCTGAATATCGGCTGCCGCGTCCGGAGTGAAGCGAAGTTCAAATGCTTGTTCGATTGAGGACTTTTGGCCAACGGCCCCGGTGCGCGCCGGCGATTTGAGCTTCCGCCTCATTTCCCAAAGACTTCGTCGGCCGTGAGCAACCTGTCGGCGGCGACGTCATCATCGAGGGTTCCGGAGAGTTTCAACAAGCGGTCCGTGAGTTCCCGGTCGGCAAGAATCTCAAGGGTAGCAAGAACGGAATCGCGTTCGCGCAGCAGGGAATCCAGAAACTCCTTGTCAACCAGGTATTTTGCCGATTGGCGGCGATTCTCGATGAGAACGACACTCTTTGCCTTCGCGGCCTTCAGATAGCGCTTTAAGTTGTATCGCAAATCTGTGGCGCTCACCCGCTTGACATTCATCCGTGGTTTTGCCATGTTCCGACTCCTAATGTACGCTTGACATTAAGAAATGTACATGTGCAGTTTGTGGATGTCAATCGCCCGGCGGTCGGCCACGAACCGCAAGAAGGGCACCGACGCGATGGCGTTTCCACCCGTGACCTTGCGTTGACAGTGCCAGATGGTGTTCGCTACGCTCGAATGCTTAACTGAACACAAGCAGGACGGACAGGGAGACGCATGGCGGAAGAGAAGCTACCAACAAGGGCGGAAGATTTTTCGGAGTGGTACAACCAACTGGTGCTCAAGGCGCAGCTCGCCGACTACGCGCCCGTGCGCGGCTGCATGGTCGTGCGCCCCTACGGCTGGGCGCTGTGGGAGAACATTCAGGCGGCGCTCGATAAACGCTTCAAGGCCACCGGCCACCAGAACGTGGCATTTCCTTTGCTCATCCCCAAGAGCTTCATCGAAAAAGAGAAGCACCACGTCGAAGGCTTTTCGCCGGAGCTTGCCGTCGTCACCATCGGCGGCGGCGAAGAACTCGCCGAGCCTCTCATCCTTCGCCCCACTTCCGAAACTATCATCGGCCATATGTGGTCGAAGTGGATTCAGTCCTATCGCGACCTGCCCGTACTGATGAACCAGTGGAACAGCGTCATCCGCTGGGAACTTCGCACCAAGCTGTTCCTGCGCACCCTCGAATTTTACTGGCAGGAGGGCCACACCGCCCACGCCACCCGCGAAGAAGCCGTCGAAGAGACCCGCCAGATGCTCGACGTCTACACTGATTTCGCCGTGAACGAAGCCGCTATCCCGGTCATACCCGGCGCCAAATCCGACGCCGAAAAATTCGCCGGCGCCGACGTAACCTACTCCATCGAAGCCATGATGGGCGACGGAAAGGCCCTCCAGTCCGGAACGTCGCATTTCCTCGGCCAGAATTTCGCGCAGGCCTTCGAAGTGAAGTATCTCGATCAAAACGGCGCGCTTCAGCATTGCTGGACAACTTCCTGGGGCCTTTCCACCCGCATGATTGGTGCGATCATCATGGTCCATGGCGACGATCAGGGCCTGATTTTGCCGCCGCGAATCGCGCCCATTCAGGTGGTCATTGTCCCGATTTACAAGACAGATGAAGAAAAGGCCAGCGTCCAGAAAGTGGCAAAAGATCTGAAAGCACAACTGGTCAAGGCTAATCTCCGTGTCCATCTCGACGAGCGCGAAGGTTTCAGCCCCGGCTGGAAGTTCAACGACTGGGAAATGCGTGGCGTCCCCGTGCGCGTGGAACTCGGCCCCAAAGACGTGGCCAAACAGGCCGCCATGCTGGCCCGCCGCGACCGGCCCGGCAGGGAAGGCAAAGTCAGCGCCTCACTGGCCGACCTCCCCACCACTATCGAGAAACTCCTCGTGGAAATTCACCAATCGATCTACGACAAGGCCCTGGCCTTCCGGCGCGCGAATACCCGCGAAACCTCCACCTACGACGACCTGAAGAAGGCCGTGGAAGGCGGCTTCGCTTTTGCCCCCTGGTGTGGCAGCGGCGAGTGCGAAGCCAAAATCAAGGAGGAAACCCGCGCGACCATGCGGTGCATCCCATTAGATCAGACGGCGGTGCTGGGTAAGGAAGTGGCAGTCGGCGGCGTCTGCGTCTATTGCGGCAAGCCCGCGAAGGACCGGGCCATCTTCGGCCGGGCCTATTAATCGCGAGGAAGCAGAAAGCCGTCCATCGGGCCGTTGCAACTGAAGAACACCTGTCCTTCCTTCGTATCGACACCGTCCAGGCTGGATGCTAGCGTGAGAGAGAACCACATATCCTGCCGTCCAGTCCAGGCGGCAATGGGAGATTTCTGAGTGAGCGGCTTAATATCAAATTCGAAGCTCTCGCAACGTGGCGAGGGCAAGCTGAAGGCAATTATTTACACCCTTATTCTGTTCGCTGGTGTCTTCGCGGCAGTCAAAGTTGT
The DNA here is from genome assembly GCA_035569815.1 of Candidatus Methylomirabilota bacterium. Taxonomy (GTDB): domain Bacteria; phylum Acidobacteriota; class Terriglobia; order Acidiferrales; family UBA7541; genus Acidiferrum. Next base: position 4,253 of record DATMMG010000137.1, read on the forward strand.
ACCCATTTACGTGGCTGAATACCAGCTCAACGATAAAATCTCGGAGCAAGCCCGCTTTGCCGTCGTAAATCACTATACCGAAGACCAGGTGCGCGACGTCATTTTCAAAGTTGTCCAGGATCTGGACATCCCCGCCAATCGCGAAGATATTAAAGTCCAGAACACCAATCACGGGATCATGATCAGCGTGAATTACAGCGTTCCTGTCGATTTCAAGGTCTATAAGACCGCATTTTCTTTCTCGCCTTCCAGCGAAGGGCGAGACCTGATGAAGTAAGCGGCGCTCAGGCAATCGGTCATTCCAGGAGGATGACTCCTTCTTCGGAGCAAACTATGGTTTTGCTCCTCTTCCCTATTAAGAGACAATAGACGTTAGCCCACCCTCAGGGAGCATTCATTGCGATTGCGCATTCAAAAAGGTTTCTGGACTTCTGCGTTCGGGCTGAGCCTCCTGGCCGTCGCCGCGGCCTGCTTCATCCTTGCAGCGTCCATCTTCACCTTCTATTACGTCAAGTATTCGAAGATGATCGATCTCCGGCTGTCCGGCCACGTCCTGCAGAACACCACCCAAATTTTCTCCGCGCCGGAACACATTTCCGACGGGCAGGCCTGGGGAATAGAGGATCTGGAAACTTATCTTCAGCGCAACGGCTATCGCCCCGATGCCGATGAGAATGCCCTCGGCACCTACACCATCCAGGGCAGTACGCTCGATATCCGGCCCTCGAAGCTTTCCTTCTTCGGGGGTGGAAACGCGCTGGCTGTGCAGTTCAATGGCAGGGTCATTCGCAGCATTCGCCCGCTCGGCGGCGGCTCCGACATGGGTACGGCGGAGGTCGAGCCGGAGCTGATCACCAATCTCTTCGACAGCCTCCGTGAAAAGCGCCGCCCGGTACGTTACGAAGATTTGCCGCCTCAACTGGTGCAGGCCATCCTCTCCGCCGAAGACAAAAGATTCTTCGAACACCCGGGCTTCGATTTTATCCGCATCGTCGGCGCGGCATGGGCCGACATCCGGCATACGCATAACTTCGTCCAGGGCGCCAGCACCATCACCATGCAGGTTGCGCGAACCTACTTTCTCTCCACCGATCGCACCTGGCGGCGAAAGCTTGCCGAAGCGATGTTTTCCTTCGAACTGGAACAACGCTTCAGCAAGCAACGCATTTTTGAGATGTACGCGAACGAAGTCTACCTCGGCAACCGTGGCAGTTTCGGCATCCGCGGATTCGCCGAAGCCAGCGAAGTCTACTTCGGAAAGGATTTGCGCCAGTTGACGCTGCCCGAATGCGCGTTTCTTGCAGGCTTGATCCGCGCGCCAAATTATTACTCGGTCTCCGACCGGCATCCCGAGCGGGCCGCCCAGGCGCGCGACCGCGTGCTGACACAAATGTTCGAAAACAAGTACGTCACCGAAGCCGACGTTCAGGATGCCAAGAACCTGCCGCTGAAGCTGGTGCGCTCGGCCCTTTCCGGCAATGAAGCGCCCTACTTTGTGGACATGGTGAAGGATCACCTGCTTGAAAAATATTCGGAGCAGGATTTGCTCAGCTCCAACTACCGTGTCTTCACCACGCTCGATCCGCAGTTGCAGCACGCCGCCGCCGCCGCCCTGGACACCGGCGTGAAAAACGTGGACGCAATGCTGGCTGCGAAATATGCAAAAAAGCGCAAGGTGAAAGGGAAGCCAGCCGAACCGGAGCAGATTCCCCAGGTGCAAGCCGCGTTGATCGCTCTCGATCCGCGTACCGGCGAAATTAAGGCGCTCATCGGCGGAAGAGATTACGGGCAGAGCCAGTTGAATCACGCGCTCGCGCATCGCCAGCCGGGTTCGGTCTTCAAGCCCTTTGTCTATGCAGCCGCGTTTAACAATGCGGTGGATGGCGCCCAACCCGTCGTCACGCCCGCAACCACGGTTGACGACGAACCGACCGTCTTCGAATTCGATGGCCAGGAATATACGCCGAACAATTACGGCGAGCGCTTCATGGGCAAGGTCACCGTTCGCCAGGCGCTCACGAACTCGCTGAACGTAGCCACCGTGAAAGTTGCGGAGATGGTGGGCTACGGTCGCGTGGTGCAGATCGCCCGCCAGATGGGGTTGACCGCGAACATCCGTCCAACGCCGGCCGTTGCGCTCGGGGCCTACGAATTGACGCCCCTGGAAGTTGCGGGCGCATACACCGCGTTCGCCACCATGGGCACGCGCGCGGAACCTTACTACATTAAGTCCGTCGTCAGTGCGGGCGGAAATTCGCTTGAAAAATACGGGCCGACCACGAGGCTCGCTCTCGATCCCCGTGTGACCTACCTCGTAGATAGCATTCTGAAAGATGTCCTCAATAAAGGCACCGGCGCGCAGGTTCGCGCCAAAGGATTCACCTTGCCCGCTGCGGGAAAAACCGGCACTTCGCGCGACGGCTGGTTTGCCGGATTCACCAGCAATTTGGTCTGCGTGATCTGGATCGGCTTCGACGACAATCACGATCTTGGCCTTGCCGGCGGTGCAACGGCCGCTCCCATCTGGGCGGACTTCATGATTCGCGCCACATCGCTCCCCGGCTACCGCGACGTACACGATTGGGACAAGCCGGAAGGCGTGGATTCCGACATCATCGACGTGGATACGCTGGAACTCGCCACGCCCAACTGTCCCGTGACCCGTGAAGAAGTTTACGTCGCGGGTTCCGCGCCAACGCAGTTTTGCGAACTGCACGGCGGCCACAACCCGTTGAACGCTACGGGCTCCTTCCTTTCGCACATCTTCGGTGGCGGTTCGTCCAATCCCCCGGCGCCAAACACGATTAATCCTCCCAACGGACAAGTGGACAAAAACGGTGCGCCGGTGGCGGGGCAACCCAACGGCCAGGCAGTTGACCCATCCAAGACCCAGGAAAAGAAAAAAGGGCCTTTACAGAAGTTTTTTGGTATCTTTGGGGACAAGAAAAAGAAGGACCCGGTGAAGCCCGACCCGGACAAAGGAGATTCGCCATGACCAGGAATTTCTTGGCGATTCCGGCAGTGACCTTCCTCGCAGTTGCTCTCTCCCCTTCGATGTCTTCCCAGGAAAAACTCGTTCAAATTGCAAATACGTCCGTCTCCACCGCCGCGCAAACGCCCGCTGTTTCGGTCCTTGCCGACGAGGAGATGGCGCGTCTGCACCTTGCGCGCAAGGAATACAAAGAAGCCGAGGATATTTTCTATCGCCTCGCGGTGTCCAGCCCCAAGAATCCGCTGTACTGGAATGAGCTGGGAATCGCCCACCACAACCAGGCCCAGTTGGATCTGGCCATCAAGTGTTACCAGAAAGCGGCGAAGGTGGATCCGCATTATGCGGACGCGCAGAACAATATCGGAACCGTGCTTTACGAACGAAAGAAGTTTCCCAAGGCGATCCGCGCCTACAAGCGGGCGATCACCCTACGCGGTGATTTCGCCCCGTTTTACCTGAACCTGGGTTATGCCTATTTCAAGCAGAGGGACTTCGAAAATTCTATCGCTTCGTTCCGCAAAGCCTTGCAGCTGGATCCGACATCCCTGGACCCCAGCCGGTCGCGCGTGGGAACCGTGATTCAGGACCGCTCCGTAAGTGTGGATCGTGGGCGCTTTTACTATCTGCTGGCAAAATCTTTTGCGCAGGGCGGCGACATTGAGCGCGCGATTCTCTATCTGAGAAAAGCGAAGGATGAGGGCTACAGCGAATTCAACTCCTTTCAGAAAGATCCGACCTTTGCCCTGGTCTTGAAGGATCCCGCGGCCGAGGAGTTGCTGGCGCCCAAACCCGTGGAGACGGCTCAGCCTTGAGTCGCAAAAGCCCTATCGATCCTTCGATTCGTCCGGCCACACCCGCACTGGTGCGCGTTACGCACTCCGCGAGCTATTGCGGATAGTGCAGATCCTGCAACAGCGCCTGAAACTCCGGCATATCCTTCAGGGAAGCAAACAGGTTGTTCTGCGACTCCCTCACGCACAACAAAGCGACATCGCGCTGCTGGTACGCCGTCCGCAGCCACGCCAGGCTCTGCTGCTTATCGCCGAGTCTTGCGTACAGCGTGGCAATCTCGAACGCCGAAACGAAATGCTTCTCCCGTTGAGCCAGAAGATAGGTTAAGCGCTCCCGCACAGCCAATTGACTGGCGGTTTCGTAGCCCGACTTTTCATAACTGGCCTTGATCTTCAGCGCCTGCTCCCTCTGGCCGCGAAGGAAGAATGCCGTGGTGGTTTCGTTGATAGCCTCGGCGTTGTGCTTGTTCGACGCATAGACTTCGGCCAGCCAGGCGTGGGCCTTGTCCGAAGCTGGATCCAGCCCGATCGCGGCCTTCAATTGAGCTTCCGCTTCCACAGGCCGCTCCGCCGCCATCAATATTTCTCCCAGGGTCGTCAGGTACTCCGCATTCAGGGGATCGAGTTCCGCGGCCGTCCGCAATTCCCGGATGGATTGATCCGACCGGCCCTGCAAGGAAAGGAAGATTCCGTTCCATTCGTGCGCGCTGGGATCGTTTACATTCAGCGTTAGCGCCTTCTGAATCTCCACTTGCGCCTGCGGCCAGTCATAGTCGACCGTGAGCAAGGCGTCCGCGAGATAAATGTGCGCCTCGGGATTGGATGGGTCGATCTCAATCGCTTTTTCCGCTGCTACCCGCGCTTTGGCATAGGCCTCGGTTGGCTTCAGCAATCCAAGGTTGGCGCCCCGTTCATAGATGCGTGCCAGCGCGGCGTAAGGCGGCGCGCAATCGGGATCTTTCTTCATGCCTTGCTCAAACGCCTCGAAAATACGATCCAACCCCTCCACGGTGTGAACGTTGGACTCCGCCAGTCCCCGCAGGTAGAAATCCGTGGAATCCGCCTTTTGCACGCGGCTGCGCGCCGCTGGCTCGAGTTCTGTGTGAACCATGTTGGCGATTTCCGTCGCGGCGTCCGTCTCGATGTAGAGCGGCTCACCGAATTCGTATTCGAACTGGTGGCTCCAGCGCGGCGACTGGTCCGCCACGCGAATCAATTGCGCCACCACTCGCACGCGCGAGCCTTCGCGCCGTACGCTGCCCTCCAGCAAATAGTCGGAGTTCAGTTCGCGCCCTATCTCCTGCGCGCCCTTTCCCGAATGCTTGTACTTCATCGCCGAGGTCCTTGCGATCACTCCGATGTTCTGGGAATTCAGGCGGCCCAACTGCGCGATGGTCTCTTCCGTCATTCCGTCGCTGAAGAATTCCTGCGACGGATCGTTGGTCAGGTTTTCGAAGGGCAGCACGGCCAGCATGGTTCGGCTGGGCCGGTTGTTGCCGCTGGCGCGCGCTCGATGACTATTCCAATAATATCCGCCGCAAACCACGACGATCAGCCCCGCTGCCAGCGCCACAACCCGGCGATTGATCAGCGGCCGCCGAATCTCCGGATCCTCGGCCAGTTCGGCTCGATGCTCCTCGGCGGCGCGCCCCGGCGTCAGTTCGGTTTGAACCGGCGCGATAAACCGGTACCCCCGCCGGGGAACCGTTTCCAGATACCGCGGCGAATCCGCCTCGTCGTTCAGTGCCGCCCGTATCTTCTTGACCGCCGTGTTCAGCGCGTGGTCAAAGTCCACAAAAGTGTGTTCCGGCCACACGCGGCACCGCAATTCCTCGCGGGTCAGCAGTTCTCCTGGCCGCTCCAGAAGCGCCACCAGGACATGCATCGGCTGTTCCTGGCACCGAAGTCGCATTCCGTTCTTCCGCAGTTCTCCGGTACGCGAATCGAGTTCAAACGCACCAAATCGAAATATGGCCCGGGAGGGATTCGGTGTACTCATAACGACCTCGGTGTATTGGACGAGTGATCTTTATAGTTGGATTAGTCTCTGGACAGGCCCACTTCGCTTTTCTTCGAATAAGTCCCGCCCGCAGCGATAGTTATTCGGCCACCCACAATCTATACATAAGCCACGCGCAAACCCTTGTGCTGCCTCGCCGGGTCCCTACTGTGAGCGGTACCGTCGGAGGAGCATGCGGTAACTTTGCATGGTGTTTCCATTCGCTTGGCGACTCTGTTTCTGGTTGGCTCTTGGACTTGGGGGGCTTCCTGGGCGGCATCACCTCCCGGGGGTCCTTCCATACACTCTGACGGTTGGATTCCGCATTCGGGCATTCCGGTAAGGATTTATCGTGGATTTTTGGTGGTCGCGGAAGGCCAATTTGGCGGAGACGCCGAAGGCCAGAATTTTGTGATCGACACCGGAACCTCCCCCAGCATCCTCAACATCGCCGTCGCCCGGCGTCTCGGCTTGCCTCTCTCCCGTGCCAGGGTATCCGCCATCGGTGGCCTGTCGGACACATTTGCCGCCACCGTGCCTGAAATTCGGTTGGGCCCTCTGCACTCAATTTCGGTTCCCGTCCTGGTTTCAGATCTAAGCCGCGTCGAACGCGACTTAAAGCTCCCGATTGCCGGTATCCTGGGCTTCGACATTCTCGGCAAAAGCAGTTTCCGTCTGGACTACCGGAAACAATTAATCGAATTCGGTGAGGTCGCTCACGAGGGCATCCCCATAGAACTCTCGATCAAGGCCGATCTCCCCATTGCGGAAATTAAAACCGGCGGAAAGTCTCTACGCCTTTTGGTCGACTCCGGCACGAACCGCATGGTGATTTTCGGCGCTAGGTCTACCGCTGAGAGTCCTCCCATTCCGGCCAACAACTTGCCCCAGGCCACTGGCGTCGCCAACGTTGTCCAGGCCCGCGCTGTCTCTTCGCTGGAATTTGAATTGAGCGGCGTGCGCTTCCGCCAGAGCGCTTTCATTCTTTCCGATCGCGAGGAACCGCTCTTCGACGGATTGCTCGGGGTTCGCTCCCTCGGCGTTCGCGTACTGTCGCTCGATGCCGATCGCCGCATTCTGTATTTGCTGAAATAGTCGCGTTCGCCCGCGATGCCGCCGCCTCTTGCCCGCTGCCTCTGCTAGAATGTTGTCTTAATGGATAAACCGGGGCCATGGTTCCGCAGTCTCTCGCTGGTGTTGCTCGCCAGTCTCTTTTTTCTTTGGCCGAAAGGAACGTCTGGCCAGCAAAGCGCTGTTTCCGTAACCGGTCACGCCCCTTCTCTTCCGCAAAGTGGCGTGTTTCTCGTATTTCCTTTTGAAAATTCCGGCGCATCGCCGAGGCTGGATTGGATCGGGGAAGGGCTGGAAGCGCTCACCATCCAGAAACTATCCGCCGCCGGCCAACAGGTGTATTCGCACGAAGGCCGAATGGACGAGATGGACCGCGCCGGCCTGCCGCCCAACGCGAAATTAAGCCGCGCCACCATGCTGCACATCGCTCAGGACATGGACGCGGACTACGTCGTGCTCGGAAACTTCACGTCCGACGGAACTTCGCTCTCGGTCAACGCCCGCGTCTTGCGGGTAAATCCTGTCGCGCTCCTCCCCTCTGTGCGCGAAAGCGGCCCGCTGGATTCCATGATGAACTTGTACACGCGTGTCTCCTGGCGCCTGCTCACGACGATCGACCACAATTTTCCGCTGAGCCTCGCGGAGTTTTCGAAACTCCAGCGCTCCATCTATCTGGGCGCCTTTGAGCAGTACATTCGCGGATTGCTGGCGAGTGAGGATGAAATAAAGATTCGCGATCTGAAGGAAGCCGCGCGGCTGGAGCCCAACTGGCCCGATCCGGCGTTTTCCCTGGGCCAGGTCTATTTCACGCGCAACGACTGCGCTTCCGCCCTCACCTGGTTCGCGCGCGTGCCTCCCACCAACGAACGCAGCGTCGAAGCCACTTTTGCCACCGGCGTTTGCTATCTGCGCCTCAACCAGCCCGAGAAAGCCGAAAAAGTTTTCAGCAGGCTCCAGGAAGACCTCAAGTCGAACATGGTCAGCGGCGCAGACCTGCCGGAAATTCTGAACAACCTGGCCCTTGCGCGCGCCCGCCTGGGCAAACTTGGCGTCGCGCTCCCCTTGCTCGCTCGCGCCCGCGATCTCGATCCCGACGAGGACGATTACCCGTTCAACTTCGGCTTGCTCTCCCTGCAGAACAACGATCTCGCCGCCGCCACTTCCGAGTTCCGCGCTGCCATGCAACGCGAGCCCGACAATCCGGAGGACCGGGCCTTCCTGCTCTACTGCCTGGAGAAGGCAGGGAAGAAGGAAGAAGCCGCGGAAGCTCGCGACGCGGCGATCCAGTCATTTGGTCCCAACGGATTGCCCGTGCTGAAATTGGATGGCAACCCGGAATCTCTTGCAAAATACCAGCGCGTGCGCGGCGAGCTTGATACCACCGAACTGCGGCTCCAACTCGCCACGCCAGCACCGGCCGGCACCGCGACCGCCGAATCGGCAGCTACCTTCGACCCGACAATCGCGCATATACGCCGCGGCCGCCAGGAGCTTGGCGCCGGGCAGTTGGATTCAGCTGAAAAGGAATTTCGCGCCGCGCTTGCCGCCGATCCGAAAAATGCTCTCGCTCACCACGAACTTGCCGATATTTACCGCCGAAGGGGTAGACTCGACGAAGCAGTCCAAGAACTACAAACGTCCCTCGCTTTGCGCGAATCGGCGACCGGGCGCGTGATGCTGGCGCGCATCTATCTCGAACAGAAGAAACCGGAACTCGCCCGGGTGGAAGTCGAAAAGGCTGTGAAGCTCGCGCCCAATTACGCGGAAGCGCGGCAGTTGTTGGAACACCTGGCAAAGGGCAAGCCCACGGGAGGTGCACAGTGAACGCTTGTCGTAAGGGGTTTCCCGGTCGTGCGATTCTCTGCTTCCTCGCCGCTAGCCTCGGATTGCTGATTGCCGGAGTCGAATGGTTGCATGCCGCGGCGCCCGGTGACCAAACTGCGCCTCTCGTCCTGGAGCTTAAGCTCGATCGCGAAGTCGAACCTATTCTCGCCACATACATTGATGAAGGCCTTGCTGACGCGGCGCGCCGCAAAGCCTCTCTCGTCCTGATCACTATGGATACGCCGGGAGGCCTCAGCGATTCGATGACGGACATGATCCATCACATTCTGGAATCGCCGGTCCCGGTCGCAGTGTTTGTCTCTCCCGCCGGCGCGCGTGGCGCCTCCGCGGGTTTCTTCATTCTCTTGTCCGCGGACGTCGCCGCCATGGCGCCGGGGACGCGCACCGGCGCATCCACACCGATCCTGCTTCCCGGCGGGTTTTCCGTGCCAGTGGATGAAGTGTTGCGCAAGAAGCTGAATAACGATGCAACTGCGTTCCTCCGGAGTTTCACCGAAAAGCGGGACCGCAATCCGAAACTCGCCGAGACCGCCGTCACCGACGCCCAGGCCTTCACCGAAAAGGAGGCCCTCGCGGGGCATCTGATAGATCTGATCGCCCGCGATAGCGCGGATTTGCTGCAACAGCTGAACGGCCGCGAAATCAAGCGCTTCGACGGGAAAGCCGTTAAACTCTCGCTCGAGAATTATCGCCTGGATGAATTTCAACTTTCCGCCCGCCAGAAATTTCTGGCGCGCATCGTTGACCCGGATGTTTTCTTCCTGCTTCTGATGGTCGGCGTGCTCGGCCTTTACACCGAATTCACTCATCCCGGCGTAATCGCCCCAGGCGTGATCGGCGGAATCTGCGCGGTGCTGGCGCTCTACGCGATGCATCTACTTCCGGTGAATTTTGCGGGTGTCGTGCTGATCCTGCTCGCCTTTGCGCTCTTCATTATGGAAGCGAAATTTGCTAGCCATGGCGTTCTTCTTCTTGGCGGCGTCGTCTCCATGTTTTTGGGCGCGATCTTTCTGATTCGCTCGCCGCTGACGCCCGGCGGAGTCAGCTTTGGTGTTGCGCTCGGAGTGACTCTGCCGGTTGCCATTCTGACGGTATTTCTTATGCGGCTGGTGCTGAAGTCCCGCGCATGGAAGACGGCCACGGGCAAGGAAGAGATGCTCGGGGCGGAGGGCGTGGTCACCGCCGCGCTGCCGGCTCAGGGAGAAGGAATGATCCGCGTGCACGGCGAACTGTGGCGCGCCGCGGCCTCCTCGCCCGTTCCCGCGGGTGCACACGTTCGTGTAACTCGAGTCGATGGATTAAAACTGTTTGTGGAGCCGAAGCAAGCCTAGGTCACCGCAGGCAGCTGGAGTTGGCGTTGGTCCCGGAGGCAAATCATGTTTGAGTTCTTTGGATTGGGCACGCTGATCGTCGTTGCGCTGTTTCTTTTGTGGGTCTGGAACTCGATTTACATCATCAAGGAGTGGGAGCGCGGCGTCGTTCTTCGCCTCGGCCGCCTGCTTCCCGAAGCGAAAGGCGCGGGTGTTCGCCTTGTCTTTTGGCCGATCGAAACACTTTACCGCATCAGCTTGCGCCTCGAAACGCTCGATGTGCCTCCTCAGGACATCATCACCCGCGACAACGTCAGCGTGAAAGTGAACGCCGTGTGCTATTTCCGTGTCGTGGACGCCAACCTCGCTCTCTCGCAAGTGCAAAACTATCAGTACGCAACTTCGCAATTGGCCCAGACCACGCTGCGCAGCGTCGTGGGCCAGTTTGAACTCGACGAAATTCTCTCGCAACGCGACAAAGTGAACGGTAAATTGCAGATCATTCTCGATCAGGACACCGAGCCCTGGGGCATCAAGGTCGGCAAGGTCGAGGTGAAACAGGTGGACATTCCCGAACAGATGCAGCGCGCCATTGCGAAGCAGGCCGAAGCCGAACGCGAGCGCCGTGCGAAGATCATTCACGCGGAAGGCGAGTTCGAAGCCTCGCAAAAACTTGCCGACGCCGCAAAGGTGCTGGAGACGCAGCCCTCCGCAATCCAGTTGCGTTACCTGCAGACCCTCACCGAGATAGGTGTCGAGAAGAACACAACGATTGTGTTTCCCCTTCCTATAGATATTATAAATACATGGATGAAGGTCGCGGGGGGCACATCTAAGTAAATGGCATCTGGGGGGAGACGCGGGGCTGGCGAGCGCGTGCTGGAAAGCAGACACGTGATCGGCCTTTTTTTGCTCATGCTGGTTTTTTCCGGCGTGTTCTTCGCCCTGGGTTACGTGATGGGCCGCAATCAGTATGACGGCCAGGTGCGCGCCGCAGGTAATGGCATGGGGATTGCCGAACCGGTGTTGACCGCCAAACCGGATGTTGTTCCAAAAAAATCGTTCACCCCAGCAAAGGATTCCACGGATTCCGATCCTGCGACCTCCACTGCATCCGATTCCACGTGGAATTTTTATGACGGCAATAAGTCCTCGAAGATTTCTCCGCATCTGGAGCCGGTGCCCAAGACTTCGCCTACTCCGCCGTCGTCCAGGCAGGTGAACGCTAAAAATTCCCCACCACCCCCCGTTGTGGCACCGCACCAGCCAGTGGAACGAAGCGCTTCAAGCGCTCCGCTGATTCCCAATGGCACGATTGTTCTGCAGGTCGCGGCTCTGGCGAAACAGGATGACGCCCTGGCGCTGGCCGGCAGCCTGCAACGAAAACATTTCTCCGCGTACGTGCAGCCGCCGCACAAGGACAAATATTACCGCGTGCAGGTTGGGCCGTTCAAAGATCAGAAGAGCGCCGACGCCGCGAAGAAGGGCCTGGAAAGCGCCGGCTTCAAGGCGTTCGTCGCGAAACACTGATGGCGTCGCGTCCCTGGTCTTTTACGCTCGGGTCGTTGCTTCCCCCTGAATTTTCGGCAGCCGGTCGTCTCGTCCTTGCCGCACTCAGCGGCGCGATTCTCTCTCTTTCCTTCTATGGTTCGCATCCCGGATTTTATTCCTGGTTCTGCCTGGCGATTTTGTTGTTCAGCCTGCTGGGCGCGCGGGGGCGCGTTGCTTTTTTCTGTGGTTTCTTGCACGGCCTGATATTTGTGCTCACCTGCGTCTCTTGGGTTGCCGAGGTGCTCTCCGTTCATGGTGGCATGTCTACCGCCGCGGGATGGGCGGTATTGGTGCTCATCGCCATGGTGTGGGGATGTTCGATCGGCCTTTTCACCTGGATGGTGCAGCGGTTGTCGCAGCAGGGAATCGGCCTCGCTCTCTTCGGCACTCCCTTTCTCTGGATTTCCACGGAAGTTTTTCGCGCCTACCTGCCGGAAATCAGTTTTCCTTGGGGACTTCTGGGATACCCCGCCGCGGGAAATCCGGCGATTGTGCAGCTGACTACAATCACCGGCATCTACGGGGTTTCATTTTTGGTGGCAGTTTTTAATTCTTTGCTCGTCTGGATTCTGTCTAGTCCATCGGAAAAGCGAAGAGGCAGGCTTATGGCCGTCGCCAGCGTTGCCGTGGTTCTTCTCGTGATGCAGATGGTTGGCCCGAGATTCGTTCCGACCGCCGCGGCCACCCACGTCGCGCGCGTCGTGCAGCCGAATTTTCCTGAAAATGAGCAGTACGTTGGCGACTGGTACGCTGACCACAAGGCGGACATGGCGCAGCTCGAGCAACTCAGCCTGCGCCGTTCGCCAGGTGTGCAGCAGCCGGACGTGCTCGTCTGGCCGGAAGCGCCCGCCCCGTTTTCTTTTCAGGATCCTCATTTTGGCCCGTACATTTCCGGCCTGGCCGCGGAATTCCAGCATCCCGTCAT
>DATMMG010000138.1:0-22669 GCA_035569815.1 Candidatus Methylomirabilota bacterium
CGCGGATTGCCGCAGTTGGGCCATTCAGGGAAGCGGGCGTCCCACAAAATTCCATTTGCCCCAAGCGAACGATTCGTGTTCAGGCTGAAAGTATCGCCGCGCCAGTTGCGAAATCTCCTGCGGCCGCCCAAGCCAGTTCTCGTACGTGGCTCGTTCGTTGTCAATCATCACCGCCAGGGCATCCAATTTCACGGATGCGCGGCGCGCCAGTGGATTCTCTGCTACCGTGTGCACGAACCGGAGGAACGGCGTCAGCCACGGCTCGACAAACACCACTCGCCCCCCGGGCCGCAGCACCCTCCGCACTTCCGCAAACACACGTTCCAGATCCACCGGCAGCGCCGGCAGGTGATGCAGTCCGCCTTGCACAATGGCGGCATCCTTGCTCCCATCCGCAAACGGCAATTCGCGGCAATCGCCCGCGGTGCACCGCGCCTCTCCGGCGTATTCCGCCAGCAATCGGGGAGACAAATCCACTCCTTCGACGTTCTTGAATCCAAGGCGCGCCAAGGCGTGGAGTCCATTCCCGCGCCCGCAGAAGAGCTCGACTATATTCGATTCGCGCGGCCATTCGCTCACTCCCAGCTTGCGCAACCGCTCCGTGAATTTCCGGATCTCTTGTTCCGGCGTTTCAAAGCGCAAATATGCCGCTTCCCACGGATCGATTGCCTGCTTTGCCGAACCCTGCATCAGTTCCCTCATTGAGCTTCAATGCCTTTCCACATAGCCTGTGCTAAAGTTTTACCCGGGAAGTGCCGCATCGCAGTTTCCCACACTCTTGGTTTTCTGGCGAAATGGATTCTCCCTCACGAAATGTGCAGAAACTTGCAGGTGCTGCCGACCCGATGACTTCCTCTCCCCCGTCCTGGCCGCTCTCGTGGATAGCCCGCAGCCACCGGGCCCTCGTCTTCGGCCGCCGGGCGCGTGTGCTTAGCGATGCCTTGGCGCCGCTGATTCCGGCTGAAGCTCATACTGTCCTCGACATTGGTTGTGGAGACGGCACCATTGCCAACCTGCTTGCGCAGCGCCGCCCGGAGCTAGCCATCGAAGGTGTGGAAGTGATTCCGCGGCCAAGTTGCCAGGTCCCATGTCGAGCGTTCGATGGCTCGCAGCTCCCATTTCCCGATCAGTCCTTCGACGTTTGCCTCTTCGTTGATGTGCTCCACCACACCACAGACGTCACGCAACTCCTGCGCGAAGCTGCGCGCGTCACGCGCTCCTGCGTCATCCTGAAAGACCACTTGAGCGAGAATTCGTTCGACCACGCGACGCTGCGCGCCATGGACTGGGTCGGCAACCGTCCCCACGGCGTCACACTAACTTACAACTATCAGTCTCGCGGCCGGTGGGAGCAACACTTCGTTTCGTGCAGGCTGCAAGTCACGAAGTTCTCCACCGCTCTCCCTCTCTATCCGTTTCCTTTCTCCCAACTCTTTGGCCGCAATCTCCACTTCGCCGCCCAGCTCGCGAAACGATAGATCGTCGCCTGTAGCTCAGGCCTTCAGGCCTGAGGGTTTTCGTTACCTTGGCACGACCCTGCCGACGTACTGGAGGGCCTCACCCCTGAAGGGGTGAACTACAGGCCTGCGACTTCACTTCCCACACGCCCGGAATTGCTCTAGCGCATTTCGGACAACTCCCGTGCTTCATCTGGTTTTCAAGCACGTTGTGCCACGACCGCCGGATAAGCATCTCTCCGCACCCCGGGCAAAACGTATTCGCCGCATCACTGTAAATGTTTCCTTCGTATACATAATGCAGCCCGGCCTGCAGCGCGATCTCCCGCGCCCGGTGCAATGTTTCCGGCGGCGTCGCCGGCTTGTCCCGCAGCTTAAAGTCCGGATGGAACGCCGTGAAGTGCAAAGGCACGTCTGGTCCGAGACGGCTCAACACCCATTCCGCCAGTTTCTGCGTCTCCGTCGGATCGTCGTTCAGAGTTGGAATCATCAAATTCGTAAGTTCGAACCAGACCTTCGTTTCGTTTTTCAACCACTCGAGCGTGTTCAGCACCGGCTCCAGATGCGTGAGGGTAATCTTCCCGTAAAATCCCTCGGTGAACGCCTTCAAATCCACATTCGCAGCGTCCACATGATCGTAGATGTCGTGGAACGCCTCGCGCGTGATATATCCGTTCGTCACCATCACCGTCTTCAGGCCGTATCCCTTTGCCGCGCGGCAAATATCAATCACATACTCGCCCCAGATCGTGGGCTCGTTGTACGTAAACGCGATCGAGTCGCACCCGTATTTCAGGGCGAGCAACGGCACTTCCTCGGGCGGCACGCGCTGCGACATCACCTGATCCTGATGCGACTTTGAAATATCCCAGTTCTGGCAGAAGAAGCAGCCCATGTTGCAGCCGGCCGTGCCCATGCTGAACACGCGCGTCCCCGGCAGAAAATGGTTCAGCGGTTTTTTCTCAATGGGGTCCACTTGCAGTGCGGCCGGGGCGCCATACCCGAGGTTGTAAAGTTTTCCGTCTTGATTGATGCGAATGAAACAGAATCCCGATTGCCCGGGGTGGATGCGGCAATGCCTGGGGCACAAGAAACAATGTACTCGCCCGCCGCTCTCGGGCTCCCACCAACGCGCTTCGTGAAGCGTTTCCGTCTTCTGGAGGACCTTCAGATCGCTCATGATCCTCCTCCTGCGAACAGTATACTCCCCGCACGGGCGCGTCTGTCGCAAGGCCGCGCTCGTGTCACCGCCTTATGGTTTTAGGTTGGTCCCTCAGGCGTGCCGCCGTTGCACGCGACGCCGTTCGGCGGACCAGTCCGCAAAGCGCTGCAACTGGTCGCGGTACTTCCATGTCAATTGAAAAAATTTGGCCGCGGTCATGTGCGCCGCTTCTTTGCCGAGAAACGTCTCGAACCGCCACTGTAGATATGGGCTGTTCCACGGCCGCAACCGGTAGCCCCGGGCTGCAATCCAGTAAAGCTGAGCTGTCTTCCACATCGGTCTTGCCTTTCTTAAATGAACAATTATCCGCCGAGCGGGGCGGACAGATGTTCATGCACCAATAGCCAGGTTTTTCCCTTCTTCTCCCAGATTCCCGTGTAACGCACCGGAGTATCGATCGTCTTGCCATCCTTCATTTTCGCGGAGAGATGCATCGGCACCGTGGTCCAGGCAATGTTTCCATGTCGAGTTACTCTTAATTCTTTTCCTGCCGTCAACGAGAGAGTCTGAATCTGATCCTGCAGTTCTTTCTGCACGCCCGCTTCATACTCTTTCCAGCTTCCGTAAGAAAACGGCGTCACGTCGTAAAACACCCGCCCATCCTCTTTCGCATAGTATTTCGCCGCATTGTTCGGATCGCCCGAGCTCCAGGCCGCGCAATACCCGTCAACCAGTTGGCGGAACGTCGCATCGTCGGTGGCTCTCTGCTGCGCGCGCGCGCCGGCGAACGTCAGCAGTCCCCCGAAGAGGGCGATCACGACGTAAAGAACCCAGTGATTCCCCGGTTTGCCCGTGCGTGCGCCTGAATTTGGAGTTCCCGGCATCCAAACCTCACAAGGTTAAATTTTCGAGGCCAAACAAGGCCTGGTTGAGCAGAGTGGGAGTACCTTAGACACATTGGCGGAACAATTCAAGCGGAAATTGCAATATGGAAAAAATTACGCGGCCACGCGCTTTACCCAGATGCGGGTGGTTGCCGGTTTGCCTAAGTGCATCGTATGTCCACAGGCGCGTACGGTCATCGTCTCGTCATACTCGCGCCTCAGCACTTCCACCTTCGTCGCCGGCAGCAGACGCAAGCCTTCCAGAAACTCCAGAAATCCTTCGTCCTTTTCGTATACGCACAGAATTTCGGCGCTTTCTTTGGCCTTCAGTTCGGAAAGCAGCACGCCGCCCTGCTTGCGGAGTTGCGCGATTCCCCCGTTCATCGGCACGCCGTGCGGGCAAGTCTTCCTCGCCGCAAACCGCTTCAGCAGCAGCGCCTCCACTTCCGGAGAAATCGCGTGCTCCATCCGCTCCGCCTCGGCGTGCGCCTTGGACCACGACAATCCGATCACTTCCGTCAGCAGCATTTCCGCCAACTGGTGCCGCAGCATCAGGTGCTGCGCGTTCTTCCGGCCTTTTTCCGTAAGGTGAATTCGCCCGCCACGTTCGATTTTCACGTGCCCGTCGCGAGTCATGCGCTTCAGCGCCGCCGTCACCGCAGGCGGCGTCACGTTCAATTCTTCCGCGAGGCGCGCGCTGATGGGCACCTGGTTCTCTTCCAGCATCTCCCAGAGCGCCTTCAGGTAATCTTCCTGCGATACACTCGTCTGCTCGCGTCGCACTTCGTCTCCTAGTCCAAGTAGCGGACACCTTCAGGTGGCCAAGCACAAATCGCAGCCAACCCAACTCTTTCTCCGCCGCCCCGCGTTACCTCGCCGCGCGCTGCTCTTCTCGCAAGCGCTGCGCCAAATCCCTCACCCGCCCCCGGATGTCTTCCAGAATTCTCTGATAAGTGGCCGCGTCTTCGCCATACGGATCTCCCACATCCCAGTCTTGCACCTTTTCATATTCCTCAAACTCCAGTTCGCGCAGTCTCCCGCTCAGGTTGATCACCAGGTCAGCCCGCTTCCACGCATCCGGAGCGATGCGTTTCGACGCCAGTCCCTCCGCGGAATACCCGTTCTGCTTCAACGCCTCCCGGGTGTGCAGGGGGATTTCACCGAGCGGATACAGTCCGGCGCTAGCCGCTTCGATCACATCGGCGGCTTCGCTTTTGGCAATGGCCTCCGCCATCGGGCTGCGGCAGGCATTCCCAAAGCACACGAACAAAACATGCGTTTTCTTTTGTTCCATCAGGATTTTAATTTATAAGGAATCTTGGCCAGAGGCAAATCAACGCGCACGCGCGCCCTCAGCCGCGTGGGCTGCCGCCATTTCCAGAAAGTGCGCGTGGACGGTGGTGTCGTCGGTCAACTCCGGATGGAACGTCGCCGCCAGCAAATTCCCCTTCTCCACCAGCGCCGCTTTCCCCTCATGCCGGGCCAGCACAGTTATCTCCTTCCCCACTTCTTCAATAATAGGCCCACGGATGAACACCATCTCCAGCGGCTCCTGCTTCAATGTGCTCGGCCCGAAAAACACGTCGCTCGCCAACTGTCGTCCGTAGCCGTTCCGCAGAACCGTCATGTCCAGCAGGCCCAGCGATTCCTGCGAAGGATTATTCACTTTCGTCGCCAGCAGAATCGCCCCGGCGCACGTCCCGAAAATCGCCCCGCCCTGCTTCGAAAATTTGCGGATGGCGTCAAACAATCCCTCTTCCTTCAGGAATTGCAATTGCGTGGTGGATTCGCCGCCCGGCAGCACGATTCCGTCGCAACCATCCAAATCCCGCACGGTGCGAACTTCCACCGTCTCCGCGGCCAATTCCCGCAGCATCGCCGCGTGCGCCGCAAAATCTCCTTGTATAGCCACGATTCCGATCTTCACGGGTCCCTTCTTCTTTCTTTCCTCGTTCGAATGCCACGGCCGGGCGTGCACAGCATTCGCCGCACTCCGCCCGGCGGTTTTCTTCCTGGGATCAATCTTCTTCAAGCCTTTGGCGCGGCTCTTCAAAGCGCACCTTACCAGCCGCGCGTCGAAAGCATGTCTTTCTCTTCCAGTTGCCGCACGTCGATTCCCGGCATCGCTTCGCCGAGCTCCTCGCACGCCTCCAGAATCGCTTTCGGGTCTTCAAAGTGCGTCGTGGCTTTCACGATGGCCTTCGCGCGCGCGTCGGGATCGCTGCTTTTGAAAATGCCGGAGCCCACGAACACCGCTTCCGCTCCCAACTGCCGCACCAGCGCGGCGTCCGCAGGAGTCGCAATGCCGCCCGCCGAGAAATTCGGCACAGGCAGCTTGCCGGTCTTTGCGATCTCGCGAAGCAGGTCCAGCGGCGCGCCGATCTCCTTCGCCGTGCGCATCAATTCGTCGTCCCGCAACGTGGTCAGCCGCTTCATCTCCGAAACGATCGTGCGCATGTGCCGCACCGCTTCCACCACGTTGCCGGAGCCGGCTTCGCCCTTCGTGCGGATCATCGCCGCGCCTTCCGCAATCCGGCGCACCGCTTCGCCCAAGTTCCGCGCGCCGCAGACAAATGGCACCCGGTAGTCATGCTTCCAGATGTGATTCTCTTCGTCGGCCGGCGTCAGCACTTCGCTCTCGTCAATGAAGTCCACTTCCAGCGCCTGCAGTACTTCCGCTTCCGAAAAATGCCCGATACGCACCTTGGCCATCACCGGAATCGTCACGGTTTTCATGATTTCGCGGATTACCTTGATCGACGCCATCCGCGCCACGCCGCCTTCCTTGCGGATATCCGAAGGCACGCGCTCCAGCGCCATCACCGCGCAAGCGCCCGCCTTTTCCGCGATGCGCGCCTGCTCAGCGTTCGTGACGTCCATGATCACGCCGCCCTTCAACATCTCCGCCAGGCCGACCTTCACCCGCCATTCGTTCGAGCCTTTGGCTTTTCCGCCATGACCGTTGCCGCTTCCGTTTGGTTTCTTTACTTGCATGTTCCTTCTCCTCTGAAAAATTTGGGAATCCCTAAACCTTTTGCTGCTCGGCGCGAACGCGCTCGAAATGTTCCTTGTCAATCGCTACAAACCGCGCGGTGCCGCGAGCCAGCAGATTGCCCTCGGCGTCGCGAATCTCTCCCACGCGAAATCGGTTTCTGCCCTTCTCTTCTTCCTGCCAGCCTTCCACCACGATTTCCCGGTCCACTGGCACCGGCTTCCGGTACACCACATTCAACTCCGCGGTCACGGCCTTCTCTTCCGTCAATTTCGAAATCTTGCCCATCGCTTCGTCCAACACCACGGCGATGATCCCGCCGTGCGCGAAACCCGCTCCGCCGGCGTAGTTCGCTCCCAGCACAAAACGCCCGCGTATTCGCTTGGCGTCAAAGTCCAGATCAAACACCAGACGCATCCCCGCTCTGTTGTCTCCGCCGCAGCCAAAACACCGGTTCGCTTCCTGCGTTTCGAGTTTCAGGATTTTCCCCATCCCTACACCAGCGCCACGTGCGCGCGTTCCGCCCGCCGCGTACCTCGCTGCCGCTTGCGCATTTCACTCTTCAGCAGTTCCGCCAGCGTCGCCACGCCCCGCGCCAGTTCCTTTTCGTTGAGGCTCGCAAAGCCCAGCCGCAGCGTATTCGGCATCGGGGATTGCACGTAAAAGTATCTACCCGGCGCGAAGAGCACGCCGCGTTCCCGCGCATGGATCATCAGCTCGCTCGCGTCGAATCCCGGCGGCAGTTCCAGCCACAAGCACATCCCACCTTCCGGCTTTGTCCACCGCACGCCCTCCGGCATTTGCCTGCGCAAAGCCTCATCCACCGCGCGCAATCGGTCCGCGTACACTTTCCTCATCTTCGTCAGATGCTTCTGGAACAGCCCGCGCTTCAGGAACTCCGCCAGCGTCGCCTGCGCGAGTTGGTCCGTGTGCAGGTCCGTCATCTGTTTCACCAGGCGCAACCGCTCGATGGCCGCCGCCGGCGCCACGATCCATCCCACCCGCAATCCCGGGAACGCCACCTTCGCAAAACTGTCGATGTGGATCACCAGGTTCCCGCGGTCCAGTTGCTTCAGCGATGGAATCCGCTCTTCCTGCGCGTTCAGCCGCGCGTAAATGTGATCCTCCACCACCGGCACCTGGTAGCGCCCCGCCATTTCTAGCACGCGACGGCGCGAAGCCAGCGGCATCGAAGTTCCCGTCGGATTCTGAAAGTCCGGCGTCAGCACCAGCAACTTCACGCGATTCGCCGCCAGCGTGGCTTCCAGCGCTTCCAGATCGATCCCTAGCGCGCTCCCCGGCTCCGCGTGCGTCCGTACCGGCACGCCCAGGCAGCGAGCTCGCACTCCATGAAATACGGCGGATGCGCCGGGATAAGTCGGATTTTCCATCACCACCGTGTCGCCGGGCCTCACAAACGCCTTCGCGATCAAATCCAGCGCCTGCTGGCAGCCGTCGGTGACCAGCAGCGTTTCGTCTTTCGCCGGAATTCCGTCCTGCTTCAACAGCTCCAGCAACGCCCCTTTCAACGGAGCGTAGCCGTCCGACGCGCCGAGGTTCAGGATGTCCTGCCCTTCGCGCCGCAACGCGGCCTGCGAGCACGATTGCAATTCTTCCACTGGAAAAAATTCCGGGTCGGGCCGCGCCATGACGAAGGAAAGCGAATTCACCGGCGCCGAGGCCGTCAGCCGGCTCAATATCTCTTCGCTGCGTTCATCCGCAAAAAGAAGTTCCCAGCGCAGGCCGTCGCCATTGGTCAAAGTCGCCGGTGCCGGCGGCGTGATCTTCAGTCCATTTCCATTGTTGCGAATGAACGTGCCGCGGCCCACGTGGCCCTGGATCAGGCCTTCGGACTCCAGTTCGGCGTAAGCGTTCGCAACCGTTGTGCGATGCACGCCCAGCACCTGCGCCAGTTCCCGGCTCGCAGGAATGCGGTCGCCGGGGCGCAAATCGCCCGCATGCACCAGGGAGCGCAATTGATCGCGCAGTTGAATGTAGAGGGGAATGTGACTTTCGGGCTGAAGGTGTAATGGCAGCATTGTCTCTCACCCTAGCCTGATTCTACCAGAAATTGGCCTAGCAAAAGAGCCAATTTGTCTTTCGCGATCTGTAGCTCAGGCCTTCAGGCCTGAGGGTTTTCATGGCGACAAGTACGGTGGTAACGAGGGGAAGGAATGCCGCACGCATTCGGCAGGTTGCCTGGGTTGGGGAAATCCTCACCCCTGAAGGGGTGAGCTACAGGTTACGGCCGAATCCCGCCCGCCCCGTTCTTCTCCCCCGCCTTCAGGTCCCGGATGCACAATGTTGTCCAATCTCCCGCGTCGCATTGATAAATCTCCTTGAGCGGCAAATCCTCGTCCTCCACGTCGTACGACCCGAACTGCATGTCCTCGCTGTCGTCCGCCGAAGACACCGCCACCCGGCTTCCCTCGCTGACCCGCAAACGAAACTGCTTGGTCGCCGCCTCATAGTTCGAATACAGGAAACAATGCCCCACGCACGCCCGATCCACCACGTGCAGTGTCACCATCCGGTAATTCAGAGGCTCAAAAATCGTCGCCAGCACGCGAGTCCCCCCCGGCAATTCCCGCGTGATCTTCTCTGCGTTCTCTTC
Organism: Candidatus Methylomirabilota bacterium; assembly: GCA_035569815.1. Lineage (GTDB taxonomy): Bacteria > Acidobacteriota > Terriglobia > Acidiferrales > UBA7541 > Acidiferrum. Next base: position 9,110 of record DATMMG010000138.1, read on the forward strand.
CATCCGGCCCACCAGCCGCGTGTCCCGATAGACCATCGTGAAATACACAGCCGCGCACATCGCCAGTGCGAAGAAATGCCACTTCCGCGGTCGCAGGGTTCCCAGCCAGCAGAAAATGAAGATCGCGCTGACCAGCGTGAGCCGAGTTACGAGCAGGCCAATCCATCCCGCGCTCTGGTCGGGCCGCAGATTCTCCGGCAGCAGCGACGTCAAACAAAACGCCACGGCAAAAAACTCCGGGAACAATCTCCGCTCCTTGCCGTTCCCATTTCCACGTTGCCACGAATGCAAATCCAACAAGGTTGCCACTGCCCCAAACGCAATCATCGCCAGGGACACGTACCACGTCGCCGGACGGAATACCCAGAACTGGTCCGCGCCATTCCACCGGAAAAACGGCGCGTCCGGCCAGTCCGGCTGGTATTCCGGATGCCGCGCCAGCGCCCAGCGCACTGCCAGCCCAATTCCAATCGCCGCCGCCGGAGGAATCCACTCCAGCCAGCCCTTCATGCGCGGCCACAACAGCCGGTACGCCCCGGCCGCCACCAGCCACAAAAATCCCAACGGATGCGCGAACAATGCCAGCGGTGCAAGGAGCACCGCGACCAATACTCCTCGCCGTTCCCCGTGCCAGAGCGCGGCCAATCCGTAGCACGCGAGCCCCAGCGACAGGTAATAGTTCATAAAGCCCATGTAGAACACATATCCGTATGCCAGCATCGCCAATCCCGGCGTCAGCATCCACGGACGCTTCCGAGTCGCCACGCTAATCAGCGCAAACACGCCCCAGAAAAACACCAGCACGCAAAGCGATACCGCGATTTTCTCCGCCACTCCAAATCCAAACAGTTTTCCCAGGTTCAGCAGCAGCAGATCGAACAGCACATTTTTCCACTGCCACACCACGTAGACTCCCGGCGCCTTCCCCTCCCCAACCAATTGCGCCAGCCAGGCGTTGTACACGTGGCTCGCCAAATCGCCCGCCTGAATATGCCGCTGCCAGAAACACGGAATCAGCAGCGCCGCTGAAACCAGCACCGCCAGTCCGATTTCCCTTTTCCACTGAATTTTGAACGGAGAAATTTCTTTCGCCACAGGCAAAGCTCCCTTTCGAAGCTCGCCGGTCACACCCGCCTCGATTCGCATGCGACGTATTGTATCGTTTCCGGCCGCCCGCCCGAAAACCCGCCAGCCTCGCGGTTCAAGCAAAAACGCGCGCTGTCATTCTGAGCGCATCCGACGAGGATGCGCGAAGAACCCCAACTTCAGCTTGATTACTCAAATTATGGTTAGGAGTAAGAACGCGGCCAAATATCCGCGCCAGCCGCTTACCGCAGCGGCTGTGCTTCGCCCAGCTTCTTCAGCCGGTCGCGCAATTTTCTCTGCAGCGGGTTCGGCGTGTTCGGATTAAACGCCACCAGGTACCACAAGGGCTGCGTCTTGTCCTTGCTCAGGTAGGTCAACGTATTCGCGTCGGCGTTCGGGTGCCGCGCAACGTTTTCCCGAATCGCCCCATAAGGGTGCTTCGCCAGCTTATTCAAAGTCTTCGCATTCGTCCGGGGATGCTCGCTGATCAGCCGCAGCATGTAATAGTCTTCTTCCGGAGCCTGCTTCACCAGCTTCTCCAGCATTTCCGGCTTGGCTTCCGCGCTAAGCACCAGCCCGATCTTCTCATCCCAGGCCGTATTGATCTGGTTCAATTCCCGCGTCCGCGCGTGGATCAGCTCTTCCAGGATGCGCCGCTCCTGCTGCATCCGCGCGATCGGCAACGAGGTTCCCTCCAGCGAATCCAGCACCCGCAAAAGATGCTGGCGCTCCCCGAACACGATCTGCGAAGTCCGATCGATCCGCCCGTTTTCCTTTTCTTTGTGCTGTACAAGGTCCGAACGTCGCATGTTTGGATGCTCCCAATTCCCACCGGGCCTGTCGCCAAATGGAACAAATTCTTTGCCGGCCTGCTTCTGAAGACTCATAAAAGTGGCGCTGCTTTCTGGGTCGGGCGGTGGCTCAATTGGATTATCTTCTGGCCCTGCGGTAGGGTAAAGATTCCCGCCTCGGGCCTGTGCCCGAAGTGCAACGCCCGTCAGGAATGGGGTAATGGGTGGCGGAAAGATGCATTTGCTGTAGCTCACCCCTTCAGGCGTGAGGTTTTTCCTTGCGTTGCCAAGGTTGTGCCGCGTTAATGAAAACCCTCAGGCCTGAAGGCCTGAGCTACAGGACCGAAGGAGTCACATGTCGGCATTCAAGGAACATCACGACGAACTCGAGCACTCCGAACAGCGCTTCGGCCGCGACCGCGGCCGCCTCGCCGTCTCTCTCGACCGCATCACCAACGCCCTCGTCCTCGTCGGCCAGCACGGTGTCTACTGCACCAGCCAGCGCAATCCCGCCGTCCCCGCCATGGACATCCGTATGGTCACCCAGGAACTCACCCACGCTAAAGAACTCATCCAATCCGTAATGGAAGAACTCCGCAAAGCCCGCGAAGCCAACTGACCTCTCTTCCATGGGTGCCGCACCCTGTGACTTTCAGAGTGCGGGTTTTCTCCGCATTTTGAGCGTCCGCCCTCCGAGGCGGGCCGCACCTCACCGCCTCTCCACCGGTATCACAAACTTCAGCGCCGTATGCGTCGAGCTAAAACCCACCACCTTCACATCCTTCAACCCCGCCTTCCGCCCCGCCCCGATCACGTCCGTTTCCGTGATGCTCTTCTGCCCTTTCGGATAGACCACCCACAGAGCCGCGCTCCCCTTCATCTTCGCCGCGATCCTCTTTACCTCTCCCAATCCCTCACGTGTCTCTGCGGCGAGAAAAATCCAGCCGACTCCATTTACAATCTTCCCCGCCGCCGCCGCCGCCGCCGCCGCCACCGCCGACTTCTGCCCCTTCAATTTCTTCAAAAACTCGCCGTCCAGCTTGCCAAACACCGCCACCGGTTGGCCCGTCTTCACTCCCAACTTCTCCACCACCGACTTCGGATTCGCAATCTTCTCCCGCCACTTCTCCGCTCGCTCGCCCAACTCCAAAACTACCAGTCCTTCATCCGTCTTTAGTCGCAGCTCGCCATCCTTCGCTTCGAGCCCGCGTATTGCCGTGAACGAAATCTTCCTCCGCTCTTCTCCGCGAAAAATAATTTCCGCCGTCTCCAGCAGCGCCTTCCCGCGCACACTTTTCCCTCCCCACCGCGCTGTGCAAATCACTTCTTGCCCCATGGACGGCCCCCCTCGTTAAACGGTCCATTTTGTCGATTCTCGGAGAAAGTGTAGTGGCCGGTCTTAAGACCGGCCAAGCCTGTAGCTCAGGTCTTCAGGCCTGAGGGTTTCCATAACGCGGGCAATCACTTCGCCACACGGGAAACCCGCAAAACTCGGGGGTTCGGGATGACAATCGAGGCGGGTTGTCGTTTGCAATGAGACGGGCAACCACGCCCCCGCCTACTTCAAGAACGGATTCATTTCCTTTTCCAGCCCGATCGTCGTCGAGCCGCCGTGGCCAGGGTGCACCAACGTATCATCAGGAAGTTGCATCAACTTCTCGCGCAGCGACTCCATAATCTGCTCCATCGAACCGCCCCACAAATCCGTCCGCCCGATACTTCCCGCAAACAGCGTGTCTCCCGCAAACAGTTGCGGCTGCGCCAGCTTCACCCTGCCGCAATCCTTCGGCATATAGAGCGACACGCTCCCCGGCGTATGCCCCGGCGTATGAATCACGCTGGCGTGGAACCCGCCCCACGGCAGCGTGTCTCCATCCTTCAGCACCTGATCCACTTCCGTCAGCTCCGGCGCGGCCATCCCGATAAACGCGGCCTGCTCTTCCATCCCGTGGTACAGCGGCAAATCCTCGCCGTGCATCATCACCGGCGCACCGGTGTACATGTGCAGCTTCGCGAGGCCGCCGACGTGGTCAATGTGCGCGTGCGTACTGATAATCGCCTTCACGCTCAGCTTGTAACGCCCCAGCATGCTCAGGATGCGTTCCACCTCGTCGCCCGGATCGATCACAATCGCTTCCAGCGTTTTCGGGTCCCCGATGATCTGGCAGTTGCACTGCAGCAATCCCACCGGAATCTTCATGTAGATCATTTCCGGGTGCGCCGCGTCCGTCGTCGGGGCCATTTTGTGAGTTGCGTCCATGGCCAGCAGTATAACCACTTTCTCCCAAATTTCCTCGGGCACACTTTTTGAGTGCGGCAGGGAAGCTGCCGCTTTTACGGTGTCGGCCTGGGCATCGACCGCAGTCACTTCCACCCTTTATTGCTCAAAAGCGGAGGCTGAGCCTCCGCACTCCAAAAGTCCTTGCTACACTGAACATGTAATGAGCACTCCCTCCAATTCGCCAACTGCAATTCTTCCCACACCCCTCGCCGCGATCCATGCTCAATCTGGAGCGCAGCTCGGCACGTGGTTCGGATGTTCCCTTCCCGACCACTTCGGCGACTGGCTCGCGGAACACCGCCATCTCCACGATAACGTCGCCCTGCTCGATAAAAACTACCGGGCCTATCTTGACTTCACCGGCCCCGACCGCGTCCGCTACCTCAACGCCATCCTCACCAACAACATCAAGGACCTGCGCGAGAATCACGGCTCAATCTCGCTCTTTCTCAACCCGCAAGGCCGGATCCTTGCCGAAATCGAAACTTACGACCTCCCCGACAAACTCTTCTGCGTCTCCTACGCCCTCATCCGCGAACCGCTGGTCGCCGCCCTCGACAAATACATCATCATGGATGACGTCACCCTAACCGACCGGACCGCCGACTTCGCATCCCTCGCCCTCGAAGGCCCGAAAGCCGCACTCGTCGCCGAAGAGCTCACCGGCGTCGACCCCGCCGATCTCGCCGAACTTGAAACCCGCCTCGTCTCCGTGCAGCGGATTCCCTGCCGCATTGGCAAGCGCTCGCCTAGCGGCGCAGCCAGCGCCGAGTTCCTCGTTGACCGCTCCCACGCCGAATCGCTCTGGAAGATCCTTCTCGAAGCTACGCGCAAACACGGCGGCGGCCCTGCTGGCTACCAAGCGCTCAGCAGCACGCGCCTCGAGCAAGGCGTTCCCTGGTACAGCTACGATTTCGGTGAAAAGCAAATTCCCCATGAAGCCGGCTTGCAGGATTCCCACATCAGCTACACCAAGGGCTGCTACACCGGCCAGGAAATCGTCGAACGCGTCCGCTCCCGCGGCCAGGTCAATCGAGTCCGCGTCACCTTGAGCTACGACTTAGCCGCACCAGGTGGTACAGGCACTCCTGCCTGTGCTCTTCCTGCCCCCGGCACTCCCCTGCTATCCGAAGGCAAAGAAGCCGGCCACACCACCCGCGCCGCGTTCTCACCCGCACTGAACGCCCCCATCGGCATGGCATATGTGCGGCGCGAAAAATCCACCCGCGGCTCCGTCCTCAATCTCCCCGAAGCCGCCGGCTCCGCCACGGTCATAGCCACGCCAATTCCGTAGTGCTTCTGGGCTGATCCGTGTTACCGACGCTTGCCGCGCAAACTCGATGACGGCAGCGCTTTATCCGAACGGCACCTACCAAAAACGTTGTCATCCTGAGGGCTGCGTCTTTTGCGGCCCGAAGGACCTCTGCCTAAACAGTTAGAGAAATTTTGAAGCTGAGAACCTGATGCTATGCTTATCGCATAGCATCAGGTTGACAGTCGCTGGGTGGACCTCGGTGGGAAATCAAGTTTGTTTGGAGAATGTCGAACTAACTCGCCGGGCGCGTCAAATCCCGGATCTGGCGCACCAATCTTCCCCGGTCTTCCGGATCCATCGCGATGAACTGCACCGCGATCCCGTAGTGCTCCTGATGCCGCCGCACCACGCCGCGCCCGCGGACCTGCCCCAGAGGCATGTCCAAAAGGATCTGCACGAGGCTGCGAATCGCCACTTTTTTCTTGGTTCGCAAAAAAACCCCGCCGAGCGCGAGGCTCTCCACATTCGAAACGTCCCGCTGCATTCCTGACCGCCATGCACCCAGTACGCTGGTTGGCGGCTTGATCCGCGGGTAGGCCCTTTGTTCCGCGACGTTCATCTGCCCCGTCCTTACAGTGCCCGGAAGTCTACCGACGGGTGGGGTCTACGTCCAGAAAAAATTCAGTCAAATTCACGTTTTGGCAGGGCCTGCTCGGGTCCCACTCGCCCGGCGGCAATGTCGGCCTTGAAGTAGTTTTCGCCCTTCATCGGCACTCCCGCCAGCCGCCGGAGCATTGCGAGTTGCCCAACGTGGTTCAGCGCGTCCGCCACAGGTCCCTGGAACAGTTTCTCCGGTGAAGCGAGCAGCGGCTCATTCCCTTCCAGGTAAGCATCAAAGCGCCCCAGCGTCGCGAAAAACCTCTCAACTTGCTGCGCCCAGGGGAGCGGCGGCGAGTCCTTCCACGTCTGTTCGCCTTTGGCCATCGCAAGCGCCCAGTCGAAGAGGTCGCCAATATGAGCCAGAATCTGCTCCGGGGTCCTCGCATTTTCAGGGGGCTGGAATTTGGCAAACGATTCAGGAACGTCGCGGAGCACCTTGCCGCACCGATACGCGATCGTTGCCAGGCAATGCCTCAGCAAATCTCGTGCACTAACTGTTTGAGGAATCGGTGATGCCATAAGAACCTCCGATGCGAGGTCTCTAGTTGCGGTGCCAGGTAGCTGTTGACCGTAGACTGTTTCTTACGCCAGATTCAACGCCCGCTTGAACGAGCCTTTCTCCGTATCAATCTTCTTCTGCAGTTGCAAAATCGCGTATAGCACCGCTTCGGGACGCGGCGGGCATCCCGGTACGTACACGTCCACGGGAATCACCTGGTTGCAACCCTGCACAATCGCGTAATTGTTGAACACGCCGCCCGACGTGGCGCACGCGCCCATCGAAATCACCCACTTCGGCTCCGGCATTTGATCGTAGAGCTGCCGGATCACCGGCGCCATCTTCTGCGAAAGCCGCCCCGCCACGATCATCAAATCCGCCTGCCGCGGCGACGGCCGGAACACTTCCGCGCCAAACCGCGCAATATCAAACCGCGAGGCCGCCATGGACATCATCTCAATCGCACAGCACGCCAATCCAAATCCCAGCGGCCAGATCGAGCTCCGGCGCGCCCAGTTCACGGCCTTATCCAACTGCGTGAAGATGATTCCCTCATCCTGCAGCAGCTTCCCGAAATCGTCCGGTTTCGTCAGCGTGACATGTTTGGCCAGATTGGTTTCCATGGTCCCTCGTGTTCTTCCCTATATTCGCACATCCACCATACCCGCACAATCAGCCCCAGTAGCACAGGCTTCAGCCTGTAAACTTCATCGCGCCCTCCATGCCCTTCCCCTTTTTACCCCCGACATCGTTTCCGCACCGAACTTCTTGCCGCCAAGCTACTTGACACTACCGACACCCCTGCGCTTACGATGGTGTACCAGCACCATTTTGGGGGAGACAGGGGCCATGAGTTCGAACGAAACCAAGCGCGCGGCGCAGGAATTCCTTGCGGCGCAATTCACCGAGGCAGCTCAAATCGAGGAAGAGCGGCTCAACAGCCAGGCCGCCGTCATCCTCGCACCCACAGTCTGGAAGCGCGTTGCCGAAACCTTCGTGGCCCAATGCGAAGCCTGGAACGCTATCACCAAAACGGAATCGCTCTCCTGCAAGGAAACCATCCTCGGTGATCTGCGCATCCGGTGCGCCGGCAAGTCCGACATCATCACCGTCCACTATGATTCCAAAAAACTTCAGGTCATCGTGAAGAACACTGCCCGGCTCGAGCACGAAGGCGACTCCACTTTCTTCATCGACGGCTACAACCGCGGCACCGAAGCCGATCTCTCCCGCAACAATCAGCGCGCCAATCTCGATGTCGTCGTCCTCGGCGAACTCCGCGTCCTCGCCGGCATCGGCCGCACCGCCAAGTAGTAGCACAGGCTTTAGCCTGTGTTCTTCTCGGTGCCCTTCCCCTCTTCCCTCCGTGTTCTCTGTGTTAAATCTTTTCGATTTTCTATTTTCTATTTTCCACTCTTCACTCCACCCGTAGAACCACTTTCCCAAACTGCTTCGCGTTCTCCAGATAGTTGTGCGCCGCAATGCAATCGCCCAGATCAAACACCTTGTCCACCCACGGCTTCAACCTGCCTTGTGCTACCAGCTTCAACACGGTCCGCAACTCCGACTTCGTCCCCATGTACGACCCCATAATCGAAAGCTGCCGCGTGAACAAGAATCGCAAATCGAGTTTCGCGTCGTATCCGGTTGTCGCGCCGCACGTCACCAACCGCCCGCCCGTCGCCAGACTCTTCACGCTGTTCTCCCACGTCGCCACGCCCACGTGCTCCACCACCACGTCCACGCCGCGATTATTCGTCAGCCGCCGCACCTCTTTCGCAATCGGCATGATGCCGTGGTGGATCACTTCATCCGCGCCCAGTTCTTTCGCTTTGGCCAGCTTTTCGTCATTCCCCGCCGTCGCAATCACGCGCGCCCCAAAAAACTTCGCAATCTGGATCGCCGCGCTTCCCACGCCGCTTCCCGCCGCCAACACCAGCACCTCTTCCCCAGGCTGCAATTGCGCGCGATTCACCAGCATGTGCCACGCCGTCTGGAACACCAGCGGCACCGCGGCCGCGTGCTCCCAATCCAGATTCTCCGGATACGGCATGACGTTCACCTCCGGAACGCGCACGAATTCCGCGCATCCGCCGTCAATCATGTAGCCCAGATTCGTGAAATCCCGGCAGCGGTTGTCGTTCCCCGAAATGCACGCTGCGCATTTCCCGCACGTCACTCCGGGCGCCAGCACAGCCTTCTGCCCCACGTGCACCGTCGTGACCTCCGATCCGATCTTCACGACTTCACCTGCCACGTCGCTTCCCGGAATGTGCGGCAAGGGAAACGGCACGCCCGGTATCCCGCGGCGCACCCACAAATCCAGGTGGTTCAGCGCGCATGCACGCACGCGCACCAGCACTTCGTTCGCCCGCACGTGCGGCTCCGGCGCTTCCGTGTAATGCAATACCGATGGATCCCCATGCTGGTGAATCACAACTGCTTTCATAGCCGCCTCCAGGACGCAGCTTCTTTACAGCCCTTAATTATATCGCACCACGATATGTGTTGGCCTGCACCCGCCAGCGAGCTCCGCGAGCGTCTCCACCATACGCGTTTGGCCCCGCCGCGGCCTAGTCCTTCAGCCGCAGAAATCTATCCTCAAAGTATTTTCGCGATACGAAGGCGGCGGTCACCGATACCCCACCGGCCACCAACATCCTTGCCAGCAGGTGCCCAATGTCGTTCGGGGCCTGCACGTAGTGCCATTCGCTCGCCGCTGCCTTGTCGTACATAGTCAGCACAAACTCGTGGAACAGGTATAGCCCATAACTGATGTACCCGAGAAATTGCAAAAACTTGATCTGCACCAGCTTCGCGTACTCACCTGAGCCGGCCGCAAGAAACAGTCCCAGCAAACCGGTAAAACAAAAATTCAAAAGCGTCGGCTGGAACGCCGCCCCCACGGGCCGTTGGATCGAAAGGATTCCCGCGGGGATCGTGATGCACATCAGCACGGGCCCGCCCACCAGGAGCGCGATAGAACTTCCCGCCAGTTGGCGCCGCGTAACCTGGACTTGCCGAAGGATCAACGCGAGCAAGGCCCCGCAGGCCAGCCCATCCAGCGAATTCCACGTATATTCATAAATATGGAAATCTTCCCCGCTCTTCGGCGTCAGCAGAAAACTCACGTAACGAGACACCGGGCTCAGAAAAATAATCCCCGCACACATCATCATCAGTTTTTTCGCCGACAAATTGCGACAGATCAACGGCCACAACAGGTAAAAATGTTCCTCAACCGCCAGCGACCATAAGACGGGATACCCGATCGGAATTCCAAACAGCGGCGTCACGTTCGACAAATAAAGCAGGCTCAGCACCAGGAACGAAGGCGAAGCGAATTTCGTGACCCCCAAAATAACCACCATCACCAGGTAGACGGGCAGAATTCGCAACGCCCGCCGCTTGTAAAACCTAAAATAATATCTCGGCCGGGACTGGCTCTCCATCAGGATCCCCGTGATCAGAAAACCGGAAAGCACGAAAAACAGGTTTACGCCTTTTTGGCCCGGCCACGTTGCTGTCAGCAACAGCCGGCTCGGCTGCGACCAGCTCGCCAGGTCAGGCAGGCAATACAGTGCGTGGTATAGGAACACTCCCAAAATCGCCAGTCCTCGAATCGTGTCGAGTTCCGGCATTTTGGGTCGCAGGATCGGGGCGGGAGTTTCGGGAGTATTTGGGCTCATCGACGCTTAGGAAAGAGTCTCATGGTTGCGCAGGCGGCTCAACGCCGCAAACGGGAACTCGCCCACAATCCTGCTTCTTCGTGAATTGACTTCCCCACTTTCGCGCCGTACGCTTGTTTTTCGGACCAATTATGGACCTCTTCGAGGAAATTGTGCGCATGCGGCGCGCCGGCAAGCGCGGCGCCCTCGCCACCATCGTGCACACCAACGGCTCCATCCCCAGCTATGAAAGCTCCCGCATGCTCGTCCGCGAGGACGGCTCCTCCGTCGGCACCGTCGGCGGCGGCTGCGTGGAGGCCGACGTCTGGGCCGCCGCCCGCGAAGTGATGCACAAGGAAGCCCCGCGCAAAATCGTCTTCCACCTCAATAACGAAGCCACCTACGACAACGGCCTCATCTGCGGCGGCACGGTGGAGATCTTTATCGAACCCATCCTTCCCCAGCCGATCCTCTATCTTTTTGGCGCCGGTCATGTCTCGACCGCCGTCGCTAAAGCGGCGCAAGCCGTCGGTTTCGGCGTCGGCGTGATTGACGACCGCGAAGCTTTTGCCAATTCCGAGCGCTTTCCGCTGGCCCAGGAGATTTTCACCAGCTACGACGACGCCTTCGCCAAGCTTCAGCCCAACTCTTCCTCCTATCTCGTCATCGTCACTCGCGGCCACAGCGAAGACATGCGTGTGCTTGCCTGGGCCGTTCGCACCTCGGCGCGCTACGTCGGCATGATCGGCAGCCGCCGCAAAGTCCTCAGCGTTTACAAGGCTCTCGAAAAAGAGGGCTTCGCCATGGAAGAGTTCGAGCGAGTTTTCGCTCCGATGGGGCTCGACATCGGCGCGCTTTCACCCGAAGAGATCGCCGTCAGTATCGTCGCCGAACTTGTGGCCGTTCGCCGGAATGCGGATTCCGCCGCTCACAAGAAGCTAAAGTTGGTCGTCACGGACCCGGTGGAAACCAAGTAGCTCGAGAGGTTTCTCATGCTTGCCGCTGTTATCCTCTCCGGCGGAGCCTCACAGCGCATGGGCTCCCCAAAGGCTCTGCTTCCCTACCAGGGACGCCCGTTCCTCGAGCACCTGCTCGACGTCACCCGCCATCCGAAAATTACCGCTCGCCGCGTCGTTCTCGGTGTCCACGCCGAACCTATCGCAAAGGCGATCCACCTGGCCGCCGACGAAGTCGTCATCAACGCGGATTGGGAGAAAGGCCAACTCTCCTCGATTCAAGCGGCGCTCAAGAGCCTTCCCGCGGGTCTCGACGGCATGCTTCTCTGTCTGGTGGACCACCCGCTGATCAGCGCGAATCTCGTCGACGATCTCATCTCCACGTTTTATTCTTCCCACGCGCCACTCGTTCTGCCGGTCTTCGAAGGCCATCGCGGCCACCCGGTCATCTTTTCCGCGAAACTGTTTCCCGAACTGCAAGCTGCGCCGCTCGAGGTCGGCGCCCGCTCCGTCGTTTGGGCTCATCGCTCCGAAATCTACCAGTTCCCCACCAACGAGGAAGGCTGCGTCCTCAATCTCAACGACCCCGAAACCTTCGCCCGCGTAACCCGCTCCGCCGATTGACCAAATTTGGCGCAGAGTTTCTTGCGACAGTTCTCCCTCATCCGAGCATTGTCATCCTGAGCCTATCCGACAAGGATAGGCGAAGGACCTCAACATTTACGGCTTCACAAAATTTAATGTTGAGATCCTTCGAGGCGCAAACAACGCGCCTCTCAGGATGACAACGCGTGTTCTGAGTTTTAGGGAAGGGTAGTTTTGAGATTCGCTTGGAATTTGCTTAAATCTTTTGCAAGATCGCGCGGATTGCATCCTCCGCCAACTGCGCCGCATGAAACGACGCCGGCGGCAACCCTCCCAGCTCCGCCGCAATTTCCCCCGCGTGCATTTCTTTCAACTCGCTAACCGCGCGCCCCTTCATCTTTTCCGTCAACACCGACGCGCTCGCAATCGAAGCCGTGCATCCGCGGCACAGAAATCTCACCTCGCGCACCACGCCTCCCACCACAATCACCGCCAGCCGCAGCACATCCCCGCACACGGGATTACTCACCTCGACCACCGCCGTGGCCTCAGCCAGTTCCCCCGCATTCCGCGGCCGCTGAAAATGCTCCAACACCATCTCGCTGAACATGAGCCTCTTCCCTGTAGTGCCGGTTTCCAGCCGGCAAGCGTTCCAACACAATTTCCCACGCAGGCAATATGCCTGCCCTACCCAGTTCCGTCTTCCTCTGACTGATTACCGATTACAGATTTCTGGTAACCAACGACGCCTCCCGCTCGCTGCTATCTGTTATCTGTTCGCCGCCTTACTTCTTCCCTGGCAGATACCTCTTCTCCACCGAAGCCACCACAACGTAATTCGGATCCACCATCTCCGTCAGATGCAGCTTCCCCACCTTCGAAAACAGCTCGTACGCATCCAGTTCCGACAATCCGTAATCCCGATGCATCCAGTGCACCATTTCCGCCACCGCGATCCGCACTGCATCGTCCACAGGACGGTAAATCCCCGTGGTCATAATTTCGCGCTCGTTTTCGAACCGCGGCCAGCCCGTGCTCTTCCCCTTCACCAGCTCAAACCGGAACTTCGCCCGCATCGGCACTTCCACCGCGCTGCCCGCCACTTCTCCATCGCCCATCGCCGCGTGCCCGTCGCCAAAATAAAACAGCGCGCCCTTCACGTTCACGGGCAAATACAAAGTGTTCCCCGGCGAAACTTCCGGCGCGTCCATGTTCCCGCCAAATTCCGCCGGTACCAGCGAACTCCGCACCTCGCCGCTCGCCGGCGCCACGCCGATGCATCCCAAAAACGGCTTCAGCGGAAACTGCACCTTGAAATCCGAATCCGTCGCCTGATACGTGATCAACTTCTTCTCCGCATCGATCGGGTAATACCACGCGCGCTCCGGCAGAGGCTTCGTTTCCAGCATCGGCGTGTAATGCGTCGAGTTCGCCGCGCCAAACCCAGGCGAGAACGTGCCCACTCCCTGTTTGCTGTCCACCTGCAAATCTAGAATGTGCACCACCAGCGTGTCGCCCGGCTCCGTGCCGTCAATAAAAAACGGCCCCGTCAGCGGATTATCAATCTTGATCAGCGATAACGAATCCCCCGGTTTTTGCAGCGCGTTCCCGAAGCAATCGAGCGAGTTCGCCTCCAGCACGCCGCCCGCCTTCACATGCGCCACCGGCTCCGCCGCCCCAAACGTAGCCTTCACGTTCTCCATCGTCCCCTTGAATCGCACCACGTCCCCTTCCGTCGCCTGCGCCCAAACCGCCGCTGGCCACAACGCCAACACCATC
>DATMMG010000139.1:0-26240 GCA_035569815.1 Candidatus Methylomirabilota bacterium
GTGGCCCAAACCTGAAAATGCCGGCGCGCTGTCGTCTCCGGAGAAATCTTGATGTTGTTTACGAGCAAATACCGGAACCACCAGGCGCCGCTGCCATCCGCCAGGCCGCATCGCAGGAACCAGACTTCGTAGCGCCGGAGCATCGTGGTTGTGGAATAGACAGCGTTGAGCTTGGCGTGGGGCAGGGATGCTCCTTTGCGCGGTTTTGGTTCCTGATCGCTGTTATCTGATCTCTGCTATCCCTCGCGGATAACACCGACCAGCGATCAGATTGCAGGAACCAGGAAAACGGCGCACGCTCACTTCGCCGGCTTTAGATATTTCTCAAACCACGCGACCATGCGCGTTTGCATGTCCACGCGATGCTTGGCTTCCTGCAGGCCGTGCGGCTCGCGCGGATAAACTACGAAATCCGTTTGCACGTTGTAACGCTTCAGGCCGCGATAAAGTTCCTGGCTCTGGCCGATGGGATCGATAGGGTCGGCTTCACCCTGCAAAATCAGTGTGGGCGTCTTGGCGTTTTTCACGAATAGCACCGGCGAGCTATTCAGGAATCGCTCGGGATGTTCATAAGGAGTGCCGAAGAACCACTCGTCCCCCTCCGGTCCGTTTTCCGTGCCGTACTCGGAAATCAGGTTGGCCATCCCGGCGCCGCAGACGGCTACTTTGAAAAGATCCGTCTGCGTCACGGCCCATTCCGCCATATACCCGCCGTAAGACCAGCCGCCGATGCCGAGCCGCTTGGGATCTGCGATCCCCTTGGTGACCAGATCCTCGACGCCCGCCATCACATCCTTGAAGTCGCCGCCGCCCCAATCGGCGCGGTTCATCGCCATGAATTTTTCGCCGTAACCGATCGAGCCGCGCACATTGGGATACAGCACCGCGTAGCCGCGAGCCACCAGCAACTGGCCCCAGGCTTCCACAGAGTCGCGCCAATTTCCCGTTGGCCCGCCGTGCACCAGCACGATGGTTGGAAGTTTCGATTTGCCGTCGTAGCCCGCTGGCTTCAAAAGGGCGGCTTCGATTTCCACGCCGTCAAAGGATTTGTATTTGTAAAACTCCGGCGCAATCAGCCCGTAAGGCTTCAGCGATTCGTTCAGGTGAGTGACCTGCTCCGCATGGCCCGCGGCATCGCGCAACCAGAGTTCCGGTGGAGCAACGCTGGTTTGGCCGACGAAGGCAATTTCTCCCGCGGGTGAGACGTCGAATTCGCCGGGGTTTGCGGGCAAATCGGGCAGGTCTTTTCTCTCTCCGGTGGGGGAATACACCGCAAACTTATTGCGGAAGCCCTCGGCATATCCAAGGGTCACCGAGCCGTCTTTCGCCCAGTGATAGCTCCCAACGGGGCGGTCGAGGCTGGCCCCCGTAAGATTGCGCGCCACGCCGCCTTCGGGGCCAATCATCCAGAGATCGTGCGGACTAGGTCCATCGTCGCGCGCCGCCGCAAAGCCGATCAGTTTGCCGTCCGACGAAATTTTCAAATTACCGATGGGGCCGTGGGGCGCGCGAAGTTCGTCCATGCCGCCGCGCAGCCAGATGGAATACAGGCCGTCAGTAAATTGATCGGAAGCGGGCTTGCCGTTGGCGCGCACGATAATGCTTTGGCCATCGGGCATCCACTTCATCTCCTCGATTTTCCACGCCGCGGGCGTAACGGCGTGTTCTTCTTTCTTGGCCAGGTCCAGGATGCGCAGGCGAGGCTGCTTGTCGTCCTTGTCCACCACGCGCGCGTCGTCTTTATCTTTTATCTTTTTCTCTTCCGCTTCGGATTTGGGGTCGGGCGCGATGTAGGCAATGGACTGCCCATCGGGCGCCCAGTCAAATGCGGTGACGCTCGCCTTTCCTTTCGTTACGGGCGCGGCTTCGCCGGCGGTCATGCTCAGGATGTAGATTTGCTGCTCGTCGCCGCCGCGATTGGAAAGGAACGCCAGCTTTTTCCCGTCGGGCGACCAGCGTGGCGAGATCTCTGATTTATCCGAATAGGTCAGTTGTCGCGCGGCGCCGCTCTTTTTTTCGTACAGCCAGATGTGGCGGATGCGCTTTTCATTCTTCTGCGGCTCGCTGACCACAAAGGCCACCCGCTGGCCGTCCGGCGAAAATTGCGGGTCCTGCAGGGTGCGGACTGCCAGAAAATTCTCAGGGCTGAGAATTTTTTTCTGCTCCGCCGAAGATGCGGTAGGGAGTGCGGCCTTCTCTTGTGCACATAATGAACCGGCTGCCAACGCGTTGACCATCAGCCAAACCGCCATGCGCTTTTGCATCTGCTGTTTTCTCCCGGGTCTGCGATTCAAAATGGAATCATCCGACTCTATTCGGCACTGCTAGATGCTGTCAATCGCCGCAAACTTTAAGTTTCCCGAAATTTTTCGGGTATCCCTTGTGCAATCGGGTATACGATGAAACCTCGTACAGGAGGAACATCATGTCGAAGAAAAACAGACTCACCGAAGTCGGGAAAAAGGTCGGAACAGCGCTGGGCAAGGCCAACCGCGAAGCGCACATTCAGGCTCGCAAAGTGTCGGCGGCCAGCAAAATCGCGAAAGAAGAACTAAAGGACATCTCCAAGCAGGTCGAAGCGATGAAGAAACAGTTGGAGAAAACCGCCAAGCGCCTGAAGTCGGCTCTGACCTGATTTTCCACGAGGCTGGTTGCTAACGCTCCACTCGAGGTCGAGAACTTGGCACTGACGCCGAAAGAACTTCTCCAGGAACTTCAACGCTATGCTGCCACCGCTCCCACGGCCCAGGCCGTCATGGAGCAGATCGCCAAACGGCTGCACGAAAACATGGCGCGCTACAACTGGGTGGGCTTTTATCTGGTCGATCCGGCCGATGCGGGCTACCTGATCGTAGGACCGTTTGCCGGCAGCTTCACGCCCAATGCGCGCATACCCCTCAGCCGGGGACTCTGCGGCGCGGCAGCCAGCAGCGGTCAGGTGGTGGTCGTGCAAGACGTCTCCAAGGATCCGCGGTATCTCGCCGGGTCAAATCTCGTGAAGTCCGAAATCGTTGTTCCCATCTACGTGAAGAAGAAACTGGCGGCGGAGCTCGATATCGAGAGCTATTTCGCCGACACGTTCGCCAAATCGGATCAGGACTTTATCGAAAGCTGCGCACAAGTCCTGGCCGGTTATCTTGCAAAAGAATAGGGCATCACTTCAGATCGAACCAACAGAGGTTCGACAAAGGGGTCACCGATCGGTCCGGTGATTTCCAGTTTTGGTTAGTTTTGGCGATTTTGGGGTTCGGGCGTTTCGTCGACTATTTTGAAGCCGGTGGGAACCTTGAACATCGCCTCATCCGGCTCTGCGCGGGACAATCGAGTGACGCTGACAGTTTGTAGCCCGGTTCTCGGATCGTCATGTTTCACGAGCATGTTCAGGTGCAACTCGTCCGAATACCAGTATTCGTCCGTCACAATGACGGGCTTGCCAGTCCCGCTGGCGGCCGCCGGAACCGTTCTGGTTACTCGAATCCCGTGAGCCAAAACATTTTCCATCACCTGACTGCCCAAATCCTCTCCACTCGTGGGCGGCCTATGTATTGGCTGGGATAAGGTGAATTGCCTCGCCACCCGAGTGGCGGGATTCACGAAGATACTCTGCCGGGTTTCCGGATCAAAGATGTGGAAAGAGAGAATTGGAGGCTGGCCGTTAAACGAGGGGCTGACCAATTGCCGGCGCTCATTGTAAATCCGGCCTTGCGAATCGCGAGCAATATTGGCGATGCTTTTCTTCGAGAGCGCGGAACCATCGGCCAACACCTGCGTGCTCTCCACTGCAACAAGGGCCGTCAGCGGCGCTCCAGGAACCGGGGTGACAAATATGCCGTCAACAAAAGCCGTCACACCGCCATAGGGCGGCGGAGCTAAATCGGATGGTTCCTGCGAAAAAACGGGAGAGGATGCAGGCCCTGCAACAGCGGCCAGGAGGGCGATCATTCGAACGGTGCTTTTAAACATGGGCGTACCCACCACGCTTACGGACAGGATTCTAAATCGGGGAGAAGCGGGCGTCAACGACGGGATTTCGCCCATTCCGAGCTCGATTTGCGAGCCGCCCACCTGGATGGATAGTTCCTTTTCGAAGGCATCGAACTGGCGGACGCGTGAAGCATCCAAGGTTTTGCCATGGTTCCTGGGCACATCATTGCGGGTTTGGCGGAGGCTCGGATACAATCGCTTATTTGCTTGTTGCCAGAAAGGCCTAACCGAGACGCGATGCACGAAATCCAGCTGCACAACACCTTTTCCGGAAAAATCGAACCGTTTGTGACGCTGAAACCCGGGCAGGTGGGCATGTATACCTGCGGGCCGACGGTCTACGATTACGCCCACATCGGCAACTACCGCACTTTCGTCTTTCAGGACATTTTGCGGCGTTTCCTGAAGCTGCGCGGATTCAAGCTGAACCACGTGATGAACCTGACCGACGTGGACGACCGCATCATTGCGAACGCAGCGGCGGCCAAAGTGGGCATCCGGGAATACTCTGAAAAATTTGTGCAGGCTTTTTTTGCGGACTGCAAAACCCTCAGCATCGAGTCGCCGGAGCACTGGATTCGGGCCACGGATCACATTGACGACATGGTGGCGCTAATCGAGAAGCTGCAAAAGAATACTTACACCTACCCGAGCGAGGGCTCGATCTATTACCGCATCACAAAATTCAAGGATTACGGGAAACTTTCGAAGGTGGACTTGTCCGGCATTCAGGCCGGAGCGCGCGTGGACAACGATCGTTACGAAAAAGAGAGCGCGCGGGATTTCGCCTTGTGGAAAGCGCCGAAGCCGGGCGAGCATTTCTGGGAAACGCCGATCGGGGCGGGGCGGCCGGGCTGGCACATCGAATGTTCGGCCATGGCGATGAAATATTTGGGCGATACGCTGGATATTCACACCGGCGGCATCGATCTGGCATTCCCGCATCACGAAAACGAAATCGCGCAGAGCGAGGCGGCGACTGGGAAACAGTTCGTCCGCTACTGGCTTCACGCCGAGCACTTACTGGTGGAAGGCGAGAAGATGTCCAAGTCGCTGGGGAATTTTTTCACCCTGCGGGATCTTTTCGCGAAAGGATATAAGCCGTCGGCTTTGCGTTTTGCGTTGGCCAGCGTTCCGTATCGCCGGCAACTGAATTTCACGTTCGACGGTTTGCAGCAGGCGACGAGTTCGGTGGAACGCCTGCGGAATTTTGCGGCGCGATTGAAAAACGAAAAATTCCCGGCGGGCAATCAGCCGGGAATGGCGGAACGCATCGCGAAGGCCGCGGACGATTTCGACGCGGGGCTTTCGGACGACCTGAACACGGCGCAAGCGTTGGCGGCGGTTTTCGATTTTGTGCGCGAAGCCAACACCGCGATGGACAATGGCGAATTCCGGCAGGGTGACGTGACGCCCGCGCTGGAGCTGCTCGGCGGCTTCGACAAGGTCTTCGCCGTGTTGGAAGACAACGACGCCGAAAAGCTGAAAGCGATTGGATTTGGCGGCAGTGACGGCGGTTTGGGCGATGCGGAGATCGAGAAACTTGTGGAAGAACGCCAGGCTGCGCGCGCGCGGCGCGATTTCGCGGCCTCCGACCGGGTGCGAAAAGAGCTCTCTGACCGTGGTATAATTCTGGAAGACACGAAGGATGGAAAGGTACGCTGGAAACGCAAATGAAGCACTGCCAGTTTCTTAAACATGACCGCGTAGCCGTGGGTCCTCGTGTGCCCCGCAAGTTTCGACCGGCGAATCTGCGCCCCGGGCTTTATAGCGTCGATTAAGCGGCGTTTCCGAGGGTTTCGGCCGATCATTGCCGGCTCGCAAACCTGCATTTTCCCCTCCTTCCGCACTCACACTTTTCCTGCGAATCCTCCGCGAAACGCAATCTGGAGAGACCATGATTTCAGCCACGGAAACCAAACTACCTAAAATCAAGACCGAACTGCCCGGGCCTAAAGCGAAAGAGGTGATTGCCTACGACGCGAAATACATGTCGCCTTCGCTGACGCGCGAATACCCGCTTGCGGCGGAGCGCGCTTCCGGCGCCATCGTGGAAGACGCGGACGGAAATACCTTCCTGGATTTCGCCGCGGGCATTGCGGTCTGCTCGACGGGGCACTGCCACCCGAAGGTGGTGGCGGCCATTCAGAAGCAGGCGGCGGAGATGATTCACATCGCCGGGACGGAGTTTTATCACCGGCACATGCCGGAGTTCGCGGAAAAACTGGTTTCCACGATGCCGAAGTCGGAGAAGTGGAAAGTGTTCTTCGGCAATTCCGGGACGGAAGCGGTCGAGGGGGCGATCAAGCTGGCGCGCTACCACACGAAGCGCGACAAGCTGATCGCGTTTTACGGCTGCTTCCACGGGCGGACACTGGGCTCGCTTTCGCTGACGGCTTCGAAGAACACGCAGCGCAAGCATTTTGGGGCGCTGCTCGGCGGCGTGGAGCACATTCCGTATCCGTATGCGTATCGCTGCGCCCTGGGCCACACGAAGGAAACCTGCGGCGGCGAAATCATAGAACTGCTAGAGCAGCAGATTTTCAAACGGCTCTTTGCGCCGGAAGAAGTTGCGGCGATCGTCGTCGAACCTGTGCAGGGCGAAGGCGGCTTTATCCCGGCGCCGCTATTCTTCCTCCAAGAGTTGCAGCGTATCTGCAACAAGCACGGCATCATGCTGATCCTGGATGAAGTGCAGGCGGGCATGGGGCGCACCGGAAAGTGGTGGGCCTATGATCACGCCGGCATCACCCCGGACATTGTGTTGACCGCGAAAGGAATTGCCAGCGGCATGCCGGTGGCGGCGTTCATCGCCAAGGAAAGCGTGATGGACTGGAAAGCCGGCTCGCACGGCACAACGTATGGCGGCAATCCCGTCTGCCTCGCGGCGGCCACGACCACGTTCGACCTGATCGAAGGCGGATTGATGGCCAACGCCGAAAAGATGGGGAACTACATCTTCAGCAGGATCAGCGATTGGCCGAACCGGTTCAAGATTGTGGGCGATGTCCGCGGCAAGGGCCTGATGATTGGCGTGGAGATCGTGCGCGATCAACGCACCAAGGAGCGCTCGGCGGACCTGCGCGATGCCGTGGTGGACAACGCGTTTCACCGGGGATTGCTGACGCTCAGCTCGGGCGAGAACTCCATCCGGGTGTCACCGCCGCTGATCATTGACGAGGAGCAGGCGGATTGCGCGATCCAGATCATGGAGGAGTCGATTCGGGAGGCGGAGAAGAAGATTTAGAAGAAAGCGAACGGTCAATAATCATCAGTCGCCGATAAAAATCTAAAGACAAGTCATCCTGAGGCTATCCGACGAGGATAGCCGAAGGATCTCAGCCCTGAGATCTTGCGAACAATCTAGGTTGAGGTCCTTCGGGGCGCAGACGGCGCGCCCCTCAGGATGACAATTTTTTTGAGTTTTGAGGACAGGGTACATTGCTGTTCGCAAAGGGTGCTGGGCGGCCACGGGATTTTGTTTATACTTTGCGGTACTATTTACAGAAGGTAACCAACCATGGGAATGCTGGCGCGCATCGGATATGCATGGGTGAAATGGAAGTCGCGCTACGGGCTCCGCGATGTTGGTCCTGCTGTGGAAGCGGACCGGAAGCAGGAGGCGTTGCGCGTCGGTGTGCGCGGAGAAACCTACGCCTACTGGTATTTGCGGCGGCAGGGGTATGTGTTCATCGCCAGGAATTACGAGCCCGCGCGGGCGAAGGGCGAACTGGACCTCGTGGGGTTCGACGGCGACACCCTGGCATTTGTGGAAGTGCGGACGCGCGCGGTGGTGAACGGGAAGATCGCTCTGCCGGAATTGAGTATCGGCAAAGAGAAGCACCAGGTGTTGGTGCGCACGGCTCACGCTTTTCTGCGGGAACGCCACGTGAAGAAATGCCCGGTGCGGTTCGACGTCGTGGGAATCGACAATGTTCCCGGGAAGCCGCCGGTCGTGCGGCTTCATAAGGATGCCCTCAGCCGTCGGGCCTGAGGCCGCGCCTCCGCCGCTGGTTTTCCTGTAGCTCACTCCTTCAGGAATTTCCTTGCGTAGCGGGATCGCGTCGACTTAGGGAAAATCCTCAGGCCTGAATGGCCTGGGCTACAGTCAAGGAGTGAGAGCCCTCCCGCCGCTGTTTTTTTGCCCAGCCTCTTGACGTTCTCATACGTTACCACTAGCCTCAATACCCTGCGGGGATGCAAGTCCGACGGGGACTTCGCAAAAGCAACAACTAAAGCAAGACGAGGAGCCGGAGATGGGTCGGAGGAGCGTTCAACCACGCCTGTGGGCATTTGTGCTTCTTGGAGTTTGGACTGGGTTCCTTGCAGCTCGCACCGCTTGGGGACAAGGCGGCGAGCCGCGCACGTTTGCGATTCGCGGCGCGAAAGTTGTGCCGGTATCCTCGGCGCCTCTAGAGAACGCAACGGTGGTCGTATCGCGCGGCATCATCACCGCGGTGGGAACGAACATTACCATCCCTCCCGACGCATGGGTGATTGACGGCAAGGGCCTCACCGTCTATCCCGGCCTGATTGACGGATTCACAGATGTTGGCGTCGCCGCCGCAAGCTCCACTGCTCCAAGCGGAGACGCCGGCGCCCGGCAGCAACCCGGCATTTCGCGCGGGCCGGAAGATCGTCCCGCGACCACGCCGTGGCGCAACGCCGCCGACGAAGTGAACCCTGCCGATCCGCGCGTGGAATCCTGGCGAATGGCCGGATTCACGACGGTGATCGCCGCTCCCAAGGGCGGCATGTTTCCCGGCCAGGCGGCCGTACTTGACCTCGGCGGCGAGCGTGCCGGCGATTTCGTCGTGAAATCGCCGGTTGCCGTGCCGGTTTCGCTCCAGGCTCCCGGCGGATTCCGTAGTTTCCCCGGCTCGGTCATGGGCGGGATTGCCTACGTCCGCCAGGTGTGGCTGGACACGAACTGGGATATTCAGGCGAATGCAATTTACGAAAAAAATCTCCGCGGCGTGGAACGCCCTAAATATGACCGAAGCGATGCGGCGCTGGCCGCCGCGATTGGGAAACACGCGGTAGTGCTCCTCCCTGGCAACACTTCCCTTCAAATCCGCCGGGCGCTGCGTCTGACGGAAGAATGGAAATTGAACGCGGTCCTTTATGGAGCACAGATGGGCTACGATGTCGCGCCAGAAATTGTCGCCAGGAAAATGCCGGTGCTTGTGGATCTGAAATGGCCCGAAGCGGAGAAAGACAGCGACCCCGAAGCAACGCCTTCGCTTCGCACCCTGCGTTTCCGCGATCGCGCGCCCTCTTCCCCGGCCGCTCTGAACAAGGCCGGGGTGAAATTTGCTTTTTATTCCGGCGGAATCTCGGCGCCGAAAGACCTGCTGCCCGCGGTGAAAAAGTCGATTGACGCAGGGTTAAGCCCGGAATCCGCGTTGCGGGCCCTGACCCTCTCGCCCGCCGAGATTTTTGGCGTGGCCGATACGCTGGGTTCGATCGAAAACGGCAAGATCGCGAACCTTGTCGTCACCGACGGCGACCTGTTCGACAAGAAGACTAGAGTGAAACTCGTTTTTGTCGACGGCCGCAAGTACGAAGTGCGCGAAGTCCTCCGCCCCACCGAGCCCCCGAAAGGCGACCTGACCGGCAAGTGGAAATTAAGTTTCACCACGCCGCAGGGCCAGGAAGAGGCCACCGCCGATCTTTCCATGCAGACCGACGGCACCTTAACCGGCAGCGTCACCAGCGACCGGGGTACAGGAACGTTGTTCAGCGGTTGGGTCAGCGGCGAAAAATTCAGCTTCACCATCAATATTGCCATCGAGGGCAGTTCGAGCGATGTTGTGTTCACCGGAACTTTCGAGGGGACTTCCATGAAAGGTTCGATTCAGGCGATGGGCTCTACCTTTGAATTCAGCGGCACCAAGCCCACACGAATGGCGGCGCAGGCCGGGGGTGCGCAATGAAGCTCCGCCCAAGCACTTTGTGCTTCGCCGCTGCGTTCCTGTTTGCCGCCGTTGGAGTTCTCAACGCCAACGAAAAACCCGCCAGCAGCGCCTCAATGGATGCCCCCGCCCCGGTGATCCTCATCCGCAATGCCACCATCCTCACCGTTTCCCACGGCACCATCGACAAGGGCGACATCCTGATCAAGGACGGCAAGATCGCGGCGGTCGGCGGCACGCTGAAAGCCCCGGCGAACGCGGTTGTGATCGACGCGACCGGCCAGTTCGTTACCCCCGGCATCATTGACTGCCATTCGCACATCGCCGTCGATGGTAGCGTGAACGAAGGCTCGGTATCGGTCTCCTCGATGGTGAACATCCTTGATGTTCTGAACTCCGACGACGTCGCGATTTACCGCGATCTCGCCGGCGGCGTCACGACTGCAAACGTCCTGCACGGCTCCGCGAACTCCATCGGCGGGCAGACCGTCGTCATCAAGCTGCGCTGGGGCCAACCCGCCGCGAGTCTTCCATTCGAAGGCGCGCTGCCCGGCATCAAGTTCGCTCTTGGCGAAAACCCGAAGCGTTCGAATTTCCGTGTCAACGGCGCACCCGAGCGTTATCCCGCTACGCGAATGGGAGTCGAAGAAACGATTCGCGGCGCCTTCACCGAAGCGCGCGATTACAAAAAGTCCTGGGACGATTACAACAAGCGCATCGCCGCCGGCGAAAAGAACGTGATTCCGCCGCGCCGCAACCTGAAGCTGGACCCTCTGGTGGAAGTGCTCGAAGGGAAGCGCTACGTCCACGCCCACTGCTATCGAGAAGACGAGATTCTGATGCTCTTGCGCGTAGCCAAGGAGTTCGGCTTCCGCGTGCAAACCCTCCAACACGTGCTGGAGGGCTACAAAGTCGCCGACGAGATCGCCGCGGCGGGCACCGGAGCATCCACGTTTTCGGACTGGTGGGCCTACAAAGTGGAAGCGTATGACGCGATCCCGTATAACGCGGCCCTGATGACCAGGCGCGGCGTGCTCGTCTCGATCAACTCCGACGACGCAGCCGAAGCGACCCATCTCAATCAGGAAGCAGCGAAATCCATTCGTTACGGCGGATTGACGCACGACGAAGCGTTGAAACTCGTCACACTGAATCCCGCCATTCAATTGGGCATCGAGAAGCGGGTCGGCTCAATCGACGTCGGCAAGGACGCGGACCTGGCCATTTACAATCACGACCCACTCAGCGCCTATGCGGTGGTTCAGAAAACCCTGATTGACGGCCGCGTCTATTTCGATCGCGAAAAGGAACAAGCCGCCCGCCCCGCCCTCGAAAAGGAAAGGAAGGACCTTCTTGAAAAGGCGAAGAAAAAACAGGACGAAGAAAAGAAAGCAGGCGCCAAGAAGCCGGAAGAGAAGAAGACCGGGGAGAAAAAGCCGGAGGAAAAGAAGCCGGAAGAAATGCCAAAGCCGCCGCAAGGCGAGGCGGATCTGGGAGGTGCGCGGTGAAACGCCTTTACCTGAATTTTCTTTGCGGCACACTGCTCCTGTCGTCTTTCGGCGCCCGTGCCGATCATGCGCAAACCACCGGAGCCGCCGACTACGCGATTACGCACGCAAAAATCTTCACCCTGGCCGGGCCGCCGATCGAAGACGGCACCGTGGTGATTCATGACGGAAAGATCGCCGCCGTCGGCGCCGGCGTCCCAATTCCCGCGGGGGCGCAAGTGATCGATGCGAAAGGCTTGCAGGTCTATCCCGGGCTGTTTGACGCCGTCACGCAAATGGGTTTAAGCGAGATCGGCGCCGTCAGCGCATCTGTGGATACCACGGAAACCGGATCGTTCAATCCCGATCTGATCGCGGCGACGGCTATTCTTCCTTCCAGCGCGCATATTCCCGTCACCCGCGCTTCGGGTATTACCGAAGTGATCGCGGCGCCAGCGAGCGGCGGCTTCGACAGCCGCGGCGCGACCAATCTGGTGGGTGGCCAGGCCTCGGCGATTCACCTCGCCGGTTGGACCGCCGAAGAGATGCTCATCAGCAAGCGAGCCGCGATGGTGGTGGACTGGCCGGAGATCGAGTTGCGCTCCTTCGACTTCGCCACGTTTTCCGTCAAGGAAAAGCCTTTTACCGACGCGAAGAAAGAATACGACAAGCAGGTAAGCGAGCTTGCCGACTATA
Source organism: Candidatus Methylomirabilota bacterium (assembly GCA_035569815.1). Taxonomy (GTDB): domain Bacteria; phylum Acidobacteriota; class Terriglobia; order Acidiferrales; family UBA7541; genus Acidiferrum. Next base: position 12,083 of record DATMMG010000139.1, read on the forward strand.
TCGAACAGGCTCGCCACTACGCGCAAGCCCTCCAGGGTTCCAACGGCGCCGGCATGCAGCGCGACGTGAGGCTCGAGGCCCTGGCTCCCGTGATTCGCGGCGAAATGCCCTTGCTTGTTTTCGCCGATCAGGCGCGGCAAATTCGCGATGCCGTCGAATTCTGCGACAAGCAAAAATTGAAAATCATCCTCGCCGGAGCCACCGAAGCCTGGAAAGAGAAAGACCTGCTGCGTTCGAAAAGCGTCCCCGTCATTCTGCGGCCCACACTCGGCGAGCCTCCCGAAGAAGACGATGCCTACGACCGCTTGCTGACCCAACCCGAAGAGCTTCGCGCCGCCGGCATTAAAATCGCTTTTGGCAGCTTCGACAACAGCTTCGCCCGCCGCCTCGGGCAGGATGCCGCCAATGCCGTCGCGCACGGCCTGCCATACGAAGAGGGATTAAAGGCGGTAACGCTTTATCCCGCGCAAATGTTTGGCCTCGACGCGCAACTCGGCACGGTGGAAACGGGGAAGACCGCCAACCTAATCGTAACCAACGGCGACCCGCTCGACGTAACCACTGACATTCGCTACCTGTTCATCAAAGGCCAGCTGACGTCCATGGACAACAAACAAAAGGCCCTGTACGAAAAATACCTGAATCGCCCGAAACCGGCCCATTAACGCCGTCCGGAAGCAAAAAACTGGCCGGGCGCCGCAACTTTTTGTACGAATCCGAGTATCTTAGAGTGGATAGCCATGCGCAAATCCATCCTGATTGCTCCGTCCCTGATTCTCGTATCCCTGTTTGGCTCTCCCGCGCACGCCGACGAGGCGCAAAAAGTCATTGACCAGTATCTGAAGGCCGTTGGGGGAAGCAGGGCGGTCTCTCATCTGCAGACCCTCTCGATTGATGGAAGCGTCGTCGCCATTGGTGACGCGGCTCCCGGAACGTACACCTTCAAAATCAAACGGCCCAACCGCCTCTACCTCGAACTGCGCGCGAGTGGCGAGACGTTCATCGAATCCTATAACGGCAAGTCTGCCTGGCATCAAGCCCCGGACGGGCAAATCAGCACCCTGCTCGGTCACGACGCGGTGGAAATGGAAGCGGCGGCGCAATATTACAATGCACGCCTTGAGTCCCTGGCCAAGCGCAAGGTTGGCGCCGCTTACAAGGGCGAAGCGCAGGTGCGCGGCCGCCCTGCCCACGAAGTGGAATTGACCTACCCGACCGGCGTGCAGTGGCTGGTGTTCTTCGATGCGGAGAGCCACTTGATTTTGGAAGAGAAGGCGGAAATCGCCGGAATTCCGCGGGAAATATACTATGACGATTATCGCCCCGTGAACGGCCTCAAAGTGCCGTACAAAATCGAGTTGATCCGGGGAACCGGCGGTTACGCGGTGAACGTCACCCGCGTCACCGTCAACGAAACCGTCGGCGAGCGCGTCTTCGATTTCCCCATGAAGTCGCAAGTGAAGCTGCCCGACCTGAAAAAACTTTTCGTACAGCTCGACGCCAATCAGAAGCAGATCGACAAGATCAAGGAGAATTACGCCGGAACGCGGATCGAGGAAGAGACGGAGTACGACAAATCCGGCAAAGTGACAAAAAAAGAAGCCAGGGAATTCAGCTTCTTCTATCTCGACGGCGAGGAAATCTCCACCCTCATGAAAAAAGACGGCCAGGACCTGAACGAAAGCGAGCAGAAAAAGGAAAGCGAGCAGACCCGGAAACGTATTGAAGAGGTGCAGAAACAAAGCAAGAAAAGAGAAGAAAAAGAGGGAAAAGCGAAAGCACAGGGAAAAGACGAGAAGGACGCAGACGAACCGGGCATCGAAGTTTTTTTGCGCACTTCCCAGTTTGTGAACCCGCGCCGCGAACGCTTCCGCGGCCAGGACGTCCTGGTCTTCGATTTCGAACCGAATCCCGAATACAAAGCAAAAAATCTGGTCGAACGGCTCGTGAAAGAACTGGCCGGCGTCGTCTGGGTGGACGAAAAGGCCAACGACGTGGCGCGCCTGGAAGCGTACTTCGTCGGCGACTTCCACCTCGGCGGGGGAATCCTGGCCAGCGTTCAGAAGGGCACCAGCTTCGTCTTCGAACAAGCGTACTTGAACAATGAAGTGTGGCTGCCCACATATGAGGAAGCGCACGTCGGGGCGCGGGTGATGCTGGTGAAGGGATTAAAGTTGAACGCCATCACGCGCTATTCCGACTACAAGCGCTTTAACGTTGAAACGCTGAACAGCATCGGCAAGCCAAAGGAAGCCCCCGCGGCCACCCCACCGACTGCGCCAGCACCGGGCCCGGCGCCGACTCCACCGAATCCGAAGTGAGTTTCGTTTTCACAGGGATGTCTTTAGGAAACAATTAAGCCGCGGGAGTCTGGCTGAGAACTTCGCGCACTTTCTGCACCAACGCAGCCGGTGAGAACGGCTTCTGCAGGAAGGCCAATCCCTCTTCCAGCATGCCGCCGCTGGTGATCACGTTATCGGTATAGCCCGACATAAAAAGGACGCGCATATCCCGGCGCCCCGCCGAAATGCGCGCGGCCAATTCGCGCCCGCTGGTGCCGGGCATAACCACGTCCGTCAACAACAAGTGAATTTCTCCGGGGAAGCGCGCGGCAATCTGTTCGGCGTGCTGCGGATCCAGCGAGGTAATGACGTCGTAGCCTTTTTCCGTAAGCACCGTCTGGATCAACTCGCGCACAGCCTCTTCGTCTTCGACGATCAGAATCGTCTCCGTGCAGCGCTGGGGCCTTGCCGGTGACTGCACGGCGCGAGCCGCTTCGGGGATCTCATCTACGCGTGGCAGATAAACTTTGAACGTGCTGCCCTTGCCCGGCTCGCTGTAGACCCAAATATATCCGCCGCTCTGCTTCACGATGCCGTACACCGTCGAAAGGCCAAGCCCCGTGCCGCGTCCCGCTTCCTTGGTTGTAAAGAAAGGCTCGAAAATATGGGCCACAGTCTGCCGGTCCATGCCCACGCCATTGTCGGAAACGGCCAACATGACGTAGCGCCCGGGTTTCACAGTCACGTGGTCCACCGCATACAGCTGGTCCAACTCCGCATTGCAGGTTTCCACCACCAGGCGCCCGCCCTCGGGCATCGCGTCGCGCGCGTTCACCACCAGGTTCATGATCACCTGTTCCACCTGCGCGGGATCGGCCTTCACTTTGCCGAGGTCGTCCTTCACGCGCGTGACCATTTCGATCCGCTCGTCCATCAAGCGCCGCAACAGCGAATCCAGATTTAGCACGATTTTATTCATGTCCAGAATCTTCGGTTGCAAAACCTGTTTGCGGCTGAAAGCCAGCAACTGCCGGACCAGTGCTGCCGCGCGCCCGGCCGCGTTCTCGATCCGTTCGATATCGGCATGCACTTCGCCGGGAAGGCTCGGCCGGCTCAATGCCAGCTCCGTATACCCGGAAATTATCGTCAAAAGATTGTTAAAGTCGTGCGCAATGCCCCCGGCCAATCGCCCCACCGCTTCCATTTTGCGCGACTGTTGCAATTGGGTTTCCAGCGCTTTTCGCTCCGTGATGTCCACCATGATTCCTTCCATCACCGGGTGAGAATCGCTGCCTTGCACGATCACGGCCGTGTCGCTCAGCCACACTTCGCGTCCGTCCTTCCGGCGGACGCGGAATTCCGCCTGGAACGGAAACCCATTCTGGCTTTGCTCCTCCGCCGTGATCACCAAGGGCAGATCGTCCGGATGGATGTGCTGATCCCACTGGGGCGCAACAACCAGCCACTCCTCCACCGTGTAGCCAAGAATGTCTTCCACCTGCGGGCTGACATAAAACCATCTGCCGTGGATGCCGATCTCCGCGATGTAAGTGATCGCGTTGACGTGTTCAACCAGCAGCCGGTACTTGGCTTCCGCCTCATCTCGCGCTTTTTCCGCCTCTTGATGCTGCGTAAGATCCCGGCACGCGCACACCATCCCGCCGTCCGGCATCCGCGCAACGTGAAACTCTACCGGGATGCGGCTGCCGTCCGGGCGCCGCAATTGTATGCTTCCAGTCCACTTGCCGCATTCCTTCAGTCCCTTGCGAACTTGCGATTCCGTTTCGCCTATGGGCTGGAACGCGTAAACAACTCTCCAGGGCTGGCCGATAATTCGCTCTGGCGAATCAAGTCCCAGCATGGTCGCAAGGGCAGAGTTGGCGTAACTGTGCACTCCCTTGTCGTCCAGAATTCCGATTCCCTCGACGGAAGAGTCCATTGCCAGCGACTGCCGCCGCACCATTTCTTCATCCTGCTGCTGTCGGAATTGCGTCAAGCAGATCCGCACGGCATAACACGTGAACGAAATACCCAGCAAAGTGAATCGAACGGCTTTCAGGCCGGGACCGAGTTGCGCCACCTGAATGAGGATCACCATCGGCGCGAAAAAAAACATTGCGTTGTTGACCAGGATTTCGCCCAGCGTGTGAGTACGCTTTTTCGCCCGGGCTTCCACTTCTGCGATTGGCTGCCAGGTAGCTGCCCACACGGCGCCACAGAGCAGCGGCATCGTCCATCCCAGGTCTAGCCAGGTCCCCGTCGGCGCTTCATGATCCACCTGCAGACTGGAAACTATGGTCGCAAGGATGCCGTAGAGCAAAATATAGGCGGCAAGTCCCCCGAACAATTGCCTCGCCTCGCGGACCACGCTCCGCCTCCATTGCAGAAGCGCGAGAAGGAATATTCCTGACGTGCCGGCCGTCATTACCTGAAATTCCCGCTCCAGCGCTCCCTTGTAGCCGAGATTCATGGCAGGCAGGTAATACGCGCCGAAATAAATCAGAAAGAACAGTATGCCAATCTGCACGAAGTCCAGTGCTTCGGGAACGTCAACTCGGGACTCCTGTTTGTCCTGATTCAGGAAAATGGCCATGACAAAGAACATGCCATTCGTGTCGAAAAGAAAACGGATCAGCGAGCCGGGTAGTGGCTCGCTGTGAAGGAAAAGTTCGCAGTACGCCCAGCCGAAATCGGCCAAGCCCCATGCGCCCATGCCGAACCCGACCAAAGTCCAGAACGAACGCCCGAAACCGCGGGCTCTCCGCGCGGCCTGAAAGCACATTGCCGCCGCCAAAAAGCTCGAGAATATTTGCAGTGAATTCCCAAAAAGGGAACCGTACCAGGATGTGCCGAGAAACACCACAGTCAGAGCGTGGAGGATCACCACGGAGAGGGCCACGAGGGCCAGGGAACGGGGAACGCGCCGAAAAGCCACAGAACAGTCCTAGTACTACGCTTCCATCCAGTTTAGGGGACTTCTAGCGGCAGAAAGCTTCCTTAGCTTCAACTGTGCTCGGTTGGTCATCCCTGGCAAGTCGCAGATTGGCAGGTCCCCAGGTACTATGCGGGCTGTGGCAATGGCTCGGGCGCCTTCACAGGATCGAATGCATCGACTGACGCCATCTCGAGGATTTGATTTTGTCGGCCGGGTTTTTTAGCCACTGGCAAAGGGCCCGGGTGCTTCAGCGGCCCTCGAAGGGATAGCGATCCTGCGACTGCACGGCCGCGGCGATGCGCCGCCGCAGCGCAATCGTGTCGACAGCCGGGCGCTTGCCAAAGCGCTTCAGCACGGCCATCTGCGTCGCAAGCATGTCGCCTTCGTGGACGGCCGCGATGGCCCGCTTCGCTTCGTGATCCACGCGCTCGGCGGCGTCGGCGATGAAGACACGCGCGGCGTCAATCATCACGCTGGAAGCGGCTTCGCCCCTACTCGCCGCGGCTTTCTGCGCTCGAAGCAGGCTCGATTCCATCGCGTAGACCTCCATCACGATGTTGGCCAGCGCCCCGATCAGTTCCTGTTCGTCGGCCAGCTTTTCGCGGAATTTCTGCACCGCTCCGCCGGCGGCTTGGAGAAACATTTTCTTGCAGTTGGCGATGGTGCGCGCTTCTTCCGCAAGCACGCCCTCGGGTGCCTCTTCAAACGACGGCCCGGCTAGAATTTCGTCCGCCAACTTCATCGCCGCGGGAATCAGCGCCAGTTGCCCCCCCATGGCGCGCTTCATCAGCATCTGGATGATCAGCATCCGGTTGATTTCGTTGGTGCCTTCAAAAATGCGATTCACACGCGAATCGCGGTACGCGCGGCAAACCGGATAGTCTTCGTGAAACCCATAGCCGCCGAAAATCTGCACCCCTTCGTCCACCACATAATCCAGCATTTCGCTGCCGTAAACTTTCGAAATCGAGCTTTCGATCGCGTACTCTTCCAGCACCTTCATCGTATTCTGCGCTTTGTCGCCGGAACCCGATGCCGCGTGCATCGCCGCTTCAAGATTTCCCGCGGTGCGATAGATCATCGATTCGACGGCGAAAATCTGGATGGCCATCTCCGCCAGCTTTTCCCGCATCAGCCCGAATTCGCCGATCTGCTTGCCGAACGCCTTGCGTTCCTTCGAATATTTCGAAGCGGTCATCAGCACGTACTTCGATCCGCCCACGCCGGATGCGCCCAGCGTAAACCGCCCCGCGTTCAGCACGTTGAACGCAACGATGTGCCCGCGGCCGATTTCGTGCAGCACGTTTTCCTTCGGCACCATGCAGTTTTCAAGGAAAACCGGCGTCGTCGAGCTGCCGTGAATTCCCATCTTGTGCTCTTCATTGCCCGGTTTGCAGCCGGGGAATTTGCGCTCCACGATGAACGCCGTAAACTTTTCCCCATCCACCTTCGCGAACACCACGTACAGATCCGCGAAGCCCCCGTTGGTGATCCACATCTTCTGCCCGTTCAGGATATAGTGCGTGCCTTCCTTGTTTAGTTCCGCGCGCGTCAGTGAATTCTGCGCGTCGCTTCCCGCTTGGGGTTCCGAAAGGCAATAGGCGCCGATCATTTCGCCGCTCGCCAGCTTAGGCAGGTATTTTTTCTTTTGCTCTTCGGTGCCGAAATAAACAATCGGCAGCGTGCCGATCCCGGCGTGCGCTCCGTGCGTCACCGCAAATCCGCCGTAAATGGAAATCTTTTCCGTCAGGACGGTGGCGGCAATCTTGTCCAGGCCCGCGCCGCCGTACTCTTCGGGTGTCCCGCCGCTCATCAGCCCCAGCTCCGCGGCTTTGCGAACAAGTTCCGCCATCAGCCCGGGCTTCTTGTTCTCCAGGTCTTTCGCCAGCGGCAGCACTTCCTTGATCACAAACTCTTCCGCAGTCTGCCCGATCAGCTTTTGGTCATCCGAAAGGTCCGCGGGCGTGAAGATGTCCGCGGGGACCGGGGATTCCAGCAGAAAGCTGCCGCCCTTTGCCGCGGGTTTGGTCAGAACGGAGGTGGCCATTGGTGACGCTCCTTGCCGGCGCTGGGCCGCCGCTAAAATTCAAACAACCGTTTGAAAATTCCAGACAACAAAGTTTACCCATAGCCCGGCGATTTTCGCAATAGCCAGTTGCGCTGGCGAGTTGCGTCTGGCCCGTCCCCAAGGCCCGGGCGGCTTGGCCCGTTCGGCGAGAGTTTTGGCGACGCTTGGGGGCCACTTGTGGCAGACTGCGGGCTGCCGCCCCTATCCGGCCTGACCAGGAGATCGTTCAAGAGGAGGAAGCATGGGACGCCCCGTTGTCCATTTTGAAATCGGCTGCCGCAATTCGGAAAAGACTCAGGAGTTCTATTCCCAAATGTTCGACTGGAAGATCCAGGCCATGGGTCCGGCGGCGATGATTGCGCAGGAAACCGGCGGAATCGCCGGGCACATCACTGCGCTCGGTCATGAACCGCATAACTACACAATTTTCTATGTGGACGTTGAGGACGTGGCCGCCGCGCTAGAAAAAGCAGAAGCTCTCGGCGGAAAGACTCTCGTGCCGCCTGTAAAAATTCCATTTGGCACCTTTGCCTGGATGCAGGATCCCGAAGGCAACACCGTCGGTCTTTGGAAGACGGGCAGCTAAAAAATTAAACCCGTTCGAAAATTCCCGCGGCGCCCATACCGCCGCCGATGCACATCGTCACCATGCCGTAGCGAGCATTGCGGCGTTCGAGTTCCCGCACGAGAGAAGCCGTAAGTTTTGCGCCCGTGCAACCGAGTGGATGCCCGAGCGCAATCGCTCCGCCGTTCGGATTCACTCGCGCGGGATCAAGATTTGCCTGCTGAATTACCGCAAGCGATTGCGCGGCGAACGCTTCATTCAATTCAATCACCGCCACGTCGCCGAGAGACAATCCCGCCAATTTCAGCGCCTTCGGAATTGCATAGACCGGCCCGATGCCAAACTCCTCTGGGGGACAGCCCGCTGTGGCATAAGAAATAAATCGCACCTGTGGCTTCAATCCGAGTTGCGTCGCTTTTTCATCGCTCATGATGACGACTGCCGCCGCACCGTCGCTCATCGGCGAGCTGTTGCCCGCGGTCACCGTGCCCTTAACGTGAAACGCGGGTTTCAGTCCCGCCAGCACTTCCATCGAAGTTTCCGGCCGTGGCATTTCATCTCTTTCGAACGAAAAAGATTGTGTCATCGTTTTCGCAGGGCCTTTGCTCTTCGCCCCGTTGCCATTGGGAAGGGAAGTGATCTTCACTTCGACCGCGACCGTTTCATCCTTGAACTTGTTCGCCGCCAGCGCCGCCACGGCTTTCTTGTGCGAATCCACCGCAAACTGGTCCGCGTTCTCTCGCGATATTCCGAATTTCCGCGCAATGTTTTCCGTTCCCAGCCCCATGTTGATATACGCATCCGGATAATGATCCACGAGCCAGGGATTCGGCGAAATCTTGTTGCCGCCCATCGGCACCAGCGACATCGATTCCGTGCCGCCAGCTATAATTACCTGCGCCCCGCCGCCGCGGATGCGTTCCGCGCCCAAGGCAATGGCCTGGAGTCCGCTGGAGCAGAAGCGGTTGATGGTCATCGCGGAAGTCTCCACGGGCAGTCCTGCGCGCAACGCCGCGATGCGCGCCACGTTCATCCCCTGCTCGCCTTCGGGCATCGCACAGCCCAGAATCACATCGTCAATCTCTTTGGGATCGAGCCCCGGCACGCGCGCGAGCGCTTCCTTGATCACCAGCGCGGCCAGATCGTCGGGCCTAGTCGTGCGCAGCGACCCTTTGAAACCGCGTCCCACGGGAGTTCGAACGGAAGAAACGATAACGGCATCAGCCATGGCAAGCCTCTTTCCTGCGTAATTCTCCCGATTGTCGGCCGCTAAGATAAAAAAAGCAAATCGGCAAATAAAACGGGCGCGGTTTCCCGCGCCCGTTTGATGAGAAGCCGGACTTTGAGGTTATTCCACTAAAACTGCAAACGCAGGCCAAACTGCACAACTCGCGGCCCCCCGCCACCGAGTCCCGGATTCCCTTGCGCTACGTCTGGCGTCTGCGTAATCGCGCCAGCGGGACCCGAACCTGGAGAGATTACGTTGGTCGGCAGCGCAAAATTCGGGTGATTGAAGATGTTGAAAAACTCCGAACGGAATTGAAGCTGCATCCGCTCCCACAGCTGAAAATTCTTGCTGACGGAGAAGTCGTAATTCCAGAATCCCGGTCCAAAAATTTCATCGCGGCCCAGATTCCCGAAGTAGCCGTTCGGATCGCTCGCCGTGATCGCCGGAAACGCGAACGCATTCGGGTTCAGGTAACCTGTGGTGGGCGTCCAGTGCGGCAAAATCGGGTTCACACCTGGAACGATGTCCGGGCGCTCCACAAAATTGGAATTCACGCCGCCCGCGCTGGTGATGATGTTGATCGGCCGACCCGATTGTACCGTGACGATGGAATTCAGCTGCCAACCCTCCGCAAGCAAATGCGGCAGAAAGTGCGCTTCCGGCACCAAATAATTGATCGCCGTGGTCCAGCGATGGCGGGTGTCGAATGTGGACGGCCCCTTCTCCGCCCGCAAATTCGTCGAGTCCTGCGGAAAGGCGGCGTTGGCAAAATTGAAATTGATTCCGTCAGACGCGCCATCAAGCGACTTCGACCAGGTGTAAGTCGAAAACCCCGAGAAGCCGTGAAACTGCTGCAGCCGCACGGTGGTTTGCAAACCGTTATACGTGGAATTCGCCCCGCCGGAGAAAACATCCACGGCCGCATACTGCGGGAAAGCCGGATTGTTGATTCCAGAATCGCGGCCCTGATTGGCGTCGTAAAGCCGCGTCAGCTTTGTGCCCTTACTGCCCACGTAACCCACTTCCATCGCCAGCGCGTGGCTGATCTCCTGCTGGATGTTCAGGCTCCAGCTCTGCACGTACGGCGAGCGCAGATTGTGATCGGTAATGAAGATGGACTGCGGAAACACCGTCGGCGTGAACACCGGGCCCGTCGCTGTTCCGCTGAACGCGCCGGAGTTGAAATCCAGCGCCCCCACAAAAAACGGGCTGCCCGCAAGCGATTGCACCGGGTTCGTCGCGATCCCCGCCGAGTTCGTAAAGTTGGCAATCAGGTTATTCTGCGGCGTGTAGTCGTAATAGAGTCCGTACCCCGCGCGAACCACCGTACTCCGGCGCGGACTCCAGGAAATTCCAAGCCGCGGCGCAAAGTTGTTCAAATCGCGGTTGTACACGTTCGGCAGCGTGGGCGATCCCACCTGCACAAGATTGTTGCTCGCGTCGAAATTCGAGAGCAAATTGTTCTTTTCGCCGAGTGGCCCGATGTATTCCCAGCGCAGTCCAGCGGTGACCGTAAGGTTGGGACGCAGGCGGAATTCATCCTGTCCGAAGAATCCAAAATTATTGTTGAATGTAAACCGCTGCGTGTTGCCGCTGTTTCCTTCGGCAAAAATATTCCCGATGTAGAAGTTCGCAAGTTCGTTGACGATGGGATCCGTCGAAAGCTGAGGGCAGGTGGTGCTGTCGATGAACACGCAAGTATTCACGTCCAGCAAGCCGCGCTCCAGGTTGTCGTTGAAGCTCTGCACATCGTAGCGGTGATATTCGCCGCCGAACTTGATCGTGTGGTGCCCGCGAATCCACGTGTAATTGTCCAGAATCTGGAATGTTTCGCTCAATCGTCCGCGCGGCACGCTGAACGCCGTCGCCCCCAGGTTCTCCAGATCTCCGTTGAAATCGATTTCTGGCAATCCAACGTGGTCGGTGCCCATGTTGAGGCCCAGCGCCGTCGGATCGATGAAATTCGGATTCCCCGGCGTGGCATCCGCGGAGTTGAAACTGGTGCGAAACCGCGAATAGCCGAAGCGGACCTCGTTATATTTCGTCGTGGAGAAAGTCGTCAGCCAATTTACGGAAACAACCTGCACCCGTGTCGGTGAAATCTGCGTAAAGTTCGCCAGCCGCGAGCCGCTCCCGAACCCGCCAAGCGAGCCGAGTGGAAACTCCTGATCGCTCTGCCCAAACGCATACCGGCCGCTCAATGAATTGTTGTCATTGATCCGGTAGTCGATCTTGCCGATCAGGTTGTTGCCATCGTTTTTGTCGCGCACCGAATACGCCAGCGAGTTCGTGTCGCTCGTCGGAAACAGATCGGTGATTTTGATGAGTGCCGGATTGACGCTCGGCACCGTCTGAACCGGGTTGTTTACGGCCAGTGCCTGCGCCGCGGCGAGTTGTGCCGTCGAAGGAACCGCCAGCGTGAAGTCCGACCCCACGCGTTCACGCTGCCCCTCATACGCGAAGAAAAAGAATGCGCGATCCTTGATGACGGGGCCGCCCAGCGATCCGCCAAAATTGTTGTTGTTGAATCGCGATTGGGGATTCGGCGTTCCGTCCTGCTGCAACGCCGTGTTGAAATAGTTGCGCGCGTCGAACGCCGAGTTCCGGTTGTACTCGTAGAGCGAACCGTGCAATACGTTCGTCCCCGAACGGGTGATGATGTTCACCACCGAGCCGGAATTGCGTCCGTATTCGCTGCCGAATTGCGATTGAATACTGAACTCCTGGATCGCATCCAGCGGCAGCAGCGTCGCCGGCGCGCCGGTAATTCCAACCTGGTTCAAAGCCGAATTATTGAAGAATGGATCGTTGTTGTCCGTGCCGTCCAGATTGTAATTGTTCGAACGGTCGCGGTTACCGTTGATGTTGAACTGCCCGAATCCCTTTTCGCTGCCCGCCACGCCGGAGCCCTCCACGGTCACTCCCGGAGTCAGCGCGACCAGCTTCCCGAAGTCGCGTCCATTCAAAGGCAACTCCTGCACCAATTGCCGATCCACCACTTGCGATAGCGTGGTGCTCGAAGTTTCCACCAGCGGCACTGTCTCGGCAACCGTCACCGTTTCCTGCTGATCTTTCACCTGGTTCAGCGACACCCCGATAATCGTTTCCGCCCCGACTTCCACGCGTACACGCGAGACCCGCGCCTCGTGCAGCCCTGGCGCCATTGCCGTAACTTCGTACTCTCCCGCGGGAAGCTCCAGGAAGCGATAATCGCCATCCGCGTCGGCCGTCACCTCTCGCGTTTCGCTCGTGCCCAGATTCCGCGCGATCACTTTGGCCCCCGGCACGCCCAAGCCGTGCGCGTCCGTAATTTCTCCCCGGATCCCGCCGCGGAAAGACTGCGCCGCCGCATTTCCAGAATTCTCGTTGATAAGAAGTGCGAATAAAAACACCAACCCCAACCGCAACCCCAGCGAAACTGCTCTCCGTAAGTTCATGACCTGTTCCTTTATTTTATGGGATCCACCTTCGAGGGGATGGAATCCATGCAGGGCGGAAAGCCCGTGCAGCCTAGTTTGACCCGTGCTAACTCTCTCCCAGCGAAAGGATTCAGCTGGCCCACTCCGTGCGGCGACCCCGCCGCATCCCCGTACATCGCCCGTTTAGACGAACATCCGGCCCCACCGGCAGCAATCGCCCGCGATACATCCGCTGGTCTTCCCTCATCACTTCCCCCCGAGGGACGCCCCCTTTTTCGGGATGAATATGGGGGCCGGAGGCGTGATCTTGTTCACCGCTGAAAAACTGCGCTCATTCACCGCCAATCCAACCCTCCCACGCGAATCAATGTAGAGGAGCGGATCACCGACCGGCACGTCCATAAACGTCTTCGTGAACGGCACAGTGAACGGCTTCTTGTTCAATTGCAGCGTCACCCGGTCGCCCAGCTTGTAACCGAGATTCTTGAACTCTTCGCCTGGAATGTCGGTGATCAGCGAGCCGAACGGGTCATCCAGCGCGATCACTTCGCCTTCGATTCCCTTGTCGGTAACAGTGGCGGTTTTTGGTGTCAGCCGCACAAGTTGCTGCACCTCCGGCCCCACCAGCGTGTAGTCCCATCCTGCCGCCAGATGCGCTCCCACCGGTGAAAAAATGTCCCGCCCGTGAAAGGTCGAAGAGATGGCGTCGCCAATCATCCAGCTGGTATTCGTAATTTCCCGCGCGGATTCCAGACCATCGCGATCAATCACCGGCGATACCAGCCCGTTGTCCGGCACCACGAAATACTGTCCCTTCTTCGACTTCACCACCACTGCCTTGCGATTGGTTCCCACACCGGGGTCAATCACCCCCACAAACACAGTCCCGGACGGGTAGTAAGGTGTCACTCCCGCCAGAAACCGCGCGCCCTCTTCGATTGAAAACGGCGTCACCTGGTGTGTGATGTCCATAATCCGAACGTCGGGAGCGATTCCCACCATCACGGCCCTACAGATCGCAACTGCATCATTCGCGGTGCCAAAATCGGTGATGAACACCAAGACCGGGTGCGAAACCCCCTGCTGACCGGCAGCGCTCGAGTTCTTTGGTCCAGATTCCGTTTTGGAACAGGACACCGCCGCCATCGAAATCGCGAATAGAAGTAAGGAAAGGAATGCTCTGTTACGGGAAGACTTCATGAAAGACATCTCCGCTCTTGGAATACCGAAAAGGTTGGAACGTTTCCGGACGTGCTCATTCTGTTGGAGTTGGGGAGCTCGCGCCCCTCGGGATCCGAAGCCAAGCGCGCCCAAGAAATGCGCCACCCAGACCCACCCTTGCTCAAATTAGTATACGAGATAGCCCAAACGGCTGGCCAGCGTTCCTTTCCGCATTGGCGAATTGCAGCTTCCCTTCATTTTCATTAGACTTTCACCGCCTGCCCGAAATTTGAACTAGAGCATCCCTTTTCGCCGCCCGCGTAAAGCTCTGCGCAGTTTCTTGAAAATGTATTGCTCAGGAGGACGCCCATGCGTCGCACTCTGTTTTTTGTCGCTGCCCTTTTGCTGGCACCCCTTGGGACTCGCGCCGACCAGGTAATTCTGAAGAACGGAGACCGCCTCAGCGGCAAAATCGTCACCGGTGATGGCAAAACGCTGTC
>DATMMG010000140.1:0-14887 GCA_035569815.1 Candidatus Methylomirabilota bacterium
TTGCCCCCATCCGCTTCACTGGCGCCTCCAGATTAAAGAATGCGCCCTCGGCAATCACCGAGGCAATTTCACCCGTCACTCCATATCGCCCGTAGCCTTCATCAATCACGATCGCGCGCGAAGTTTTCTTCGCCGATTCCATCAAGGTCTTCTCGTCCAGCGGCCACATCGTCCGCGGATCAATCACTTCCGCGCTGATGCCAACTTCCCCAAGAAGTTTCGCAGCACCCAGCGCCACCTCCACCATGCTGCTCGTCGCCACCAGCGTAATGTCTTCTCCCTCGCGCTTCACGTCCGCAACCCCAAACGGAATCGTGTACTCTTCTGCCGGCACCGCGCCCTTCTGCTTGTACATCATCTTGTCTTCAAAAAAGATCACCGGGTTGTCGTCGCGGATCGCTGTCTTCAGCAAACCCTTTGCGTCATAAGGCGTCGAGGGCATCGCCACCTTCAGCCCCGGCACATGGCACAGCCACGCGTGCAGCGATTGCGAATGCTGCGCCGCCGAACGCCGCGTTGCGCCCAGCGTCGTCCGCAACACCATCGGCACTTTCCACGTTCCGCCCGACATGTAGTGAACTTTGGCCGCCTGGTTCACCAGTTGATCCATCGTCAGCGTCAGGAAATCCCCGAACATGATGTCCACAACGGGTCGCAAGCCGGTCATCGCCGCGCCCACGCCCATTCCCGTAAAACCTGCCTCCGATATCGGCGTGTCCAGGACGCGCTCCGACCCGAATTCTTCCACCAGGCCGGACAATACCTTGAAAGGCGTCCCCGCCTCCGCCACGTCCTCCCCAAAAATGCACACGCGCGGATCGCGCCGCATCTCTTCCGCAAGCGCTTCGCGGACCGCTTGTGCAAATGTCAATTCCCGGATCGCTGTTTCAGGCATAAACGTCCTGGTCGACCTCCTCAACACCCGGATACGGTGCGGCGATGGCAAATTCGACGGCGGCCTTCATCTCTTCGCGCGCTTCGTTCTCAATTTTCTGCAAGGCGCTCGAATCGGCAATCTTCTGCCCGGCCAGCCACTCTCCCATGTTCTTGATGGGATCCCGCTTCGTCTTCCACTCCTGCTCTTCCTGTTTCGAGCGGTAATATTCGCGATTGATGTCGCCCACGTGATGCCCGGTGTAACGATAGGTGTTGCAAAGCAACAGAGAAGGCCCTTCGCCCCGCCGCGCCCGGCCCACCAGTTTCTGCGCCACGGCATGCACCGCCCGAACGTCCTGCCCGTCCACGCTTTCTGCGTGTGCCCCAAACGCGGTTCCGCGCGCCAGAATGTCTCCCGCGGTCGTTTCCGAAAAATGCGTGTACTCGGTATAAAGATTGTTCTCGCACACATAGATGACCGGCAGCTTGTACAGCGACGCCAGATTCATCACTTCATACAACACGCCCTGCCCCAGCGCGCCCTCGCCAAAAAAACAGACCGCCACGTGATCGGTCTTCAACCGCTTGGCCGTCAGCGCGGCGCCGGTCGCGATTCCTGCGCTGCCGCCCACAATCGCGTTTGCGCCAAGATTTCCCGTCGCGGGGTCCGCGATATGCATCGAACCGCCCTTGCCGCGGCAATAGCCGGCTTCCTTGCCCAGAAGTTCCGCGAACATCCTGTCCGGCGTTGCTCCCTTTGCCAGGCAATGCCCGTGGCCCCGGTGTGTGCTCGTGACGTAATCCGTATTCTTCAGCGCTTCGCAGATCCCGACCGCAACCGCCTCTTCGCCGATATACAGGTGAGCCAGCCCCGGCATCAGCGCGCGCGTGTAAAGTTCATTCACCTGCTCTTCAAACAGACGAATGCGTACCATCTGGCGGTACAGCCGCAGCCCAACCTCCGGCGCCACTCCGTTTTCCGTCTTTGCAGAATCCGTGACCGTTTTCATGCTTTCACCCCGGACATCTGTGCCAACACGTCGAACACCACCGCAAAATCTTTTTCCACCAGTCCCATGCCCCGTGCCGCCGTCAGGAACTCGTTCGTCACCGCCGTCGTCGGCATCGGCACGTCCAGTTGCCGCCCCAGCTCCAGCGCCAGCAACATGTCTTTCTGCATCATGTTCACGTTGAACCACGCCTCGGCCGGCTGCTTCAACACGAACGGTCCGCGATACTGCACCATCGGCGACGCAATCACGCTGTGCGTCAGAACATCCACCGCCACTTCGCGCGAAATGCCGCTCTTCTCCGCCAGCAGCACGCCCTCGCAGAACGCCAGCATTTGCACCGCCAGGCTCAAGTTCGTTCCAATCTTCATCACCAGCGCCAGGCCGTTATCTCCCACGTGCGTAACCTTCGGCCCGATGTCCAGCAGCAAGGTTTTCACTTTTTCAAAAGTTTCCTTGCGCCCGCCAACCATCACGGAGAGCTTCCCCTCCTGCAGCGTGATCACGCTTCCGGATACTGGCGCGTCCACCATGTCTCCGCCCTTTTCCCGAATCTTTCCCGCGATCTCCCGGCTGAACGCCGGGCTCACCGTGCTGATGTCCACGAACAACTTGCCCGGTGCAGCCGCGGCAATCATGCCGTCCGGCCCGTTCATCACCGCTCCCAGCGCGGCGGAGTTCGTCACCATCGAAAACACCACATCGGATTCCCCGGCCACGGCGCGCGGCGAGTCGGCCCACTTCATCCCTTTCTTGATCAGCCAATCCGCCTTCGAGCGCGTCCGGTTGTACCCCGTGACGCTATGTCCCTTGCCGAGCAGCCGGTTCACCATTTCGCTGCCCATCACTCCCAGGCCCACAAACCCCAATTTAGCCAAGACCTCACCCCTCCTGAATCGCTGTTGCCTCTAAACCTTGTTTGCTTTATTCGCTGGGCGCGTTCCGCGAATCCTCGCGCACCTGTTTCAGGTGCGCCTTCATCGCGTCTCTCGCCCCCGCGGCATCCCGGTGCTCGATCGCTTCCAGAATCTTCTTGTGGTGATACTGGCCGCGCTCTGCTCCGCCTTTCACCTGGAAAATCCCGATTCGCTGTTCGCGGAGCAGCCCCACAATCGAGTCAATCAGCGAAAGAATGATGGGATTGCCGGCCGCCTCCGCCAGTGCCAGATGAAAATCCAGGTCCGCCTCGATGAACGCATCGGGATCGGTCTTCGACGTATCCATCACTTCCACTTGTTCCTTCATCGCCGCCAGGTTCTCCTGGTCGGCACGCGTGGTCGCAAGTGCCGCGATCTCCGGTTCCAGAATCTCCCGAACCTCCGCCAGAAAGGCAAAGCCCTCGTTCCCGGAGCGCATCATGCGATGCAGCGACTGCCGCATCGTGTTCGAACTTCCATCCGTAATAAATGTCCCGCGCCCGGGATACGCTTCGACAAGCCCCTTCTCCCGGAGCGTCTTCACCGCTTCCCGCACCGCCGTCCGGCTCACACCGAACTGTTCCGCCAGTTCGCGCTCGGGAGGCAACTGGTCTCCCGGTTTCAGAGCGCCTTTGTGGATCGACTCCTCAACTTGTTGAACAATTTGCTCGTAAAGGCGAGAGGACCGAATGATTTTGTACATCTCAACCTCCGAACCCGCGCAGAGTCAATCGACGCATTGATCTGAACCTCGCGCGGTAGGGACATCCTGGGCGGCGAACCTGGCAGATCGAGATATGGTCGAGTTGTCGGACCAAGCTACCATTCCCGCTCCTCCTCCGCAACCCTTTCTTACCCCTGCCTCTTAGCCCTGCTCCACCCACACCGTCTTGATATTTGTAAACTCCCGGATACCCCAGGCTCCCAACTCCCGTCCGTGGCCTGACCACTTGACCCCCCCGAACGGTATCCGCGGATCGGAAGCCACCATCCGGTTGATAAACACCATCCCGGCATCCAACCCGTCGATGAACTTCCGCTGCTCGGCGGCATCGTTGGTCCAGGCACTGGCGCCCAGCCCGAACCGGCTGTCATTTGCAATTCGAATCGCGTCATCGACGTCTTTCGCGCGGAACACGCTCGCCACAGGGCCGAACATCTCTTCCTTGTATGCCGGGGAGTTCTCGGGAATGTTCACCAAAACCGTTGGCGCGTAAAAATTCCCCGGCCGGTTCAGCGGCTTTCCGCCCGTTAGGATCTTCGCTCCGGCTTCCACGGATTTGCGCACGTCCCGGTCCAGGTCCGCAACGCCCTCTGGTGTCGAAAGCGGCCCCACATCCGTGCTCTCATCGAACGGGTCTCCCACTTTCAGCGCCGCCATCTTCTGAGCGAACAGCTTTTCGAATGCGTCCGCGATGCTCTCCGCCACGATAAACCGCTTCGCCGCGATGCACGATTGCCCGTTGTTGAAGATCCGCGCCTTCACCGCCATGCTGGTCGCCGTTTCCAGATTCGCGCTCGGCATCACGATGAAGGGATCGCTTCCCCCAAGCTCCAGCACCACTTTCTTGATTCGCTTCGCCGCCCCAATGCCAACTTCAATCCCCGCTTGTTCACTGCCTGTAAGCGTTGCCGCCATCACGCGCGGGTCTCCCAAAATCTTGTCCACTTCCTTCGAGCCGATCAGCAATGTCTGGAACGACCCGTCCGGGAAGCCCGCCCGGTGAAACAATTCTTCGATCAGCAGCGCGCTCTGCGGCACGATCGACGCGTGCTTCAGCAGTCCTACGTTTCCCGCCATCAGCGCGGGCGCTGCAAAACGCAGCACCTGCCAGAACGGAAAATTCCATGGCATCACCGCCAGCACCGGCCCCAGCGGCTGGTATCGGATGTAGCTCTGCTTCGCTCCCGTCTCCACCAGTTCGTCTGCAAGAAACTTCTCCGCGTTTTCGGCGTAATACCGGCAAACCCATGCGCACTTTGCCGCTTCGTCCACGGCGGAGCGCAGCGTCTTGCCCATCTCCGTCGTCATCACCTTGGCGAATGCTTCCTTCTCGTTCTCCAAAATGCCCGCGGCCTTCAGCATCCACTGCGCGCGCTGCGTGAACGGCACATGCCGATACCTGGCAAAGGTTTCGATGGCTTTCTGAAGTTTTGCTTCGATTTCCGCGGCGTTCAGCGGCTCAAACGACTTGATCACTTGCCCCGTTGCCGGGTTGATGGTAGCGATTGCCATGGTTGGCCTCCCAACGCTGTCGGGCCCTGATGTTCAGGCCCGCCAGAAGGATTTGAGTGAAAGAATCCCAATTGGTCGGACCAACATACCACAGGAATTTCTCTCTGTACAGTCCTTGCATCGATATTTATGATTCATTGAATTTAATCGTTGACACATCTGCTTTTAAAGTGGTACAGGGGTCATACCTCTTTACGGTGGATTTGGCCTTTTGCCACTTTCGGCTTTCGGGATATGCCTTCCCCAGCCTGGGCGCCGGGTCCAGACACCGAGGAGCCCGCCGCCGGGGCCAGGTGCCCGCCGGGCCCAACCCAAGGAGCAATGCATGAAACGAAAGAAAGCCGCCCGTCTGCCGCAAGCGCCATCCGATACGTCGCAAGAATCTGGGAAAAGCCTCTTAACGCCTTCCCGTCGCAGCTTTCTGCGCACCGCCGCAGGCGCCGGTTTGGCCTTGGCCAGTTCGCCCCTCTCTACACTGGCCGACCATCATGGCCATCCCAGCCCCAACAGCATCTCTTACCTCGACCGCCGCATGTACATCCGCAATATGGAGGTCCTGGCTCACTTCGGTAGGGGGGAGACGCGCCACGGCAAGATGCAGATGATGTCCGTCGGCAATCGCCGCTACATGTTTCAGCAGGGAGATGTCATCGATGTCAGCGACGTTCGCAAGCCCACCATGTTCAACAAGGGCGGCTTCGACGGCTATCAGGTTCAGGTCGCCTATAACCAGAATCTTAAAAAGTGGATCCTCATGACCGGCGCTGGGACGCCAATCACCGATTCCACTCCCGAAGCACCCATGGGCAAGTACGACGATCCCCATCTCGACGACAAGCGCAAAAATTTCAAAGGCCTGCGTGGCGTTCGCTTCTACGACGCCACCGACCCCGCCAAGCTCGTGAAACTTTCCGAATTCAGCACCGGCGCCACCGGCCAGGGCACTCATCGCAACTATTACGACGGCGGCAAGTACGCCTATCTCGACACGGCCCCGGATGAGTCCTTCAGCCACCAGCCGTCCTACTTCCGCCAGTTGGTCAACGGCAACATGATCGTCGACGCTTCCGACCCGGCCAGCGCCAAGGAAGTCTCCATGTGGTGGGTCCCCGGCTCTCGTAAAGGCGAAGAAGCGGAATACAACAAGTGGATCTGGTCGAAGCTCGTTCCTCCCAAAGTTATCGGCGACCAGACTCCCTTCGCCGGCCTCCACGGCCCTGTCTACGTGCCGAAGAGACTCGAAGATGGCGGCAATCGCGGCTATGGCGCCTTCGGCTGCAACGGCTTCATCATTCTCGATCTTTCCGACCCCCAGCATCAGAAAGAAATCGGGCGCTTCGAACCCCCCGCGCAGTATTCCGGCATGGGCATCGCCTTCCATACCATTTACTGCGGCATCCTGGATCGCGGGTTCGTCATCACCAATGGCGAGACAACCAACTCCGATTGCAACCAGATCTATCTGCCGAACTGGGTGATCGATATCCGCGATGAAGCGAATCCCGTCCCGGTAGCGCAACTCCCGCGCCCCGTTCCTCCGCCCGAAGCGCCCTATCGCGATTTCTGCTTCAAGCGCGGACGCTTCGGCGCGCACAATCCGCCGCACCTCAAAGCGCCAGGGAAGCCCCGCCAGGAATTCATCGCTTACTCCTATTTCATCGCTGGCCTCCGTTGCTACGACATCGGGGACCTCTACAAGCCCGAAGAAGTGGCCTACTTCGTCCCACCCCAGGGCGGCGACCTCAAGAAATTCGGCAGTTACGACCGAACCGTGGACAACGTCTTCATCGAATGGGACCGCAACATTATCTGGGCCGCCACCGACACCGGCCTTTACGCTCTCAGTTGTCCAAATCTCGGCAAGCCGATTCTCGACCCCATGCCTGTGACAGAATGGTCGCTCGATAAACTCAACGAAGGCGCGCCCTGATTCCGCTCGCCAGGAGAATGTCAATG
Organism: Candidatus Methylomirabilota bacterium; assembly: GCA_035569815.1. Classification (GTDB taxonomy): domain Bacteria; phylum Acidobacteriota; class Terriglobia; order Acidiferrales; family UBA7541; genus Acidiferrum. Next base: position 6,996 of record DATMMG010000140.1, read on the forward strand.
AAACCCATCATCTCTTTTAAATCCGGCATCGCTGTGTGCGCGCTTCTTCTCTGCAGCGGAGCGCGCGCGCAGACCGCTCCGCCCCAACAGATTCATGTCCTCACCCTGCTGGGGCGCCCAATCCAGTTTGTCATTGCAGACAAACAAGGCCTCTTCGCGAAATACGGCCTCGAAGTTGCCAACGACAACAAGAAAAACTCCGACGAATTGCGCGCTGACCTCGCCGCCGGGAAAGGTGACGTCGCTTTCCTCGCCGTCGACAACGCCGTGGCCATGGTCGAACTCGCGCACCAGGACGTCGTCATCGTCATGGGTGGCGAAGGCTCGCAAAACGAACTCATCGCTCAGCCGGACATCAAGTCCATTTCCGATCTCCGCGGCAAAACGCTGATAGTCGATGCCCCGAACACCGCCTACGCGCTCCAGATGAAAAAAATCCTGTCGCTCAACGGCTTGACCGCTGGAAAAGACTACGAGATCAAGCCCTTCGGTGCCACGCCGCAGCGCCTGGTTGCATTACGCGAGCAGAAAAGTTTTGCCGGCTCGATGCTCGGGCCCCCGGTTTCGTTGGTGGCCAAGCACGAAGGATTCGTGAGCCTCGGCTCGGTGCAGCAGCTCATCGGCCCCTATCAAGCCGCGGGTTTCTTCACCCAGCGCGCCTGGGCGAAAGATCACCGCGAGCTTCTCGTCGCATTGCTCTCCGCCTGCATCGAAGCGCAGCGCTGGCTGATGAACCCCGCCAACAAGCAGCAAGTGATCGATCTGCTCGCCGCTCAATACCATCTCACTCCTGAAATCGCCGCCGAAGACTACGAGATCACCATGAACCACCCGGGAGGTTTCGCCAAAGACGCGCAGTTCGATCTTCAAGGTTTCGAAAACGTTTTAAAGCTGCGCGCCGAAGTGGAAGGCCAGTGGGGCGGACATCCTCCTTCACCCGACAAATATTACGACCCGTCGTATTACCAGGCGGCGCTTAAGAGAGCGAAGTAGCCACCATGAGGAGAACTTCTTTGCGACAATTATTTTCGAGTTTGTTTGCAGGTTTACTGTTTATCGCGCTGGCGTCCGGCGTCCGCGCGCAGCAGCAACAAAAAGAGCGCACCCTCGACGAAATCAAAACCGAGGCTATCAAGCGCGCTGAAAACGGCATGTACCCGCTCATCGGCCTCGATCCCGCCGACGTCCGCGAAGCCTTCTCGCACATCAACACCACCGACAACGACGAATGGGCGGCCGCATTCAGCGCCATCGCCGATCGCTACATGGCGGAAGGGAACTCCCTGCTCGCCACCAATTCCGCCCAGGCCGACAAGGATTTCGTCCGCGCCTGGCGCCTCTATTCCTTCGGACGCTGGCCGGTCCCCGCATCTAACGGGAAGAAACGTGCCTACGCCAAAGCGCTCGAAGCTTTCCTGGCTCACGCGAAATTGATGGATCCGCCGCTCGAAGTTGTACACATCCCGTTCGAAGGCTCGGAAATCGTCGGCTACCTGCGCCTTCCTAAAAACGCCAAGGGTCCCGTGCCCGTGATCATCGCCATCAGCGGACTCGACAGCCGCAAGGAAGATCTCACCGAAAATTTTGGTGTGGTCCTGAATTCCGGCATCGGCTACATCGGCGTCGATTCACCGGGCACCGGCCAGGCTCCGATCAAGGCCAGCGAAACCGCCGACCGCATGTTCTCCAAAGTGATCGACTACCTGCAAACGCGCACCGAGGTGGATAAAACTCGCGTCGGCGTGGATGGCCAGAGCTTCGGCGGTTACTGGGCCGCCAAACTTTCCATCGTCGAGCGCGCCCGCCTGAAAGCCGTCGTCGCCCAGTCGCCTGCGGTGGACGCCACCTTCGAGAAAAATTTCGTCATGCAAAAAACGCTGGGCAATCGCGAATATCTTTTCGGCCTGGGTCCCGCGCTAATGTCCATCTTCGAAGGCGCAAACAAAGTCGAGGACCTGGGCGACATTCTTCCCAAGCTCTCGTTGGTCAATCAACATTTATTGGGGAAACCGACGACCTCGATGCTAATCATTGCCGGCGCGATGGATACTCAAGTGCCAATCTCCGACGCCTACCTGCTCCTGAACAACGGCGACGTCCCGAAAGAAGCCTGGATCAATCCCCAAGGAGGCCACCTCGGCCGTCAGGTAAAAGTCTGGCCCGACCCGGTAATCTTCCGCAAAGTCCTGGTCCCTTGGCTGGTGAGAAACCTCGAAATCCAAGCTATGTAGCGGCCGCTTTCTGAAGCGGGCGCTTTTTCTTTCTCAGGCCCAGCTATACCCATGTTTCGCCAACGGCAGCGACCGTATCCGCTTCCCCGTTGCCGCAAAGATCGCATTGCATACCGCCGGCAACACCGGTGGCAACGCCGGCTCGCCCAATCCCGTCGGCGGATTATCCGTCCGCAGGAAGTGCACCTCAATCTCTCCCGGCAACTGGTTCATCCGCATCGGCGTGTACTCGTGAAAATTGCTCTGCAGAGCGCGTCCCCGCTCGATCGTAATTTCGTAGCTCATCACGGAGCTCAATCCCTCCAGCACCGCCCCGCGCACCTGATTGTCCGCGCTGCTGGGATTGATGATCTGGCTGCCGATATCCCCGGCCACCCAAACTTTGTTCACACGTACGGCATTCTTCGCGTCCACGCTCAGTTCCACGACCTCCGCGAAATACCCGCGGTGCGAAAACTGAAACGCCACGCCCATACCCGTGCCCTTCGGCAGAGTTCGCTTGCCCCATCCGGATTTCTCCGCCACCAGCCGCACCACACCCTGCATTCGCGCGCCATCCATCGCACTCGAAAAGGGATCCGGCTTCACATCGGGAGTAGTCACGCGCGGTAGGCTCAGCAGTTCCAGCCTGAACTCCACGGGATCTTTTCCAGCCGCATGCGCAAGCTCATCCGTGAACGACTGGAACACCCACGAAAACGCATTGCTCCTCGGCGCCCGCAGCGCATACGTCGGCACGCCCAGCGGCATCAGCGACGCTCCAAAATGAAAATTCGGCAAAAACGTTCCCGGGAATTCGTTCCCCGGAATATTCGCCGAAGGGGCGAACGTCTCGCCCTCCCCAAACGTCACAAAGTGATTTTTCCATGCCACCAGTTTTCCGGAGTCGTCCACCCCGCCCTTCAGGAAATGAAACCCCGCGGGCCGGTAGTGATCGTGATGAAAATCGTCCTCGCGCGTCCACAGCAGTTTCACTGGCACGCCCGCCTGCCTCGCGATCGCCGCCGCTTCCAGCATGTAATCGTTCGTCAGCCTCCGCCCGAATCCCCCGCCCGCCCGCTTCAAATGTACGATGATGTCGTCGTGGGGAATTCCCAGCACCTTGGACACCTGCATCCGGCCGGATTCCGGCGTCTGGCTCGGCGACCAGAACTCCAGCTTTCCATCATGGAAATACGCCAGGCAGTTTTCCGGCTCCATCGGAGCGTGCGCGATAAACGGATATTCATACGCCGCCTCCACGACTTTCGGCGCCGATTGCAACTCCTTCTCCGCGTCTCCATCCTTCCGCAGCATCACCGTTGGCGCCTGTTTCGAAAGCTCCTGCGCCCGCCGCGCGAATCCTTCGCTGCTCTGCTGTGCGGTGGTTCCTTCGTCCCACTTGATCTGCAATTTCTTCCGCGCGCTGTTCGCCTGCCACCAGTTCTCCGCCAGAATCGCCACGCCCGCGTGTAATCCCAGCAATTCCGTGGTCCCCTCCACCACAAATGCCTGCTTCACTCCCGGCAGCGCTTTAATCTCGTCCACGTTCGCGCTGATCACTTTCCCTGCAAACACCGGGCACTTCTCATACACCGCCCACAACATCCCCGGCACCCGGAAATCGATGCTGTAAAGTGGTTTCCCCGCCACAATCGACGGCACATCCACGCCCATCGTCGCTTTCCCGATGATTTTGTAATTCTTCGGGTCCTTCAGCGGCACGCTCTTCAAATCCGGCACGGGCATGGTTGCCGCTTTAGCCGCCAGCGCGCCGTAAACGATCGTCCTCTTCGATGGGCTGTGAATCACCTTTCCCGAAGCCGTCTCACATTCCGAACCCGGCACTCCCCAGCTTTGCGCCGCCGCCGCTACGAACATCTGCCGGCAGGCCGCCCCTACTCGCCTCAACGGGTCCCAATTGATCGGCGTCGCCGTGCTTCCTCCCGCCCGCTGCGGGCCATACTTCGTTTCGTCCAGGTCTGCCTGCTCGATTCGAACATCCTTCCAGTCCACGTCGAACTCCTCCGCGATAATCATCGGCAAATGCGTTTTCACGCCCTGGCCAATTTCCGGATTTTTCGCCGTGATCGTCACAATCCCGTCCGCCGCCACGCGAACGAACGCCGTCGCAACAAATGCCGGTGTCGGTGCTTGCGGCCCTCCCACCTGCCCGGCAAAAACTCCCGTCAGGCTTGGCAGGTGGCACGCCAACAAAAATCCCCCGCCGCTGACGGCCGAGACTCTTAAAAACGTCCTTCGATTAATCGCAGTGGCGGGCATGGATCCCCCAGGTTTAGGAAATTGCACAAGCCGCTCACAGGCCGCGAGCGGTTCCAGATAGTGTAACGTCTTTTACTCCGAACTCGTTTCAGAGTTCTCCGGCGGCTTTTCCATCACACGGCGCATATTCTCCACGTCCAATTCCCCTTGCCAGCGGCTCACCACCAGCGTCGCCACTCCATTGCCCACCACGTTTGTCAGCGCGCGGCATTCGCTCATGAATTTCTCAATCCCCACCAGCAGCGCCAACGACTGCACGGGAATCGACGGCACCGCCGCCAAAATCGCCGCCAGCGTCACAAATCCCGTCCCCGTTACGCCCGATCCGCCCTTCGATGCCAGCAGCGCGAACAGCAGAATCCCGCTCACCTGCCCCAGCGATAAATGCGTATTGGTCGCCTGCGCCAGAAAAAGCGCCGCCAGCGTCAGATAAATATTCGTTCCGTCCGTATTGAAAACATACCCCGTTGGAAAAACCAGCCCCACCGTCGAACGCGAAGCCCCCAACGCTTCCAGCTTGCGCATCATGTCCGGCAGCACCGTTTCCGACGAACTCGTCCCCAGCACAATCAGCAATTCGTCCTTGATGTATGCCAGAAAACGGAAAATCGAAAAGCCCGCCAGTCGCGCAATAATTCCGAGCACTACCACCACGAACAGGAAACTCGACAAATAAAACGTCCCCATCAATTTCAGCAGGTTTGCAAGCGACGCCACGCCGTAACTGCCCACCGTAAACGCCATTCCGCCCAGCGCCCCCAGCGGCGCCGCGCGGACCACCATCCTCACGATCCGGAACACCACCTTGTTCGCCACTTCAATCGCGCCCAGCGCCCGCTTTCCCACCTCTCCCATATTCGCGATCGCGAATCCCGTCAGAATCGAGATCAGTAGCACCTGCGGCACTTCGCCGTCCGCCAACGCCCCGATGAATGTCCGTGGAATAAAGCCCAGCAGGAAAGGAATAAACCCGGTCTCTTTCGCGCGCCCCACAAACGCAGCCGTCGCCTTCGGGTCCAGCGTCGCGGCGTCAATGTTCAGCCCGGCGCCCGGATGAATCAACACCGCCACCACGATTCCTATAATCAACGCCAGCGTCGAAACCACTTCAAAATAGATCAGCGTCTTCACGCCCAGCGTCCCGAGCTTTTTCAGGTCGCTCATTGACGCGATCCCCTGCACGATCACGCAGAAGATCACCGGCGCGATCATCATCCGGATCAGCGACACAAACGCGTCGCCCAGCGGCTTCAGCGCCATCCCCGCCTTCGGGAAAAATCCCCCGATCCCGCAGCCGATCAGCACCGCAATCAGCACTTGCACGTAGAGAATCGTGTACCAGCGTTTGGCTTTTCGCGTCGATTCTGCTTTGAGCACTCGGTGTTCTCCGTGCTGCAAAAAAACTGGCGTGCCGGCTACTGAATTTCGTTTCGTCTCAACTCACAACGTACTGTGGCGCTTCTTTCCCGCCCATTGCGCGTTCCACGTTCCGCCACGCGGTGCGGAAAAGATAAGCCGCCGACTGCCGCGTCACTCCCGCAACATGCGGCGTAAACAAAATGCGGTGAGCCGCCTCGCCTTTCAATGCCAGCAGGGGATTGTCCGTCGCAGGAGGCTCCGTGGAATAAACATCCACCGCCGCTCCCCCCAGTCGGCCGCCTTGCAAAGCTTCTGCAAGCGCAGCCTCGTCCACCACGCCTCCGCGCGAGCCCTGAATCAAAATCGCGCCGTCTTTCATCATCGCCAGTTCCCGCCGCCCGATCATCCCGGTTGTTTCCGGCAGCAGCGGCACATGCAGCGTAACCACGTCCGCGAGTTGGAAAAGATCTTCCATGGAACAGGGTTTGGCGCCGACCGCCTCAGCCGTTCGCGGGTCGCGCGGCGCCGGATCATGATAAAAAATCAGGCAGCCGCGCTTCTGAAACGCGGAAGCAACAGCTACGCCGGTTATGCCAAATCCGATGATCCCCACGGTTAAGCCGTCGAGCCCCTGCAAATTGTCGGCGATCATCCGCGCTCGGAATTCGCGGTAGTTGCCTTTGCGAATCTCCATGTCCGCCCAGAGAAATCCGCGCAACAGGACAGTTGCCGTCGTCACGGCATATTCCGCCACCGCCTCGTTGCTTCCCCCGGGAACATTCGCGACGGCAATTCCGCGCTGCCTCAAATAGTTCAGATCCAGCCGGTCCAGCCCCGCTCCCGTCACCTGCACAAATTTCACGTTTGTGTTTTCGAAAAGCGCATCCGGAAGTTTCGGCCCAACCGCGGGGATCACCATCGCCCGAGCCCGCTTCATTAATTCCGCCACATCCGCATCTCCCGGTGCCCGGTAAACGACTTTTATTGCCTCGGGAGGTAGCGCGCCCACTCGCTGAAAATCCGCTTCCGGGCGCAGGCACAGCACATCGATGCTCGTCATTTCGTCGGTGTCCTCGGAGAAACGCCGGGTTCCTGCGTGGCCGCGGCGATATTTGCAACAGGGAAGAAACACAACAGGACCAGCGGCATGCTGCCCGTATTGCGCGTGACATGTTTTTCACCAGCGGGCATCAACAGGGTGTCGCCAGGCCTCATCTCATATTCGCCGCTATCCGCGAACGTAGTTCCTTGCCCGGAAAGCGTGTAAATGCATTCTTCGAAATCCGAATGGTGGTGCGCGGCTCGAACCGCATCGCCCGGTTTCACCACCGGTATCTCCACGATCCGAAGTGTCACTCCGCGCGCTCCGCGTTCCCCGGAAACGATTTCCATCGCTTTCCGCCCCGGCAGTCCAAGCTGCTTCGCTTCGCCCTGCTTAAACAGCCGCGCCATCAGCGCCCCTTGTTCACTTGCCGGAGTTCCGCCGTCCCGCCCTGAATCTTGTCCAATTCCCTGAAAATTTCAGTGGACTGCGCGGCAATCGAATCCGCAACGCTATGGAGCATCTTCTCCGCCTTCTCAATCGTCGCGTGCTGCGGGCTCCCGTACCAGCCCGTCGGCGCAATCGAACGCACATCCGTCAGCACCGGCTGGTAACTCCGCGTCCGCCGCAGCGCATCCACCTTGTGCCCGTGAGCATGGTCCGAAGAATAATCGATGCGCTCCAGGTGCACCAAATCCGGGCGATAGGCCAGGACCGCCAGCGCTTCAATCTCGCCCCCGTGCGTCAATCCGCCGCATTGCTTGCCAAACATGTCTTCTGCCACAAAACACGCCTGCACCGTCAACACCGTCATTCCGTGCTCGCGATGCAGCAAATCCGCCGCAACTCCCAGCGGTGGAATGTTCAGTTCGTGCCAGTTCAATATCAACAGGTATTTCGCGCCGTGCTGCGCCACGGATGCACAGGTCTCTTTCACCACGTTCATGTACGTATCCGGCGAAAGCGTGATTGTGCCTTCAAACGGCATGTGCAGCGGC
>DATMMG010000141.1:0-7201 GCA_035569815.1 Candidatus Methylomirabilota bacterium
GCGAGACCGTCCTCACGCTCTCCACCGACCTCAACAAGCTGGCCGAAGAAATCCGGCTTTCCGCCCCTAATTATTTTTTCAACGTGCCTACGCTTCTCGAGCGCGTGAAGCGCGGCGTCGAAGATGCCCTTTCGAAACGCGGCTCGCTTATCCGGTCCATCTATAAAAAAGGCCGCGCCGACTGGCAAAAGCAAAACGAGGGCAAGTCCTCGGGCGGGCTCTGGCACTTCGCCGCGCAAAAACTTATCTTCGGCAAAATCCGCGAACGCTTTGGCCCCAACCTGCGCGGGCTCGTATGCGGCTCCGCGCCGCTTGCTCCCGAAACACAGGAATTCTTCGCCATGCTCGGAATTCCCATCTGGCAGGTGTACGGCCTCACGGAAACCTGCGGCATCTGCACCATGGACGACCCGCGCATCGCCTCCGAGCCCGGCCGCGTCGGCCAGTCCGTACCCGGTATCGAAATGAAAACCGGCGAGAACGACGAAATCCTCGTCAACGGCCCGAATATTTTCCCCGGCTACTGGAATCGCCCGGAAGAGACGGCACGGGTCCTTGAAAATGGCTGGTTCCACACCGGGGATCAGGGCGAAGTGAATTCCCGTGGGAACTGGCGCATCAGCGGCCGCATCAAAAATCTCATCATTCTCAATTCCGGCCACAACATCGCTCCCGAACCCATCGAAGAAAAAATCGCCCAGCACCTTGCCGGCGCACAGCAGGTTGTAATCGTCGGCAACGGCCGTGGCTATCTCTGCGCCCTGGTCACCGGAGCAGTGGAGCCGAATTTCGTTCAGCCCGCACTGGACGTGGTCAATTCCGAATTACCCCACTACCGCCAGATTCGCAATTTCGCGATTCTCCCGGAAGTCTTCACCCCGGAAAACACCCTGCTGACCGCGAACGGCAAATTGAAGCGCGACGCCATCAATAAACGTTTCCAGGAAGAAATCGACCAGCTGTATAGCAAGCACGCCGTCGCCGCCGGAACCAACGCATGAGGAAAAAACGCCGCGATCTACTTCCCGTCAAAGAATTCCGAGGCAAGGGCCTCCGCTGGGAGTGGCGCGACGGCGTCGTCGAACTCACCCTCGACCATGAGCCCCTCAACGAAATCGGCACGCTTCTCCTCGGTGAACTTGAGCAATTCGCCGCTGCCATCGATACGCTTGCGCCGATCACCAGCGCCTGCATCATCACCAGCGCCCGTCGGGGCGGCTTCAGCGTCGGCGGCGATTTGAAAGAGCTCTACAACAACGCCGTAAAACTTCCGCCCAAGCAACGCGTCGCGGGACTACGAACCTTCATCCAGCGCATCCATCGCGTGGCGAACGCCATCGACGCCGCTCCGTTCATCACTGTAGCCGCTGTTCACGGCCTTTGCATGGGCGGCGGCCTCGAACTCGCGCTCCTCTGCGACCTCATCGTCGCCGACAAGATGGCGCGCTTCGGTTTTCCCGAGTTGCGCCTCGGCTTCATCCCCGGCTTCGGCGGCATTCCACGCCTGCGCCGCGACGTCGGCAACAGCTTCATCCGCGATCTGCTCTTCACCGGCCGCACCGTCAAAGCCGAAGCAGCGCACCAGGCTAGCCTCATCTCGCATTTAGCCGGCGAAGGCTACGCGCTCGAAGTCGCCCGCTCGATGGCCCAGCAGATCACCAAGTTCGACCCCGAAGCCCGCGTCGCCGCCAAAAAATTCATCAAGCCCATCCCCTATCAGGAACTTCGTGAAGAAGTCGAACTCTTCTGCAAGCTCTTCAACCGTCCCCAGGTCATGGAAAACCTCCGCCGCTTCGTCGAATCCGACGACCCCATGAAGCACCTCCCAGTCCCCCCCAAATCGTAATCTCTCTCCCCTCATCTCTGCGTCCTCTGCGTCTCCTCTCTTAACTCTGCGTTGAAATCCTTTTTTTCCTTCTTCCCACCTAGCCAAATGGCGGATGTCCCAAATTTCGCTCTCTGCCACTCTAACGATGGAGGTAGAAAACATGTCATCCGAATGGGCAACACTTTCGAAGGAGCTTGCCGAAACCACCGCCAAAGCCGGCGCGCATGCCGTCGCGGTTCACACCGAATCTCGCGGCTCGTCCAGCGGTGTAATCTGGCGACCCGGCGTTATCGTAACCGCCGAGCACGCGCTGCAGCGCGACGAAGATATCCGTGTGACACTGCCCGATGGCCAGGCAGCCGCCGCAAAGCTCGTGGGTCGAGATGCTTCCACTGACATTGCCGTCTTGAAGTGCGAGCAAGCCAGCACCTCTGTTCCGTCGTTCGGGGATACCACGGCGCTCCGCCCGGGCAATGTCGCGCTCGTCGTCGGTCGCACCCGCGCCAGCGGCCCAGTCGCCGCGCTGGCCTTCGTCAGCATGGTAGCGAACGAGCGCCGCCTCTGGGGAGGCCTTTCCCTCGCTCCGTACGTTCGCCTGGATGTTGCCCTGCAACGAACGGGAGTCGGCGGCGCAGTCGTCGACGCTGAAGGCCGCGTCTCCGGCATCGCCACTCCAAAATTCGCGCCAACGGGAGCTCTCGCTCTGCCGGTCTCCGCCGTGAACGGCGTGGTGGACGCGCTCCTCGCGCAAGGCCGTATTCCGCGCGGCTACCTCGGCGTCGGGCTGCAACCGGTTCGTCTGCCCGAGAATCTCAGGGAGACGCTGCAACGCAAGGAAAAAACCGCCGCCATCGTACTGGAAGTCGAACCCGGCGGACCCTCTCACAATGCCGGCGTGGTAATTGGAGACATTCTTCTTTCGCTCGACGCCAAACCCGTCGCGCGCCTCGAGGATGTTCAGGCCCATCTTCACGGCGCGAACATCGGCAAGTCTCTCGCCGCCCGCTTTCTTCGCGGCGGCGCGCCACGCGACGTCACCGTCACCATCGCGGAACGCCCCAACGGGAGCGCCTGAGATGAGCATCCGGGGACTCGGAGAAATTGCCGAACGCGTGCGCCGTTCCACCGTTCTCGTTCAGCCCGGCGGCCGCGGGTGCGGCTCCGGCGTGATTTGGTCGGACGACGGATTGATCATCACCAACGCCCACGTCGCGCGCGGCCCTCGCGCAAAAATTTCCCTTTGGGATGGCCGCGAATTTCAAGCTGAAGTTGCCGCAAGAGATTCGCGCCACGACCTTGCGGCTCTGCGCATTTCTGCGGTGGAACTCTCCGCGGCAACCAGTCGCGACTCCTCAGACATTCGGGCCGGAGAAATTGCTCTCGCCGTCGGCAATCCTTTCGGCTTTCTGGGTGCGCTCACCACCGGCATCGTCCACGCGGTTGGTCCCTTGCGGGGCCTTGGCTCTCGAAATTGGGTGCAGTCCGATGTCCGCCTCGCGCCAGGAAATTCCGGCGGGCCGCTCGCGGATGCGCAAGGCCGCGTCATTGGCATCAATTCCATGGTTGCGGGCAGCCTCGCGTTGGCCATCCCCAGCAACGATGTGCGCCGTTTTCTGCAAGCGCAGACGGACAGGAACTGGCTCGGCGTTACGCTTACGCCCGTTCGGCTTCCGCTCGCCAGCCGCCAGGAGATTGGCCTCCTCGTGCTTGGCGTCGATCCATCCGGCCCGGCGTCTCTGGCCTCGCTGCTGCCGGGTGACATTCTCCTCGGCTCCGAAAAAAAATCTTATCGTTCCACGGCCGATCTAGCCGACGCCCTCGAAGAGAATGGAGGCGGCTTGTTGCGTCTCGTCTTCCTGCGCGGAGACTACACGCGCGTGCGCAAAGTCAGCGTGCAACTCCGCGCCAGAAACAGGCAGGGGGGAGCCGTCGCCGCGTGATCCGCGTGCTCATCGTCGCGGCCGCGGCCCGCGCCCGGCGAGCGCTCGAATCCCTTCTTCACCCACGGGGCTTTGAGGTCGTGGGCAGCTTCGCCGTACTCGAAAACGCGGCCGACGTATTCGCCGAAAAGGGTCTCGATGCCATCCTCATTGACGCAAGCGACGCCTCGCTGGATGACCTCTTCGCATCTCTGCAGGAAACTGGCGTGGCGCGCGAAACACCGGTGATCCTGCTGCTCCCCGGCACTACGTCCGACGCGGTCTCTCACGCCTTGCGTCTCGGCGTGCGTGGAATTCTCCCGCCCTCGCCGGAGCCCCGGCAACTGGCTGCCGCGCTCGAAGCCGTCGTTCGTGAACTGGTTGTGTACCACTCCGATCCAGCCTCTCCGCTTCGTCCTGCTGCCAGCCGTGCTGTTCATGCAGACGAATTGGCTGAACCCCTCACTCCTCGCGAGAGGGAAGTGCTGCGCCTGCTCGCCTCGGGCCTCGGCAACAAGGAGATCGCCGCAAAGCTCAAAATCTCCGAACACACCGCGAAATTCCACGTCGCCTCCATCCTCGGCAAACTGGGCGCAGCCTCCCGCGCCGAAGCCGTCTCCATCGGCATGCGCAACGGCCTCATCCTGTTGTAGTGGCCGGTCTTAAGACCGGCCACTACACTTGCCGCCCCGTTTTCCTTCCCGCCCCGGGAATGTTAAATTGAATGGGTATGCGCACCATCGAACAGACGACGCAGGAGATCCTTGAACTCGCCACGGTTCAATTCAAGGTTCCCGCGGGCACCCTCGCGGCCGACGATGATTTTTACAAGAAACTCGGGATCGACAGCCTGCAAGCCCTCGAGATGCTCTCCCGCCTCGAAAATCATTTCCGCATCGAGCTTCCCGATTACGAAGTTCAGGGCGTCAGCGACTTCAAAACGCTCGCCCAGCGCATCCAAGCCCGCCTCTGATGCTGGATTTGAAAAAATATAATTCCGTCGGCGAAGCGCTCCGCGACGCTTTGGAAACCTGGCCCACGGAAGTCTGCCTGATCGAATCAGACCGCGGCGAAGAAAAGCAGCGCCTCACCTATCGCAACTTCAAGGACAAGGCCCTGCCTCTCGCCAAATCTTTGCAGGACCTGGCGATCGGTCCCGGCGACCGCGTGGCCATCATCATGACCAATCAGTCGAAGTGGCTGATCTCCGCCTACGCGATTTTTTTCTCCGGCGCCACGCTGGTGCCCCTCGACTTCAAGCTCAAGCCCGAAGAGCAGTGGCAGCTTCTGAAACACTCCGGCGCGAAAGTGCTGATCACCGAATATGGCATCTGGCGCCAGCTCTGCGGTTCCCCCGCGCGATCCGCTGCCGCAAACCTGGTAGCCGTGCTCGCCACCGAAGCCCCCGAAAACGCCGACATGGCCGGCGCCGAGCGCTGGGAAAACGTCAAAGGCGCCAACGTTCCCGTCTTCGTCCCGCAAAAAAGGAACGACATCGCCTGCATCGTCTATTCGTCCGGCACCGGCGGCACGCCCAAGGGCTGCATGATGACGCACGAAAATTATCTCGAGCAGTGCATGGCCCTCACTTCGCTCTATCCTTTTTGGCCGGGCGTGCGCTACCTCAGCATCCTTCCCACAAACCACGCCATCGATTTCATGGTCGGCTTTTTCGGGCCTTTCACCTGCGGCGCCGCAGTCGTTCATCTCCGCACACTGCGTCCCGAATATGTCCGCGAAGCTTTCTCGAAATACGAAATCACGTATGTAAGCCTGGTGCCGCTGGTCCTGAAAAATCTGCAGAAGGGCTTGCAGGCGCGTTTCGACGCGCTTCCCGAATCCAAACGCAAAGCCCTCGATGCCATGCGCAAGATCAACCGCGCGCTCACCAAAGACCGGCCGCGACTGTGGCTCAGCCGGAAACTTCTCGCCGAAGTCCACTCCGCCTTCGGCGGCAAGCTCGAAGCCATCATCGTCGGCGGCGCTTTCACTGAGCCGCAGACTCTGCAGTTTTTTTACGATTTGGGAATTCCCGTTGCCAACGGCTACGGCCTCACCGAGGCCGGCACCGCGGTCACCGTCAACGATCTAAAGCCGTTCCGAGCGGATACCGTTGGCAAGCCGCTCCCCGGCATGGAAGTGCAGATCCGCAATTCAGACGGTGACGGCATCGGCGAAGTCACCGTCCGCAGCAAAACCGTGATGGCCGGCTATCTCAACGAACCGGAGCTTACCGCCGAAACCATCGTTGATGGCTGGCTGCGCACCGGCGACATGGGCCGCTTCGATTCCACCGGTCATCTGCAGCTTTCCGGCCGCAAGAAAAACATGATCGTCACTGAAGAAGGGAAGAATGTTTACGCCGAAGACGTCGAGCAAGTGTTCGAAGGTCTGAAGGTCAAGGAGTTCTGCGTGTTCGCCGCCAACTTCATCTGGCCACGGCGTTCCATGCTCAACGAAAAACTTCTCCTCGTAATCCACATCGAGCACGGCGAAGCTCTGACGACGGAGCTCAAGTCCGAACTCTCCATGCGCAACGCTCGCCTCACCAATTACAAGCGCGTCCATGGCCTGGTGATTTATCAGGAAGATTTTCCGCTGACCGCTTCGCTGAAAATCAAGCGCAGCGAACTGGCGCAACGCCTTTCCGCCCTCGATCGGGAGCAAACCATCCTCCCAATCTGACAACTGTACCTCACCCCATCAGTGGTGAGGGTTTTCACAGCCCCGGCAAGAATCGCGCCACAGCTATGAAAACCCTCCGGCCTGAAGGCCTGAGCTACAAACCCGATAACCGATGAATTTTTCGCTGCGACTTCAGATAGAATGCCGAATCCGGTAAAACCGTGACCGATAAATTTCTAGCCATCGTCAATCCGGCGGCGGGCGGGGGCCGCTCCGCAAAGCTCGCCGGAGCGCAACTCGCCCGCTTGAAACAAGAAGGACTGCGCGTGGACGCGATCGCTTCCATGGCCCCCGGCCACGCCGTGCAGCTCGCCCGCGAAGCCTACGACCAGGGCTATCGCCGCTTCCTCGCCGTCGGCGGCGACGGCACCGCCCACGAAATCATCAACGGCATCTTCTCGCGTGAAGGGCAAACCGACCGAGTCGAGCTGGGCTTCCTCCCCATGGGCACCGGCAATTCCTTCCTGCGCGATTTCGCCGACAAGGGCGCCAAATCTTCCGTCGAAGCGCTCGTCGCCAGCCGCAAGCGCCGCGTGGATGTGCTGCGCCTCCGCCACGCTAGCGGCACTATCTATTCGTTCAATCTCCTCAGTGTTGGTTTCACCGCCGACGTCGGCGCGCTCGCCAACCGCCGCTTCAAAGCCTTCGGTCATCTTGGCTATCTTCTCGGCGTTTTCGTGCGCGTCTTGCAGCTCAAGCGCCGCGCGTTCAAGCTCCGCTGCGATGATGATTCAGCGTGGGACGAACGCCGGTGCCTCTTCCTCACCTT
>DATMMG010000142.1:0-12603 GCA_035569815.1 Candidatus Methylomirabilota bacterium
GTACTTTTAAAGGGCGGTTTTATTTTGAGCCTTGAGTCCTATTGTTCCCTGGACACAGGCCGGATAGACTCTGTCCTTCGATGAGGGAGGCTTGCCTTGACAGGGTCTGAACGCCGCACAACTCAACGTTTTTCCATGCGACTGCCGATTACCGTGAGATGGACCACGGGCGCAGCCGTTGGGGAAACTACAACGGAATCCCGCGATGTAAGCTCCCGCGGAGTCTATTTTTTCTTGTCCAAGGACGTCAAAGAAGGGTCTCCAGTGGAGATCCTGCTGACACTGCCGAACGAGATCACACTGGCCGGACCGGTGCGCGTGCGCTGCCTGGGGCGCGTGCAGAGGACCGAGCCGCGCGATGAAGGAAGCGTCGGAGTGGTGGCGGCAATCGAGCGCTACGAATTCCTTCGTAGCAGCGAAGACAACTAAAAGACTCACGTCGCGAACTTGAATTTCCGTACAAGTTCCTAGCTCGCTCACTGCGGAGGCGGGCGGGAATAGCCGGGGTGCCTCGGCCCCTCAGCGGAGCCCCCGGCTGAACTGTTTGGTGATGGTTGATTGGTAGTTGGCCTTGCAGCTGAGCGGCGATTTGTGAATGGCGAGCAGCGGAAGGAAATCAGTAACCAGCGATCAGTAATCAGGAAGCAAGAGAAGCTGGCTGCGGCGGAAGTTCCCACCTTAGAGATTTCCATAACTTCAGCAGGACTCGCGTTCGAAGAAGAGGTTTGTTCCCTCGGCCGCCTCGCCACTTGGCGTGGTGGGGGAATTGCTATTGGGGAACGCCTGTCCTTTCGGACAGGGGATATCCACAGGGGTACAGGGGCATGATTGGGTATACACGCCCACGAGTGGAGCTCGCGCCTCCCTGACAACGGAGACCAGGCGAGAAGAAAGAAAGCGTATGAAGGAACGGTTGGCCAAGCTTAATATAACTTTACCCGAAACCCCCAAACCCTCAGGAACCGAGCGGTTGGCGACAGCCGAGGAGCTTGCCGAAATCGGCGGAGCTCCGCCGGATCAATTGGAAGAAGCGCAGATTCTTGCATTGCTGGAAGTGCAGATGAAAGAGGATTTGCAAAGGGCGGCGGCGGAGAGCGCGGAGCAGGCCAGGCAAGCGGCGCTGCAGGAATTGGCGGCCGCGCTGAAGCCAGAGCCGGCGGATGCGCCGGAGAAATCCGCGTGCGGAGACAAAATGAAGGCGGCTTCCGAGCCGGCCGCGGCAGGAAAGTTGCCTCCCAATGCGGCGGGAATCCTGAGCGAGCCGGAGCGCGTGGCCGCCGCATTTTTTGGCGCGGGTGAGGATGAAATGCCTTTGCCGGCGCCGGTGGAAGTACGGGCGCCGATGGAAACGCAATCGCAGGAGCCGTTGCAGGCTGAATTCGTGGCGGAACTTGCGATGGAGACCGGTACGGAGATCATCGCGATCTCACGCGAAGAAGCGCGCGACCTGAAAACGGAACTACTGGAAGTTGCCGAGGCGCTGGATCAGCACAAACTTTGGGTGGAGTCGAACGGCAAGGAAGGCATTCGCGGGGATTTTGCCGGGGCGAATCTTTCGGACGCAGATTTGACCGGAGTGAACCTGCAGGGCGCGGACCTGACGAAGGTGAACTTGCGCGGCGCGGATTTGTCCATGGCCAATTTGCGCGGCGCGAACCTGGTGGAAGCGGACCTTCGCGAATCCAACCTGCTAGGCACCGAATTTTCCGGTGCCAACCTGATGGGCGCGAATTTCTATGGCGCGCAGGGACTGTGGGCTGGGCGGTTGGGCGGGACGAATCTGTTCGACGCGACATTGCCGGAGGCGGTGGGCGCCTACGATGGCGGCAAGACCATCGGGCAGTTCACGCAGGCCGCGCGGCGTTTTTATCTTCTGCTGATTGCGATTTGCATCGGCGGTTGCGCGATGGTGGCGCTGACGACCGATGTGCGCTTGCTGCTGGACGAATCGGCCACCGTTTCGGCGCGCATCCCGAACATCCTGCCGCTGCAGGGATTTTATATGGGAGCGCCGCTGCTGCTGACCGTGCTGTACTTGCGGCTGCAATTCCTGTTGCTGCGATTGTGGGGCAGCATGGGCGCGCTGCCCGCTGTCTTTCCCGACGGGCAGACGCCGGAGAAGGACGGCTCGTGGTATTTGATGGGGCCGATCCGGCAGCACTTGCGCTGGACGCGCGATCCGCGTTCTCCGCTGGCGATGGTGGAATGCAGGCTGGCGAAAATTCTGGCGTATTGGGCGGTGCCGGCAACCGTTTTCGTGTTTTGGCTGCGGTACCTGGTGATGCAGGATTACCGGGGAACCCTGCTGCAGGTGTTTCTGATGACGCTGGTGGCGGCGGCGGGATTCGCGATGCCGCGCATCGTGGCGCGGGTATTGCGTCCGGGCGATTGGACGGATGAGAGCACGCCGCAATTTGTGCGCGACGTGGCCGGGGCGTTTCGAATACCGGTTGCGGTTGGGCTGGTCGTGTTCCTGATGTCCCTGGGCGTCATTCACGGGTTGCCGCCCGAACTGAGCGCGCATCCCGAAGTGGCGCGCAGCGACCCGCGGCGGTGGGCGGCGACGGCATTCCAGGCTTTGGGCTACCGGCCGTATGCGGATGTGACGGAAGAGAGCATTTCAACAAGCGCCACGAAGCCGGTGACCGATGGTGAGACGGGAACGGGAAGCGGGCCGCGGCTGAACGAAATCAATTTGCGCTATTCGCGCGGATACCGTTCGCAGTTTGCGGGGGCCCGCATGTGGCGCGCGAACCTGGAGGGATCGAGCTTGTCCGAAGCCGATTTCCGCGCGGCGAATTTGCGGGAAGCGGTGTTGCGCGGGGCGAACCTGGACCGCTTGCAGGCGGCGAAGGCGAACCTGGTCTCGGCGGACGCGCAGGGAGCGCAGCTGGCGGGAGCGGATTTCCGGAACGCGGATTTGTCGTACGCCAACCTGGATGGAGCCATGCTGACGACGGCGAATTTCGGGCACGCCACGCTGTATGCGGTGAAATTGCGGCATGCGGATTTGCTGCGGGCGGAATTGTCGCACGCCGATCTGCGGGACGTGAAGCTCGACGATGCCGTCCTTTCGATGGCCTCGATGGAGCAAACGGATTTTTCCGCGGCGAAAATGACCGGTGTGAACCTGACCGGGGCGCAGGCGAAGGGAACGATTTTCCTGGAAGCCGACATGAGCCGTGCGGATCTGCGCGGCGCGACGTTTCCCGGCGCGATCCTGCGGGACACGAAGCTCGATGGCGCGCGAGTGGAAGGCGCGGATTTCCGCGGCGCGCTGGGACTGCAAGCGTGGCAAGTCTGCACGACGACGGGATGGCCGGGCGCGCAGTTTGACGCCGACGTGAAAGCGGCGGTGCTGCAAAGCTGCGGCGCGGCGCAGAACAGCATAAAGCCGTAAGCGACACGTGCCGGGCGGAATTGCGGTGCCGGCGGAGATCGCGTTTCCGGAAAAGCTGCCGAAGACGCGCAGCGGGAAGATCATGCGAAGGCTGCTGAAGGCGCAGGAGCTTGGCAAAGATGTGGGGGATATTTCTACGCTGGAAAAATGAAAAGTAAGTTATCAGCCTCCAGTTATCAGCAATCGGTTTCGACAGTGGTACTTGAACTTGCGGTTTTAAGTAATTGGTTAGCGCTCGGAATTGTTTGGCAAAAACCATGAGTCGAAAGACGAAGTTCCGTTTGCGAATTGACGCCAAACTCCTGGATGCCGTTAAGAGGATTGCGGCACGACGAGGGATCTCTGTAGAGGCCTTTGTAACAGAAGCATTTGAACAAGTTTTTAAAGAAGCGGCAGAGAAGGAAGTTGCCGCGAACGGGGTTGTCCAGCCTAGGAAAAAAGCCGCCCGCCGCAGACGGCGGCCGCTACAAAAGCCGGAGTAACCAAGAGGGCGGGACAAGCCCGCCCTTGTAGCGAGACGGCGGTTTTTGAGGGATGTGCGTCAGGCCACGGAAAGGGTATCGAGAGTAGCGGGTAAGGAAGAAAGATTCGGAAGGAAGGCTGTGGGTGTGATGGCTAATTCGTCGGCGAAGGCGGCGCTGCGATTTAGCCAGTAGGTGCGGAAACCGAACGACGTTGCTCCCGCGATATCCCAATAGTTGGACGAAACGAACCCGATTGCTTCTTTTGGGAAACCAAGGCTGGCTGCGGCGTGTTGGTAGACTTCGGGTCGCGGTTTATACATGTGCAGAGCGTCCACGCTGAGGATGTTCCGGAAAAAGTGAGCCATGCCGTTTGCGGCGACGAGCGGGGTGAGCATTTCCGGTGTGCCATTGGACAAGATGGAGAGCGGAAGGTGGGAAAGCGTTTCGAGGGCGGGTTTTACTTCGGGAAACGCTGGCAGCGTAAGGTAGACCTGCATCAATTGCGTTCGCTGGTCAGCGTCGCAGGAAAGTTTCAGGGCGCGGCAGGTGAACACCAGCGCGTCTTCAGTGATTTTCCAGAAATTTTCGTAGCGCCCCATCAGGGTGCGGAGCCAGGTGTATTCGAGTTGCTTGGCGCGCCAGAGCTGGCTGAGGGCCTCGCCAGTTCCCGGAAATAATTCTTCCGCGCGGGTTTTCACAGCAAACGGATCGAAGAGCGTTCCATAGGCGTCGAAAACCAGCGCGCGAACCGGTGAAGCCATGGTCGGTGTGCGCTACCGATCTTCGCCGAAGAGCTTGATATCTTCGGGGCCTTCGGCGAGCGGGCCGCGCTCGCGGCCCTGGACGATCTGACGGACCTGTTCGACGATGTCCGGATTAGCTAGCGTGGTGATGTCGCCCGTATCCATGCGATTGGAGATGGCTGCAAGCACGCGGCGCATGATTTTTCCGGAGCGCGTCTTTGGCATGTCGGGAACGATGTGGATGCGCTTTGGTCGCGCGATCTTGCCGATCATGGTTTCGATGGTGGCGATGAGCTTCTCCGTCACCTCACGGTTGGAGCGGATGCCGGGTTTCAACGAAACATAAATTTCGGGGACGCGGCCCTTGATCTCATCCACGACGGGAACGACGGCCGCTTCCGCGATTTCGGCCACGGTGAGGCAGGCGGATTCGAGTTCCTTCGTCCCCAGGCGGTGGCCGGCGACGTTGATGACGTCGTCCACGCGTCCGAGGATGCGGTAGTAGCCGTCGGGCGCGAGCACGGCGCCGTCGGCAGCGTAGTATGGCCAGTCATGCCAATCCTTGCTGTTCGGATTGGCGTTGTATTTCTTGTAGTAGTTATTCACGAAGCGCTGCGGGTCGCCCCAGATGGTTTGCATGATGCCCGGCCAGGGATTGCGGATGCAGATGTTTCCGGCGGCGTGCGCAGCGGAAAGTACCTCCTTGCCGTTTTCGTCCCAAATCACAGGATAGATGCCGAGGCACGCTGGTCCAGCGCTGCCGGGCTTCATGGCGTCAAGAGCGGGCTTGGTGGTACAGAGGAAACCGCCGGTTTCGGTTTGCCACCAGGTGTCCACGATCACGGCCTCGCCTTTGCCGACGACCTCGTAGTACCAGCGCCAGACTTCCGGCTCGATCGGTTCGCCGACGGTGGTCATGTGCTTGAAGCGGTAGTTATGTTTCTTGGGTTCGTCGCCGCCCGCCTTACGCAACATGCGGATGGCGGTCGGCGAAGTATGGAAGATATTGACGTCGAGGCGTTCGGCGATGCGCCACGGGCGGCCGGCATCGGGGAATTGCGGCACGCCTTCATAGAGAACGCTGGTGGCGCCGAGAGTGAGCGGGCCGTAGACGATGTAAGAGTGGCCGGTGATCCAGCCGATGTCGGCCATGCACCAGTAGACGTCCTCGGGATGAATGTCCTGGTAATACTTGGAGGTTCCCGCGACGTAGGCGAGGTAGCCGCCGGTGCGATGCTGGCAGCCTTTGGGCTTCCCGGTGGTGCCGCTGGTGTACATCAGGAAGAGGGGATCTTCGGCGTCCATGGGGACGGGCTCGACGACGGCGTTGCGATAATTTTTCAGCACGTCGTTGACGAAGAAATCGCGCTCCATGATCATCGGGGTTTCGGAAGAATATTTGTGAGGGTAGCGGCGCCAGACGAGGACTTTATCGATGTGCTGGCCCTCTTTTTCCGCGGTTTTCACGGCGATATCGGCGCTGGCTTTGTGGTCCACCCAGCGGCCGTTGCGGTGGTAGCCATCGGCGTAAATCAGGACGCGGCTGCCGGAGTCCGCGGCGCGCATGCCGCAAGCTTCGCCGGAAAAGCCGCCGAAGACGACGGAGTGAATCACGCCGAGGCGGGCGCAGGCCAGCATGGTGATGGGCAGCTCCGGAATCATGGGCATGTGGATGGTGACGCGGTCGCCTTTTTGCAAGCCCGCGAAATCGCGGAGCAGGGCGGCCATTTCATTGACGCGGCGATAGAGCTCCTGAAACGTGATGACGGTGTGGTTTTCGTCTTCGGGCTCCGGCACGAAAATAAAGGCGGCTTTGTTTTTGTGCTTGGCGAGGTGGCGGTCGACGCAGTTGTAGCTGGCGTTGAGCTTGCCACCGACGAACCACTTCCAGAACGGCGGGTCGCTGGTGTCGAGCGTGGTGTGCCAATACTGATCCCAGTGCAAGAGCTCTGCGTATTCGCGGTAACACTCGGGGAAATTCTTCTCGCTGAAGCGCTCAACCATGTGCACGTCGCTAAGGTTGGCCTGGGCGATGAAGCGGGCCGGGGGGAGGATGCTATTTTCATCTTTCCAGTGGACGGCGATCTGCGCTTCAGTCAACCCCTGCTTTTTGGCTTGGGGCTTTTTTGCGGCGGACTTTTTTGCGAAGGCTTTTGTCGGCACGGCAGCAACTCCCTTGGGAAGTAAGGACTTCACACCACAAACGAATTGAACTACACGCGCGGAGCGGCACGTAGTGGAAGAGCGTCAGTGCCACGTTACCCAATGGCACAAATTCCGCCCGAGAGAAAGATAATGCTACTTCGACGGTTGCCTCGTCAATGTTCCGCCGTAGCCAGCGCTGCCAATGAGATCAGGCCTTCTTGGTGGCCTCGTCGTATTCGGACCAGATGAGAGTGCCATGTGTTTCCTTGAGGAAGATGGAGCCGAAGACGAGGGTGATGGCCGCCACGATCATCGGATAGTAGAGGCCCGCGTAGATATTGCCGGTTCTCGCGCAGAGCGATAAGCCAATCAGCGGTAATAATCCCCCGAATACTCCGTTGCCTATGTGGTACGGCAACGATAGAGATGTGTATCTGATTTTCGCGGGGAAGGCCTCGACGAGATAAGCGGCGATAGGGCCGTAAATCATGCACACAAAGATGACCTGGATGAAAACCATCAAGACCAGCTTGGGCACATCCGGATTTGCAGCCTCCTTAGCCGCTACCTGTTGGCCTGTTGCCGGATCGTTGGTGAGAGCCGTGAGGCTGATCGCGCCGGTTACTTTGTTCCTGGCGGATTTCAAGCCGTTGATGTTGGTGCCAGCCGCGACTTGCATGGACTTGTAGATGGGAATGTAGGTGACGATGGCCAAGAGGCATGCGGCCATCATGAGCCATTTGCGCCCGATGCGATCCGAGAGCGCGCCGAAAACGGTGAAGAAAGGCATCGCGCAGAGCAGCGCGATGGCCACAACGATATTGGAGGTTTTTGGGTTCACCTTGAGCACGGTTTGCAGATAGAACAATGCGTAAAACTGGCCGGTGTACCAGACGACGCCCTGCCCGGCGGTGGCGCCGAACAGCGAGATGAGGACGCGCTTTAGGTTGGCCCACACCGTGAAGGCTTCGGTGAGGGGCTTCGCGGAAGTCATGCCGGAGGTCTTGAGCTGAGAAAAGATCGGCGATTCTTTCATCTTCAAGCGAATGTAGAGAGAGATGGTGACCAGGACGATCGAGAGCAGGAAAGGAATGCGCCAGCCCCAATCCGCGAACTGTTCCTTCGTCATGGCGTTTTGCGTGCCGAGGACAACGAGGAGGGAAACGAAGAGTCCCAGTGTGGCAGTGATTTGAATGAAACTGGTGTAGAAGCCGCGCTTCTTGTCAGGGGCGTGTTCCGCAACGTAGACGGCCGCTCCGCCATATTCACCGCCGAGAGCGAGGCCTTGCAGCACGCGGATCACCAACAACGTGATGGGAGAAAACCAGCCGGCCGTTTGATACGTGGGGAGCAGTCCGATGAGGGCCGTGGCGCCACCCATGATGCTGAGGGTAACGATGAACGCGTACTTGCGCCCAACCATGTCGCCGATGCGTCCGAAAAAGAGGGCGCCAAAGGGGCGCACCAGGAAGCCGACGGCAAACGTGGCGAGATACGCGATGTACGCGAAGGTTTCGTTGCCGGGCGGGTAGAATTTCGGGGAAAGGATCGCGGCGAGGCTGCCGAAAATATAGAAGTCGTACCACTCAATCATTGTGCCGACGGAAGAAGCCATGATGACACGCCAAATGCCGTAGTCCGCCGGTGCCCCTTCGAGAGCGATTGTGCCGCTGGCCATGTTGTCTCCCCCCTATATTTGCATCCTTAAATCAACCTGGCATTCCCGCCCACGCAGAATTGCTGCGGACAGAATTCATCCCGGAGAGCTCCCTTGGAGGACACAGCGGCAGGCCGCACTTCTCGGAAATTTGAATGAAAACCGGGCCCGCCCCCTGCTACAGGACAGGAATCTCCCCGTTCATATATGCAGTGCAAGCCAAAGTCAAGTGAGGGTTTTATAGGATTGCTGGCGGGTTTTGATTCCCGCGTCTACCAGGCACCGGAGAATTTCCTGGCTCGGCTTCGCAAGCCGCCTCTAGTCGTGTGGTGGATGCTGAGTGCGAGCCTGCGACAAATGCTGCGGCGGGCGGAATTCAATGGTGACGTCCTGTTGAACCGTGACCGGCCTTTTGTTCAGGAGTGTGGGCCTGTAACGCCACTGGCGAATGGCGTTGATTGTTGCCGGAAGCATCGAGGTCGAGCCGCTCAGAAGCTTTATATCCTGCACCTGGCCCGATGCCCCGATGGTGGTGCGAACCTTGACGGTTTCCGCCAATGCATATCGATCGCCGGACCAGGAATAACGGGGCCAGACGAAGGAGACAAGTTCCCCTGCTTGCAAGCGAGCGGGGCGATGAGCCGTCGAAGATCCCCTTTGAGGAGGGACGAGGACAGAAAGTTCCGAAGCCATGGCCAGCGAAGAGGTGGCGGCAATTGGTTTCTCCGGGAAGTTCACCCGGAACGGTTTGCTGCCATAGGCGGGAGGGGTGACCAGGATTGCGGAGGGTGTTAACCGGCGCATCGCTGCACCCATCGAAGGCGTTGTCCTCCGCGGGGCGGGATTTTCCGGCGCGGGATTCACTGGGCCGAAGGCGCTGGAGGAAGGTGCGAATTTGGGGCTTGCCGCTGGAGGTGCGTTTCGCGCGATTACCCCGGCCGGGGCATTGTGTCCAGGAGCGGAGCCGGGACCAATCGAGGGTTTCGATTCGATCGCCGGGGAGGAATTCGAATTTCTGGAGGGCCCCTTCGCGACAGCGTTAGAGTCCCGCGTGTCTTTCCCGAGCTTCTCTTCTGTGCGCACGGCGTCAAAGAGTTTATTGGTGGCGGGGGAGCTGCCGGAATCAAGGAGGGTATTTGCCGCCGGCGGAGCGGAAGTGCTGTGCGAACCCGCTTCGGCTGCGCGGCCGGGCTGTGCCGGTGACGGGGCGTCCTCAGTCAGGTTGGAATTCCTGACGCCTTGCAGCCACTGCCCGAGCGGGCCGCGGCCCACCGTGAGCCCGATGGGCAAACTGATCATCGCAAACAAGAATACGAGTGCGAATGCGGCGACATGAATTCCGGAAATCTCGAGAACATAGGGACGTGCGGCCGAATCCTGGATGCCAGCCGCTTGGGACGCGATTTTGCGCGTTCGAACTTGTGGTTCAAGGGCTGCGACCGGCGCCTCGGGTTGCACTTCTTCGTGAATATCTTCCACAAACGATGGTGGACTTGCCTCCAGAATCACGGGCGTCAAGATCTCCGGCGCGTGAGACGCGGCGACCTCGATCCATTCGGGTGAGGCGGGTTGGTCCTGCTCTACGGAGGTACTCTCAATTGGCGCTTCCGGGATACTTTCGAGGGTTAAGGGAACGGCAGTCACGGCTGGGACATCGGGCGCGGCGACGGGCGCGGCTGTTTCCGACTTTGCCGGCGCGTCCGCTTGTTGCGCCAACTTATTTCGCTGCGCAATTTCCATGAGCGTTGCCAGCTTGCCGCCCGCCTTCGATAGCGCGTCAAATACATAGGAAACATTCTTCGCGCTGAACTGAAGTTGCCGCGCGGTAAGAGTCAGCCGGAGGATCTCGTCGATCTCCTGTTGCTGGCTTTCGGAGAGATAGTTCCGCAGGCCGGAATAGAAGGCGCCGTTCTCGAAATTCTCCTTCCATTCAAGAATGGCCTGCAGGCGGCGGCTGATGTCCTTATCCAATTCGTGTTCTTGCAGGCGCGCCGGGGAGCACGTGGCGAATACATCTGCCTGGCCGTTAGGTAATGCCCTGATTATTTCTTTCAGTCCTCCACGCAGTTCTTGTGCCTTGTTGGACGGCAAGGAAGTCTTGCGGCAGACCCACTCTCCGCGCAGCTTGTCGAAATCAATCGAGACGCGACACGTATCGGTTTCATATTTGAAGACCGGCAACGGCTTCAGCGGAGGCCACCCGCCGGTCAGGAGCATTTTCATCTCGGCTTGTTGCACGGGAGACACACGTCCAGCAGGGGTGGGCCTGGGTCGTTCGTGCTCATTCAAGTTCATGATTGGGTGGACCCGAAACCTTGGACGCGCCACGCGATATTGCGGATGCGCGACCTACAAACTTCCGGAAGGGGGCGTCTCGGCGAGTGTGGGTGGAATCCGATGCGGTCCACCTGGCTCGCCAGCCGTCGTAACATTCCCGAGAGTTGCCACCCTCAACCCGCCCCAGCGGGATTAGTTGCAAGCCTCCGTTCGAAAAGACGAGGTTCCGGCGATCTTCTGGCGGAGGTACAGGGGCAAGGTGCAGGCTCATTTTAGAATTCTGGCGAACAAAAGGCGCAAAACACACAGCTAGGGCTGTTCCGGTAAGTCCCAGTACGCCGGCGAAGCGGCCATCTGCGTACTAGTAGCCACATCTACGGTAACCGTGTTAGTCAGGACTTACGCCATTGTCGTGATACCGCAAGACGTATTCTAAGAGCCCTGTACCTTTTTTCAACGATACGTGTCCTCGCCTACTGCGTACTTGAGCGAACTGGATGTTAGAATCATGCTCCTAATTCTTCGGCGCTTTCGTCTTTGACCCCATCCTTCCGCCCCTTCAATGAAAAAAGACGAAGCTCGGCAAGAACTACAAGCATCCTGAATCCGAAAGCCTGATGCGCACCAAACTCGGAACGCAGGCCCAATTTAAGAAAAAGCCGTGTCTACAAAACGGAGGAAATCCATGAAACGAGAAATCATTCGGGTCGAGCCACTGGCGACCTACCTCGAAAAGTACAAGGCGCCCGCTTCGATGGTGACCAAACACGGCGACACCATTTACGTCTCCGGCGCTCCGCCGTTCGATCCGAAAACCGGAGAGATTTTCCGAGGGTCTATTGAGCGCCAGACCGAGATCGTTTTAGACCAGCTTAAGCTCTGTGTTGAAACGGCGGGTTCCTCCTTGGAAAACATCCTGAAACTGAATGTCTACGTGACGTCAGTAGATATGTTTCCCGCTGTTAACGAGGTCTACAGGCGTTACTTCCCGGAAAATCCTCCTGCTCGAATCTTTATCAATGTTCCTGCTTGGTATGGCGGCTTCGACATCGAGGTGGACTGTATCGCCGCGGTTCTTTAGATCTGTCGATTGTCACTTTGATTGCCAATCTCCCGCTGCTCTTGTGGGCAGCGGTAATCGGGACCTATCTAGCTTTGAGACGGAGCCTGCGCCATGGACGCCGAGAACGCGCCCACCGCGCCTTGGAAATCGCGAAGCGATTTCCACAAGCACCCACGCCTCCTCTGGTGATGACTTTAAGCGCGGACAAAAGACGCCGTGCGTGCGCACGGCTAGGACTTACGCGATACTCACAGCCCCTGCCGCCGGCTGTTTTTCAAACGTTCGGTGATACACTTCGTTCGGGAAGACGACGAATCCATGAAACCACCATCGAACGTCAAGACGCCAGCGCAATACATCGCCTCACTCCCCGCCGATCGTGCGAAGACGATCGCGACGGTGCGCGCACTCGTGAACAAGCACATTCCGCGCGGGTACGATGAGTGCATCGTGTGGGGCACGATCGGCTGGACGATTCCCCTGTCTCGATATCCCGACACTTACAACAAGCAGCCGATCTGCTACGTCGCGCTCTCGTCGCAGAAGAACTACTGCTCGCTCTACCTGATGGGCGCGTTTTGGAGTGCGAGTCAGCTCGCGCAGCTGAAGGCGGCATTCAAGGCGGCGGGGAAGAAGCTCGACATGGGGAAGTGTTGCGTTCATTTCGAGTCGCCGGACGATTTGCCGCTCGAAGCGATTGGCAAGCTGATCTCGGCGATTTCGAGCGAGAAGTGGATCGAGATGTACGAACAATCGCGCTTGATGACCAAGGCGGGGCAGGCGCAGATGGCGAAGCAAGGCGCCCCATCGGCGAGCAAGGTGGCCGCCAAGCGCGTCGACACAAAGCGTCGGCG
>DATMMG010000143.1:0-15415 GCA_035569815.1 Candidatus Methylomirabilota bacterium
CATTCCTGCAGCCTGGTTCCGATCATGGCCACGGCGCTGGTGAATTGTCCGGAGCGCCCCAAGTACAACTTGGGCAGCTTGCGGCGGATCGTGATTGGCGGCGCGGCGTCTTCTCCAACTCTTATTCGCGAGGTCGAGGAAAAACTCGGTTGCGAGTGTTATTCGGGCTACGGCCTGACGGAAACTTCGCCGGCGCTCTCGCTTTCACCGATAAAGCCGGAGCTTGGGTGGGAAGGCGAGCAGCGGTTCGTGGGGCAAGCGATGACGGGATACGCGATCCCCGGTGTTGAGCTGCGGGTCGTGGACGCGAACGACAACGACGTGCCGCGCGATGGCCTGAGCATCGGCGAGATCGTAGCGCGAGGGGATGGCGTGATGGAGGGTTACTGGCGACAACCGGAGGCATCCGCCGAAGCGCTGCGGGGGGGGTGGTTCCACACGGGAGACATGGCAACGGTCAACGAAGACGGCTACCTGCTTGTCGTCGATCGTAAGAAAGACATCATCGTGAGCGGCGGAGAGAACATCTCGTCCCTCGAACTTGAGAAAGCCATCCTCGCGCACCCTGCGGTGCTTGAGGCTGGAGTGATCCCGGTTCCCGACGACAAATGGGGCGAGGTGCCGAAAGCCCTGGTGGTGCTGAAGCCGAATGCCGCCGCCACGGAATCGGAACTCATCGATTTCTGCCGTTCGCGTCTGGCGCATTACAAGTGCCCGCGGTCCGTTGAATTTGTTGCCAGTCTGCCAAAGACGGGGACTGGGAAAATTCTGAAAAAGGATCTCCGCAAAAAGTATTGGCACGGCGCGGATACGATCCGCCCGGACTTTATCACACGCAAGAGTTCCGTCTGAATCGGTTACCCGGACCGGGAATTGCTTCGCGAGCACGAAAAAAAACGAGGGCGCCTCAAGGAAACAGAGGAGCAAGGAGCATCGTCCATGGACTTAAACTTAACCGCCGAGGAATTGGCGTTCCGCGATGAACTCCGCGCGTGGCTGGCTACGAACGTCCCAAAAGACTGGAACGAGTGGCGCGAAAAGCCGCTGGAAGAATCGTTCCCGTATTTGCGCGCCTGGCAACGGAAACTCCAGGAAGGCCGCTGGGCAGCGGTTTCATGGCCCAAGGAATACGGGGGCCGCAGCGCCACGCTGATGCAGCAAGCCCTGTTTTGGGAAGAGATGGCGCGCGTGGACGCGCCGCCGATGGCCAACTCGCTGGGCTTGGGCCTGATTGGACCAACTATCATCGCCTGCGGAACGGAAGCGCAAAAAAAACGCTACATTCCGAAAATTCTGAGCGCCGAGGAGATCTGGTGCCAGGGCTTCTCTGAGCCGAATGCGGGCTCCGATCTCGCCGGTTTGCAGACGGAAGCGCGGCTGGACGGCGATCACTACGTCGTGAACGGCCAAAAGGTGTGGACCAGCTACGGCACGCTTGGCGATTGGTGCGAACTGGTGGTCCGCACCGACGCGACTGCGGCCAAACACAAAGGACTCACCGTTGTTCTCGTGGATATGAACTCGCCCGGGGTTGAAGTTCGCCCGCTGCGGCAGATGACGGGCGAGTCCGAATTCAGCGAGTTGTTCTTTCGCGACGTGCGCGTGCCGGCGGAAAATGTGCTGGGCAAGGTGAACGACGGGTGGAATGTGGCGATGAGCACGCTGATGTACGAGCGGGGTTCGTACGGCGCCCGGTTGCACCTCATCTTCAAACGATTCATCACGCGCCTGATCGAACTTTCGCATACTATTCAGCGCGACGGGCGGCCAGCCGCGGAGGACCCGCTCATCCGCCAGAAGCTGGCGCAGTGCAGCGCGGAAATCGAAATCATGCGGTTCAACCAGATGCGCGCGTTCAGCCGCATCACCGCCACGGGAGTGCCGGGCCCCGAGGGCTCCATTCAGAAAATATTCTGGAGCGAGCTGAACCAGCGCATTCAGCAACTGGCGCAGGAGCTGCTTGGAGCGTACGGCCAATTGATGGCCGGCGACCCGCGCGCGATCGACAACGGAATCTGGTCGTATGCGTACCTGCGAACGCGGGGAAATACCATCGAAGCAGGAACTTCGGAAGTGCAGCGAAACATCATCGGACATTTCGTTTTGGGCCTGCCGAGAAGTTACTAAAGGACACGCCATGCAATTCGGTTTAACGGAGAGCCAGGAATTCCTGAAAGACAGCGCGCGGAAATTTTTTGCCGGTGAATGCCCCAGCGCGGAAATGCGGCGCCTGATGGAAACGGATACTGCTTACGACGCCGCACTCTGGGCGAAACTCACCGACCAAGGTTACACCGGGATAATTTTTTCGGAGGCTTATGGCGGAGTGGGCCTGGGCAAAGTGGAACTGATGCTGCTGATGGAAGAGGCGGGACGCGCGCTATTGCCCGGACCGTTTTTCTCGACGGTGGTTCTGGCCGGAGCTGTTTTGGATGCGGTGGCCACGGCCGCGCACAAGGAACAATATCTCGCGCCCATCTGCAGAGGAGAAGCCCGCTCAACCGTTGCCATTTTGGAAGCCGGTGCGAGCTGGAACCCGCGGGATATCCAGTTGAATGCCAGCAACGGAAAGCTCACCGGCACCAAACTGTTCGTGCCGGATGCGGCGGTCGCCGATTTCCTGATCGTTGTCGCGCGCAACGGTGTATTCGTGGTGGACTCTAAGGCTCGGGATCTGAAAATATCTTCCATGTCCGGAATGGACCTGACGCGAAAGCTCTACGTCGTCGAATTCGCCAATACTCCGGCGGAAGAACTCAGCACCGGCGCAAACTTTCTCCGGGCTTTCGATATCGCCACTGCCGCCTTGGCGGCCGAATTGGTCGGCGGCATGCAACGGACCCTCGACGTTACCGTCGAATATGCCAAAACGAGGAAGCAGTTCGGCAAACCCATCGGAATCTTTCAAGCGGTGCAGCATCAGTGCGCGGACATGTATCTGGAAACCGAGAGCTCCCGGTCGGCTGTGTACTACGCGGGTTGGGCGCTTGAAGAAAACTTGCCGGACGCTCCGACCGCGGTTTCCATCGCCAAGATGTACTGCAGCGATGCCGCTCGGACCGTCGGCAATCGCGGCATCCAGATTCACGGCGGCATGGGGTTCACCTGGGAGAACGATCTTCACCTTTACTACCGGCGCGCGAAGGCGTCGGAGACGGCGTTCGGTGACGCCACGTTTCATCGCGAGCGCATTGCTTCGATGGTGATCGACTCCGGCGGCGTCTCCGCCAAAGGCGCGTAGGGTACAATCACATAAGAAAAGAGCCATTCGATGACTGAACTGGTGCAACTCACAAGCAACGGCGGCATCGCCGTCATTACGATCAATAATCCTCCGGTCAACGCTCTGAGCCCCGGCGTCCCCGAGGGCATTTCCGAGGTGCTCGACCAGATCGCGAGCGATGCCAGCGTCAAAGCTGCGGTTCTGATCGGCGGCGGGCGCACGTTCGTCGCCGGCGCGGACATCAAGGAATTCGGAAAGATGACTTCGGGCAAGCCGCGCGGCGCAGGCTTGCTTCCGTTGCTCCTGAAAATCGAAGACAGCGCGAAGCCGGTGATTGTGGCCATTCACGGAACGGCGTTTGGCGGAGGAATGGAACTGGCGATGGCCGGGCACTATCGCGCGGCCCTAGCTACGGCGCAATTCGGCCAACCCGAGGTCAAGCTCGGGCTGATTCCCGGCGCGGCGGGCACACAGCGCCTGCCGAGGCTCGCAGGCGTGACCAAAGCCGTCGAAATGTGCGTGAGCGGCAATCCGATTAATGCAGAAGAGGCGCTGAAGTTAGGCATCATTGATCGCATCATCGAAGGCGACCTTCTCGCCGGAGCAGTTGCGTTTGCTATTGAAGTGGCCGGCAAGGCAGCCCCCAAGACACGCGAGCGCAACGAAAAGCTTGGAAACGCGGCGGAAAACGCGCTGGTCTTTTCCACCGCGCGAGAAGCGGCTGCCAAGAAACAGCGGGGCCTGCTGGCCCCTGCCAGGGCCATCGATGCCGTGGAGGCCGCCACGAAAATGCCGTTTGAAGAAGGCTGCAAGGCCGAGCAAAAGCTTTTTATCGAGTGCCTCTTCTCCGAACAATCCAAATCGTTGATTCACGTTTTCTTCAGCGAGCGGGAAGTCGCCAAAATTCCCGACATTCCGAAACAGACGAACGTTATTCCGATTCATTCCGCGGCCGTTGTGGGCGCGGGCACGATGGGCGGCGGCATCGCCATGGTGCTCTCCAACGCGGGTATTCCCGTGCTTCTGAAAGAGGCGGACCAAGCGGCGCTCGATCGGGGGCTCGCAACCATCCAGTCGAATTATGCGAATTCAGTGAATCGCGGGCGCTTCTCGCAGAAGACCGCCGAAGAACGGCTGAAGAGAATAACTCCCACGCTCGCCTATGACGCTTTCTCAAATGTGGACCTGGTGATCGAAGCCGTTTTTGAAGGCATGGCTCTGAAAAAGGAAGTGTTCAAGGAATTGGATCGGGTGTGCAAGCCGGGCGCCATCCTTGCAAGCAATACGTCGACGTTAAGCGTCGACGAGATCGCTTCCGCGACTTCACGGCCGGAATCCGTCATCGGAACGCATTTCTTCAGCCCCGCGAATGTCATGCGGTTGCTGGAAATTGTCCGGGGCAAAGCTTCTTCCAAGGAAGTGGTCGCCACATGCATGCAACTTTCAAAATCGCTCGGCAAAGTTGGAGTGCTCGTGGGCAACTGCCGGGGATTTGTCGGCAATCGCATGTTTGGCCCGTACCGCCGCGAAGCTCAATTCCTTGTCGAAGAAGGAGCGGGCGTCGATGCCGTCGACCAGGCACTCTCCAATTTCGGCATGGCGATGGGGCCGCTCGCCACGGGGGACCTTGCGGGGCTCGATGTCGGCTGGCGCATTCGCAAGGAATATCGTCATCTGGAAACGCCCGGGATTCGCCAACCGTTCGTCGAAGACCGCCTGTGTGAACTCGGGCGCTACGGCCAGAAAACTGGCGCGGGCTGGTACAAATATGACGAGCAGCGGCGCGCCACGCCGGATCTGGCTGTCGGCGAACTCATCCGTAAGTGGGTGGAAGAGGCTGGAATTGTGCAGCGGAAAATCTCTTCCGACGAAATCGTGGATCGCTGCCTCTACGCTTTGGTGAACGAAGGAGCGCGCATTCTGGACGAGGGCATCGCGCTGCGTGCCTCCGATATCGACATTATTTATATCTACGGCTACGGTTTCCCCGCGCATCGCGGCGGACCGATGTGGTATGCCGACACAGTGGGACTGAGACACGTTTACGATCGCATCACCATATTCCAGCGTCAGCATGGGGAACTCTGGGAGCCCGCGCCCTTGCTGAAACAACTTGCCGAAGAGGGCAAGACATTTGCGGAGTTTGCCAGAGAACAGGGTGCAACCGCCTAGCGCGGCGGCGCTCCGCGCTGTTGAACATCTGACGGAGGGGGTCAGTCAGAAATGGGCGTCGTCTTTCTCGTCCGTCATGCACAGGCTTCGTACCTCGAGCCAAATTACGACAAGCTCTCCAAGCTGGGCGAGGCGCAGGCGCGCCTTCTAGGCGAATATTTGGCGCGACAAAAATTCGTTTTCGACCGTGCCTGCACAGGGCCGTGCGTCCGGCAAAAAGACACTCTCGCGGTGGTGAGCGCTGAGTGCCGGAAAGCCGGCGTGCGGTTTCCCGACCCCCAGGAGTTGCGCGAATTTGACGAATATCAAGGTGAGGCAGTCCTGGAACGCAGTCTGCCCGAACTGCTCGAACGCGACCAAGAGATTCGCGATCTCCACTCCGCCTTTCAGTCTGCCTCCGGCTCAATCGATCGGCGGGCCACTTCTCAAAAGTTGTTCGAGGCCGTCGTCGGCAAATGGGTTCGCGGAACAATTTGCCCGCCGGGTGTGGAGACCTGGGCGGAATTCTGCTCTCGAGTGAACTCCGGCCTCACCAAGTTCCTCTCCGCCGGCAGCCGGGGAGAAAAGACGGTGATTTTCACTTCCGGGGGACCCATTGCGGTGGCCATGCAGCGCGCGCTGCAGTTGTCCACGGAAAACACATTAAGTGTGAGCTGGATGTCGCGGAACTCATCCTGGAGCGAATTCCTATATTCGGGTGAGCGATTCACACTCAGCTGTTTCAATTGTCAACCGCATCTAGACGATCCCGCGATGTTGACCCACCGCTAAGGAGGCCTCCGGATGAGTGACTTGCTCGACCTCCCCGCGCCCATACGGCCGGGAGAAGAGCTTGACCTGGCCAGACTTGAACCGTATCTGCGCCGTCAGTTTCCGAACGAGGCCGGCGAGCTCCTGGTCCGCCAGTTCCCCAGCGGCCATTCCAACTTGACGTATTCGTTGAGTCTTGGCGCCAGGGAGCTTGTGCTTCGGCGGCCTCCGTTCGGCAGCAAGGTCAAATCCGCTCACGACATGAGCCGCGAATTTCGCGTGCTTTCGAAGCTGCACTCCGCCTATGCTCCGGCTCCGGAAGTGCTTCATTATTGCGACGACGAATCCGTGATCGGCGCGCCGTTCTACCTGATGAATCCGATTCACGGCGTAATTGTTCGAAGGCAGGTGCCGCCGAGTCTGGATCTTTCCGCGGAAAAAGCGCGGCGCTTGAGCGAGTCCTTTGTCGATAATCTCATTCGGCTTCACCGAGTGGACTACGCTGCGGTGGGCCTTTCCGATCTGGGGAAACCCGAAGGGTATCTGGAGAGGCAGGTCCGCGGGTGGACGGAGCGTTACTACGGTTCAAAAACTCACGATTATCCGGAAGTGGAGAAAATCACGGCGTGGATGCAACAGCACATGCCGTCCAAGAGCGGCGTTTCGCTGATCCATAACGACTACAAATACGACAACGTGGTGCTCGATTCGAATGACATCACTAAAATTGTGGGCGTCCTCGATTGGGAGATGTGCACGATTGGGGACCCGCTGACGGATCTTGGGACCACGTTGGCCTATTGGATCGACGCGGCGGATTCGGAAGAACTACAAAAAAACCGCTGGGGCCCAACAAACGTTCCCGGCAGCCTGACGCGGGCGGAAATTGTGCACGCTTACGCCCAGAAAACCGGAGCCGATTCTTCGCAGATCGCATTTTATCTGGCGTTCGCACGTTTCAAACTTGCCGTCATCGTCCAGCAGATTTATTATCGCTATCATCAGGGCCTGACCAAAGACGAACGCTTTGCCTCCATGCCCGACACGATCCAAATGCTCCTGCGAGCATCGTGGCACGGAGCGCAGACACGGCAGGTCTAGCGCCGCACGGGGTTTCAGGTTCAGATTATCCGAATGGGTGCGCAAAACCGCGTGGCTCACGTGTAGTAGCGTACGATCCACTCCGCAACGCAAGCCGGCTTTTCGGTACCTTCACATTCGATCGTTACATTGAACGTCGCTTCCAGCGAGTCAGGCAGTTCCTTGATGGCGAGCAATGCAACACGCGCCCGGATTCGCGAATCAGCACGGACGGCGGCAGGAAAGCGCACGCGGTTCAATCCATAGTTCACTGCCAGCCGCACACCGCTTTGGATCTGAATCGCCGATTTCAAGAAATAGCTGATCAGAGAAAGCGTAAGAAATCCATGAGCGATCGTCGTGCCGTAGGGAGATTCGTTCTTCGCCTTTGTCTGGTCCAGATGGATCCACTGCCGGTCTTCGGTGGCTTCCCCAAAGAGTGCAATGCGTTCCTGTGAAATAGGGAACCATTCCGTGACCGGAAATTCCCGGCCGACGAATTCCTTCAGGGATTGCGGACCGCTAACAACCAATGGAGGCATGCATATCTCCCGGAAGGGTCGCCTAACGCCGACAGGTGCGGCGTCTTTGTATCAGCGCGAAACTGAAGCGCTCGCCGATTTCTTGCCTTTGGCCAGTTCCCACTTGGCAATCGATTCCACGTGTACTTCATCCGGCCCATCGGCAATTCGGAGGGTTCGTACGTTCGCCCACGCAGCTGCGAGGAAGGTGTCCTGTGATACGCCCGCACCCCCGTGCGCCTGAATCGCGCGATCCAGCACGCGCAGAGCGGCATTGGGCGCGACCACTTTAATCATCGCAATCTCCGCTCGCGCCGCTTTGTTCCCCACGGTATCCATCATGTATGCAGCCTTCAGCGTCAGCAACCGCGCTTGTTCAATCTCCATGCGCGACTCGGCGATGGCGGCGCGAATGGTGTCTTGTTCGGCCAACGATTTCCCAAATGCTGTGCGAGCTTGCACGCGCTTGCACATTGTTTCCAGCGCTCGCTCCGCCACACCGATGCACCGCATACAGTGGTGAATTCGGCCGGGCCCCAGCCGCCCTTGCGCGATCTCAAAGCCACGCCCTTCGCCGAGCAGGATATTTGAGGCGGGAACGCGGACGTTCTCGAAAGTGAGCTCACCGTGGCCGTGCGGCGCGTGGTCATACCCAAACACTTTCAAAAGCCGTTCGATTTTCACTCCCGGCGTGTCCAGCGGCACCAGGATCATCGACTGTTGTTTATGGGGCTGGGCCGTGGGATCCGTCTTCCCCATGAAGATTGCGATTTTGCAGCGCGGGTCGCCCGCCCCGGAGGTCCACCACTTCCGGCCATTGATCAGGTAGTGATCGCCATCGCGGACGATTCTTGCTTCGATATTTGTCGCGTCGGACGACGCCACGGCAGGCTCCGTCATCGCGAAGCACGATCGGATCTCACCCGCGAGCAACGGTTTGAGCCAGCGTTCCTGCTGTTCCGGCGTGCCATACCGGGCGAGCACTTCCATATTGCCGGTGTCCGGCGCGGAACAATTGAAGACCTCGGGTCCCATCTCGCTGCGGCCCATCATCTCGCAAAGCGGGGCGTACTCCAGATTTGTCAGTCCCGCTCCGAGCTCGCTTTCCGGCAAGAAAAGATTCCACAGGCCGGCCGCACGCGCTTTTGGCTTGAGCTCTTCAATGATCCTCGTCGGCAACCAACGATTCCTCTCGATTTCGTCGCGGTAGCGCTGCTCATTTGGATAGACATGCTCGTCCAGGAAGGCTTGCAGCCTGCGCTCAAACTCCTTCACCTTGTCGCTGAATTCGAAGTTCACGGGAGCGTCCTTATCTTCCTGTGAAAGCTGCGGCCCGCTTTTCGATAAAGTGCGCCACGCCTTCCTTGAAATCCTCGGACTGCAAGCTCGCCAGCATTTCCTGCTCGGAACTCTCAAACGCTTCCGCAAGCGATTGGAACATCGCCTCATACACCTGCCGTTTGATCACCCGCAAGGACCTGGGGCTGACACTGGAGGCGAGATTCATCGCATATTTCTGCACGTTTTCCAAAAACGTTCCTTGCGGATAGATCTGGTTCACTAATCCCATTCTCAACGCTTCCGCGGCATCGATCATTCGTGCGGTAAAAAGCAGGTCTAGCGCATTGGCGTGTCCCACCAGGCGCGGCAGCATCCACGCCATGCCGTATTCGGCAATGAGTCCTCGTTGTGCGAATGCCGTGCCGAACCGCGCACCATCTGACGCCAA
This sequence comes from Candidatus Methylomirabilota bacterium, assembly GCA_035569815.1. Lineage (GTDB taxonomy): Bacteria > Acidobacteriota > Terriglobia > Acidiferrales > UBA7541 > Acidiferrum. The sequence continues at coordinate 9,476 of DATMMG010000143.1, forward strand.
CCGCAAATCACAGTACAACGGGATCACCAGACCCAAGCCCACAACCGGGCCGTTAATGCCGGCAATCACGGGTTTGGTAACCGCGGGAAAATAGGAATATTTCTTTTGGAAATCGGGCCGCACACTCTCGCGGCTTCCGGTAGCAGGTTGCACAGCCTGTGCTCGCCTGGCAGCATCGAGCCCCTTTTCCGCAACCGTACTCAACAGTGACATGTCCGCGCCCGCACAGAATCCGCGTCCCGCGCCCGTTAGGACAATTACGCGAACATTGTCGTCCCGGTCCGCATCTTGCATCGCCGCGCGCACTTCGCCTTCCATCACGGCCGTCCAGGCGTTCAGCTTGTCGGGCCGGTTGAGCGTAATGGTGGCGACCCGGCCGGCCACGTGGTACAGCGTTTCTTGGTTCGGCATGATGGCGGGATTATATCCAATCGCCGCCGCGATAGTCACCTTTATGTGTGGGTGACTATCGCGTTCCCGGTGTTTGCCGTGCCCGCCGACTTGGCCAAAAAAGGAACCGCAAAGAAGGCTTGCAGCGGCAGTCGCGTGGGCGAAAAAAGCCGGGCAAGCTCACTCCCCTTGCGGGGAATCGGGGTCCTAAGCCGCTTGTAATAACACGAACGGTCGTGCTATTGTCGTTGACGCATATGAAGACCATCCAACTACGAACGAAGACTCCCGCCCCGCCGAGCCATAGCGCCGGTCGAGATAGGAAAGCTATTGTGCGCCGTCCTCGCGGGCTGAAGACCCGCCGCGCCATCCTTCGAAAGGCGGTTAACCTGGCTTCTTTGGAGGGGCTTGAGGGGTTGTCGATCGGGAAACTGGCCTCCGCGCTGCAAATCAGCAAGAGCGGGCTTTTTGCCCACTTTGGTTCCAAGGAAGATTTGCAATGCGCGGTTGTGGATGAGGCTCGCGATATTTTTGTTGAGAGGGTGGTCCGCCCGGCGTACGAATTTCACGGGCTGAAGCGTCTTCACGCGCTCTGCGAGAACTGGCTGGCATATGGCGAGAAGAAGGTTTTTCCCGGCGGCTGTTTTTTTTCCGCGGCTTCGCTGGAATTCGACGACCGGCCGGGGCGCGTCCGGGATCAGATCGTGGAATTGATGAAAAAGTGGCTGGGGAATCTGGAGCACGCAGCCCGCGACGCGCAGCTGGCCGGCGAACTCAAGAAGGAAGTAGACGTACCCCAGTTGGCGTTCGAAATTCAGGCCCTGGCGATGGGCGCGAACTGGAGCTCGCGGCTATTCCGGGATCCAAACGCATTCCGCCTGGTCCGCGGCGCGATTTTGCAGCGGCTCGACCAGGCCACCGGACCCGTGCAATCGAGGGAGTGATGCGAATTTGTCTGTTTTTGGCCGCTGGAGTGATCGCAGGGTTGAACCTTATCCCCGCTGCCTGGCGAGCTCAAGCGCAGACCCCGGGGTATGAAAATGAGATTCCGCTTCAACGTTGCGACCGTCTGCCGATAGCAATTCTTCGCGCAGACAACGTCGAAAAACGTTTCCTCGTAGACACGGCTGCCACGTCCCTGCTCAATGAGAAGTCATTTCCACGGGGCCACAGCCGGACGGTGCAAATCCAATCCTGGCATGAATCAACCGCTCTCAACGCGCGCGAAGTGTCGATCGGCGAGCTCTCCCTGGGTAATCACATTCTGCAAGGCGTAAAGCTTCCGGCGATCGACTTGAGCGCCATCGCCAAAGCGTGTGGCGGCAAGGTCGACGGCATCCTTGGCGTGGATCTTCTGGAACAATTGGGCGTAACACTTGATCTGAAACGCAGCGTTGCGCGCCTGGGCATCGCGCCATCAAGTTCCGCTGAAGCGTCTCTGATCGCGGACATGGACCAAGCAATGCGTTCCTGCTCCGAGGCTTTTAACAACAAGGACGCGGACAAACTGGCTTCCTGTTTCGACCCGGACTTCGTGCTCAGCTCTTCAAGCGGGGAACTGCGCGGGCGCGACGAGGCCACCAACCATTTTCAGCAGAAATATTTTGGGGCGACCCCTCACGTCCATCTTTGCCTGACAATGCGCGACCAGCGAGCCGTCGGCGATGTAGTGTGGAGCTTGTATGACTACACGATCGATTCTCCGTCCATACACACCGCGGGCCGGGGCATGATGCTTTGTCGCAGATCCGACAACCGTTGGCACATCCTTAGCATGCATGAATCGCCGACCGAGTCCGGCTTGAGCCTGGCGGGGCCAGGCAACCGGTAAGAATGACTACATTTCTGTTCGCTGACGTTGATGGTCGATACGGAGGCGAAATGTCCTGGTGGCAGAATCTGTAGCCGCCGGCAGGCCGCGAGGTCGCCGCGCATTGCCAATGTATAATTTGGAGATGAGGAGCTTCCACCCTGTGCGCTACTCCTTATTGAATCCGAATCCCGCCCTTTCTTTGTCAGGTGCCCAACGTGCCTGATTCTCGTTACCGGGTTCTCTTCGTCTGCGGACACCCCGTTCAATATATGTCGCCATTGCTCAAGAGAATGGCCGGGCACCCTCGGCTCGACGTGAGAACGGCCTACTGCAGGTTGCGCGGGGCTAAACCGGGAGTTGACCCCGAATTTGGCGCGAATTTCCAATGGGACATTCCCCTGCTCGATGGTTATGAATGGATTGAGATCCCCAACAAAGGCACGGACTCCGAAGGTTTTTTCGGTCTGTACAATCCCGGCCTTTGGAATTTAGTCCGCGAAGGAAACTTCGACGCCGTATTCTGTCCCACGGGCTACATCCGGGCCTCTTTCTGGATCACTTATTTTGCCAGCAAACTGTCCCGCTCCGCCTTTCTCTTTGGCACCGACGCCACATCCCTGGCCCCCCGGGATTCCAGCCGATGGAAAGGCCCTGTAAAGCGCGCCTTCTGGCCCCTGTTGTACCGTCTGGCAAGCCAGGTCGTTGCCCCTTCCTCGGGTACCTGCGACTTGATGCGTTCACTGGGAATCCCAGATGAGCATGTCACTCGGGTGCCGTTCGTCGTGGACAACGATTGGTGGATCATGCAATCCCGGCTGGTTGACCGGGATGCACTCCGCGCCTCCTGGGGGGCTCGTCCGGACACTTCAGTGATTCTTTTCTGCGCGAAGCTCCAGCCCTGGAAGCGTCCCCTCGATCTGCTTCAAGCGTTCTCGCAGGCGAAAATGGCCAACTCTCTGCTGGTCTTTGCCGGCGAAGGCCCCTTGCGCGAAGCCCTGCAATCGGAGGCGGCCCGCCTCGGCTGCGACGACAATGTTCGATTCCTCGGCTTCGTGAATCAATCGCAACTCCCGGCATGTTATTCCGCCTCTGACCTGCTCGTCCTCCCCTCGGAATACGAACCTTTCGGTCTGGTCGTCAACGAAGCGATGCTGTGCGGCTGCATGGCCGCGGCCAGCGACCAGGTGGGCGCGGGCCGCGACCTCATCGCGCCGGTTGACCGTTCCTTTATCTATCCTTGTGGGGATGTGGCTGCGCTGGCTTCCCTCCTCCGCCGGGCGCTTTCCGACCCGGAGCGGCTCGCAAAACTTCGGGCCGCTGCTTTCGAAAGAATGAAAACATGGTCGCCCCGGGAATACATTGCTGCCACGCTGGAGGCCGTCGAACGCGCCGTGAATCGCATCCGGCCCGCCCCCTAGCCGCCCGGCCATCTCGTTCCGCCTCTTGTCGCTCAATCCTGTCAGCTTTGCCAGAGGGATACGATGTGACGGGGCTTTTCCAAGCCCCCTCGCCATTCCCGTGACTTCTTAAGTGTGCTAAAATTCGAAGGTTCCGGAAAAGGATGGCTCGCGGTTGGGTTGGACTTTTCGCGGCACATTGTCGGTCTCCGCACAGGGCGACCCCGCAATGCAGGTTGAATGAGCCACGCGCGCATTCCTTGCCAGTGGCGGGGGCCATTAATCCAAATTCAGCTGACCGCCCGGCGGTCGCGAGCGATAAAGAGGATTTGTCATGTCTGGGCATTCAAAATGGGCAACAATCAAGCACAAGAAAGCGGCCACGGACGCCAAGCGCGGCCGCGTTTTCACTCGCATCATTCGAGAAATCAGCATCGCCGCTCGCATCGGCGGCGGTGATCCGAACTCCAATCCCCGCTTACGCACGGCTATTTTGGCTGGCAAAAACGAAAACATGCCGAACGACAATATCGAGCGCGCCATCCTCCGCGGCACCGGCCAACTCGAGGGCGAACAATACGAAGAAGCCATGTTTGAAGGTTACGGGCCCGGCGGCGTGGGCTTGCTGATTCAGGTGGTCACCACGAATCGCAATCGCATCGTGGGCGAGTTTCGCCATTTGATGACGAAAAACGGCGGCAATATGGCTGAAGCCGGCGCCGTGGGCTGGATGTTCCATCGCAAAGGAGAGATCACTGTTGCGAAGGAAGCGGCCTCCGAAGAAAAATTGCTCGATTTGGTTTTGGAAGCCGGTGCGGAGGATATGAAGGACGACGGCTCCGCCTGGTACATCGTGACCCCGCCCGAATCCCTCGAGACCGTGAAAGAAGCGCTCGCCAAAGCGGGCGTCACTCCGGCATCGGCGGAGATCGGCATGGTTCCGCAAAATTACATCAAGCTGACCGGCGCGCAGGCCACACAGATGTTGCGCCTGGTGGAAGCCCTCGAAGAGCATGACGACGTGCAGCACGTCTACGCCAACTTCGACATCGACGAGTCCGAAATCCAGGCGGCCGTCGGCGCAAACTAGTTCGGGCTTTCCACTCGCAGTTTTTACGAGGCCATCGGGATAACCCCGGTGGTCTTTTTTCTTGGTGCCCGTTCCCGGTCATAATGATTTGGCGGGCGTGATTCCTTGCCGTAGACTATCCGGGATGCCCGTTCCAACCAGCCACTCCGAACCTCCGATTCTTCGCCGCATCCTGGGCGTCGATCCCGCGGCATCAGGGCCGACTGGCTACGGCGTGATCGAAACAGATGGACGCAATTTCCACGTGTTGCGCTATGGCGCGCTTCGCATTCCCCCCAAACGGCAAAAATCTTCCCCGGGCGCCTGCCTGCAGGATGTCCACGCTCTCCTCTGCCAATTAATTGAGGAATTTCATCCCAATGCCCTGGCTGTGGAATCGGTATTCACCGCTTTGAACATGCGCACCGCCCTGCGCCTCGCGGAAGTTCGTGGCGTCGTACTGTTGGCCGCCGAGCAGCACGGCGTTGAAGTGCGAAGCTATTCCCCGCGCGAAGTGAAAGCCTGCGTTGCCGGCTACGGCCACGCCGACAAAAAGCAGATGCAATTAATGGTGCGCGCGCTCCTGAAAATGGAGGAAACGCCTGAGCCTTCCGACGCCGCCGACGCGCTCGCCGTCGCCCTCTGCCATCTCCAGGGTGAACAGTTCGCGCGCCGCTTCGGGCTTTCGGGCGATCCCCGCTCCCGGCGCTCGCTGAAAACCGTGGCCCCTGTGGCCCCTGTTGCGTCCCGTTCGCGATCCGCAGCGCGAATTTCCAGTCCGCAGCCACCCCGATGAGCATTTTCTCTCGCCGCCTCTGCCTTCTTTTCTTCTGCGCCGCGCTTTTTTCTTTCGCTTCGGCGGCCGGCCCCACCGGCAATTGGTTTACTTATCGCCGCATCTTCAAATCCAGCGTCCCGGAATTTATCGAGATCCGCATCCAGGAAAATTCGGCCGCCGCCACATACGAAATTCGCCAACTGGACGAGGACGCCGGCGCGACTCCCTTCGAAATTGGCCCAGCGCTGCGAACCAAAATTTTCCAACTGGCCGCCGAACTTCACCACTTCAAGGGACTGGACCTGGACGTCCATCGCAAGATCGCAAACCTCGGCGAAAAAACCTTTCGCTGGGAAGCGGGTGCGGAGTCAAGCGAAGTCAAATTCAACTACACGCTAAACTCCGCCGCGGCACAACTCCTCCAGATTTGCGAGGGCCTGGCCCGCCAGCAGGAACTCATCGAACTCTTGCAGCGCCGCATCAGGTACGACCG
>DATMMG010000144.1:0-10810 GCA_035569815.1 Candidatus Methylomirabilota bacterium
GTGCCGTCGCCGCGATTGCGCCAGAGGCGGACAGATGTGCCCTTGTACGATTCGGGCGTGCAATAGGATTTGCTTTTGCCGTCGAGCGTGCAGTAGAGGTCGCTTTCGATGGACCACTGTACGTAGTTGGCGACGACGAGATCGAGCTTGCCGTCTTTGTCGTAGTCCACCCACGCGGCGCTGGTGCTGAATTCTTTCGGACCGAGGAGGCCGGCTTTTTGAGTGACGTCGGTGAAGGTGCCGTTGCCATTGTTGTGGAAGAGGTGGCTTTGGCCCAGAGCGGTGACGAAGAGATCGTCGAAGCCATCGTTGTCGTAATCGCCGACGGCTACGCCCATGCCGAAGAGTTCGATGTCGAGGCCGGCTTTGTGGGTGACGTCGGTGAACGTGCCGTCGTGATTGTTGTGGTAGAGCTTGGACGTGGAGTGCTTGGAGGGCTGGCCGGGCCAGTTAGCGCCGTTGACGAGAAAGATATCGGGCCAGCCGTCGTTGTCGTAATCGATGAAAGCAACGCCGGGGCCCATGGTTTCCGGCAGATATTTTTTGCCGAAGGCGGCGTTGTTGTGGACGAAACGGATGCCAGCTTGGGAGGTGATGTCACGGAAGGTGATGGCGGGTTGGGAGTTTGTCGCCTGGGCGGATACCTCAGGGGCTGAAGCCCAGATCCTCTCCGGGCTCTTCGGCACGGCTGAAGCCGTGCCCTCCCGATAACCATTAAAAGGATAGAATGGCAGAAAAAGAAAAAAAACGAGGACAAGCTTCTTCATCGAGTCTCCGTCGGGATGTCGCGGCCGACGCCGAGGGCGTCGGCGACGCGATTGATGTAATTAAACCACGAGGCGATCAGGGTGATTTGCAGGATGCCGCGGTCATCGAAGCCGGCGGCTCGGAGATTGTCATGGTCGGAGCGGCTGCACTGGGTGGCGTCGCGGGTGAGCTTTACGACGTATTCGAGCATGGCTTTGTCCTGATCGCTAATCGGGGCGGTGCGGAAATCTTTTTGCAGGGTGGCGACCATTTCGTCGTTGAGGCTGGTGCGACGCAGAAACTCTGCGTGGGATTCGATTCAATAGAAGCAGCGGTTGGTGACGGAGACCATGGTGGCGATCATTTCGTGCTGATGGCGCTTGAGGGGAAGGTCGGGCGACATCATGGCGCCGAACGCGCTGAAGGAGTGGAAGAGTACGTCGGGGAAGAGCGTGTGGGAGCCGACGATGCTGTTTTCGAAGCCGCGATCGACTGTTGGGGCGGGCGTCGAGTATTCGATGGGATAGAGTTGGCGCTGTTTCAGGACCAACTCGCGGACTCGTTCGTCGTCTTCGAGGCGGAGGGTCTTAATCCAGGTCATTTAAGGGGTCCTCGCTTTTCCGATTGATCCTGATTGTTCATGAAAGCAGATCCCTCACCCGCAAACGGCGCGGGTTCGGGATGACATCTAGTGCGGTTTGACGTACGGGTAAAGTTCAGCGGCCGGCTCCTGCGGAAGATTTTGTCGCTGGAACTTTTTTGGCTTGGAGCGGGACGGAGACGTGTTCGTGAATGGATTGGCGCTCGTTGTTGTCTTCAGGATGAGATTGGCGATAGGCGCCGGTCAGAGATTGAGAGGATTCGTCGGCTTTGAAGCGGAGGTAGCGTTCCTTGTGTTCGTTGGCGCGGGCTTCGTCGCCGAGGCCGGTGTAGCAGAGCATCAAATTGTAATTGGCCTGGAGATCCTCGGGATCGATGGCCAGCGTCTGCTGGAATTCTTTCACAGCGTCGGCGTAGCGCTTTTCAAGGAAAAAGACGCGGCCCAGTTCGTTGTGGACGACTCGATCTCGGGGAAATTGCGCGAGGACGGATTGCAGCGTTCGCGCCGCTTCGTCGTAGTGGCCTTCTTCTTTCAGGACGCGAGCGTAGAAGAAATTGGCGCGGGGCAGATCGGGTTTCAAGGCCAGTGCTTTCAGGAGAACGACTTTTGCGCCTTCGGTGTTGCCTTCCTGGACGCGGACGCGGCCGACGTTGGTCCAGCCGTCGAAATTATCGGGCGCCATTTCGGTGATTTTGGCGAAGGCCTGTTCGGCGCCGCTGAGATCGCCCTGAAGAAAGAGGCCGATGCCGTAGTCGTTCCAGCGGGTCCAGTCGTCTTTGGCGAGGCTGATTTGCGGAGTTGGCGCGGGCGCCGAGTGAGGAAGCACGCGGAGGTCTTTGGTGTCTTCGACGAGAGTGATGATGGGGAGATCGGGGATGGATTTGGATTTGGCGGAGACGTCGGAGAGATCGCCGTTGAAGTCCCACTTGCGATCGTCGTGGTCTTTGGCTACATCGCCGGATTGATTTACATCGGGAGTGCCACCGAAAGAGAAGTGCGTGTTCCACCACTGGAATTTGCGGTAGTTGAGTTTCGAATGGAGCGTGATGTGATCGCCGCCCGATTCGGGGATGTGCAGGCGGAAGTGTGCGGTGTCGGCGGCGCCGGGTGGAATTAAGTGGACATAGACGACGGCGCGGGTGGCCCAGGCGTTGCGCTTGTTGATGGGATTGCCGTGGCCGTCGATTTGGAGAGATTTGTAGAAATGCGCGCCGGGTTCGACGGGGCCTTTGCCGTCGTCTTCGACCTTGCCGCTCCAGAAAATGGTCTGGCCTCTTTCGTCGGTGGCCTGGAGTTCGAGCCACACGTCGAAGGCGTCCACGGTGCCGCCGGGGAAAAAGTGGCCGACCTTGCGGGTGCGGACCACGACATCGACCAAAACATCGTCGCCGCGGCGGACGGCGGCATCCACGCGTCCGAGTGGCGCGGTGATGGGGCGCGCTTCTCCGGCAGGACCACGCGGGGCGGAACTGTCGGATTCTTCGCCGACGGCGAAGGTGGTGGAGAGTTCCTGCTTGGGATAGCCGGCATCAGATTTGAGGGATTCCGTTTTGGAGACGGGAGAGATGGCGAAGATGTCCACGCTGAGCTGCTTGTCCCGAAGGAAATTGCGGCTGGCGTCGAGTTGCGCGGCATCTTCGTTGGCGACGGGCACGGCAGTGTTGGCGCCGGGGAAGCGGTGAGAGTGGACGTAGCCGTCGAGATTGCCCTCGTCCTTTGAGGGAACGAGCGGCATGTGGCAGTCGGCGCACATCATCGAAGTGGCAGGGTAATAGAACGCGCGGGCGCCTTGGCCGGAGACGCCGCTGGCCTGCCAGTTGTCGTACTCGTTGAATCCGCGCAGCCAGCGGTAATTGTTGAACGGCTGGTCGAGATGGACCTTGTGGCAGCCGGAGCAAAATTCGGGAACCTGATCGCGCATGAAAGGTTTGAGAAAGACGCGGCGGTGCGGCTCCGGATTCAGGCGGACCATAAAATCGTGAAGCGAGCGGATGACGGGATTTTCGCTGGCGGCAAGTTCGTGGAGCTTCGGATATTCGAGGACGAAATCTCCCTGCCCCATTGTGCTTTTCACCTGCACGATGCTGTGGCACATCATGCAGCTGAGGCCGGCGCTGGCTTCGGGCTTGTGAATGTTTTGCTGGATGGGCGTGTCCATCAGGCCGCTGAAGAGCAGCGCGGGATCATGGCAGCCGGCGCACCACTTGGTCTGCTTCACGCCATCGACTTCCTGCATGTACTCGATGCTTTTGCGATACCACTGATTGTTGAAGGAAGAGAAGTGGTGCATCGAGCTTTGCCATTGCTTGTAGATGTCGGAGTGGCAGCGCTCGCAGGCTTGCGATTTAAGAAAGTAGTCGGAGGGGATGTAGTTGCCGTCCTTGGTTTGAACGGAGCTGGGGAAAAATTTTCCGTTGGGGCCGTCGCCTTCCTGATCCATGGTGGCGGGCGCGATGGAAGGATTGTTGACGCGGTAGGCATTCTTCCAGGCGATGGTGCGGGTCCACCAGGCGGCGGAGGAGATGCACGCGATGAGGAGGGTGACGCCGACGAAGCGGAGGGATTGCTGGAGGAAGCCGACGTTGAGCCAGCCCCGAGAGGCGAACCAGGAGGAAGCTAGGAAGACAACGCCGATGAGGCAGAGAGCGATGTGCGCGTAGAGCCAGAATTTGAGGCGATGCGGCGTGCCGATTTTGATCAGTACTACGCCGAGCGTGCCGCCTGCTAAAACGAACAGCCAGCCGAACCGCGCGAGCCAGGATTCCTGGGTGAAGCCGCGAAAAAGAAAAAAGAGAATGCCGAGTGTGGCAAGTACGCCCAGGCCGGTGTGGAGTAGGACGGTGACCGCGTAGGGAATATTGGCGGTGGGGAATGCGGAGAGATAGACGGCCGTGACGGCAAGAACAAGAACGCTTAGGGAGCGCCAGCGTTGCATTTCTTCCCCCCTGGGAGTGGTTAAAGTTTATCAGGCGCCATTGCTCTTAAAAAATGCGGCCGGGGGTCGTTGGCCCGGCCGCAACGTTTGTTGGGGTGCTTCCAGTCTTGGCTAGGGAAAGCCAGGTGGGAAGCGACTGCTTGTTGGGACATTTATATTTCCAGCGGGGAGCGGGCGCAATAGTGGGAAAACATTAGGGGAAGATTAAGAAGAAAGATTTAACGCAGAGTTCGCAGAGACGCTGGGGACGTAGCGAAGAGACGCCAATCGGGAGATTGGCGTTCCCAAGGTTGGGAGCGGCCCGCCTCGGAAGGCGGGCCCTACATTTAGAGCTCAATAATGCCTTTGGATTCAGTTAGTTGGTAGGATCTTCCAGATTTCAGTTTGGGGTATTCCTCGGATTTGCCGCTGGGCCAGTCGATTACTATTTTTTCGATCTGGTCTTGTTTTCCTACACCGAAGGTCAGGGGTAGTTCGGATTGGGAGAGGTAGCTGGAGCCGCTGCGAACGAGTCGGGACTGGACTAGGCCATTCGAGTGGAGGCGGACTGTTGCGCCGATGGCGTCGCGATTGGATTTTGTGCCCAGCAGGTGCAGGCGAATGCTGCGATTTCCGGCGAGTTGGTCGTTGCGATAAAGGTACGCCGGGCCGTTGTTGGTGGTGAGGAGAAGATCCAGATCGCCATCGCGGTCGAAATCGGCGACGGCCAAGCCGCGGCCGACTTTCGATCGAGCGAAGCCGCCGCCAAGCTGGCCGGCGACTTCAAGAAATTTTGAGTCGCCCTGGTTGAGGAAGAGTTGCGGAGCTTGCGCGTAGCCGACGTTGCCGCGGATGTTGCGAACGGTGTCGTCGATGTGGCCGTTGGCGACGGCGAGATCGAGGCGGCCGTCGAGATCGGCGTCGAAGAAAACGCAGCCGAAGCCGAGGGTGTTGCGAGAGGCGGAGCCGAGGCCGGCTTGCATGGCGACGTCGTCGAACGATTTTCCATTGGAGCGGTAGAGGCCGAGCATCTCGTTGTCGAAATTGGTAATGATGATGCCGGGCTTGCCGGAGTTGTCGAAATCGGCGCAGTCCACGCCCATGCCCGCGCGCGCCTTGCCTTCGTCGCTGAAGGCGAGGCCCATCTCGACGGCGACATCCTTGAACTTGCCGTTGCGGAGATTGCGATAGAGCTTATTGGGTTGCGTGTCGTTGGCGACCAAAAGATCGGGCCAGCCATCCTGGTCGAAATCGAGCATGGCGACGCCGAGGGATTTGGAACTGGTGTCAAAGATGCCGCTGGTGGAGGTGACGTCTTCGAACGTGCCGTCGCCGCGATTGTGGAAGAGCCAGCAGGTGTCGCCGCGATAGGCTTCGGGCGTGCAGTAGGATTTGTTTTTGCCGTCGAGGCTGCAGAAGACGTCGTGGCCGGCAGACCAGCGGACGTAATTGCAGACGAAGAGATCGAGCAGGCCGTCGCGATCGTAGTCGAACCAAAGCGCGGAGGTGCTGAAGCCCTGCTTGGTGAGGAGGCCGGCTTTCTGCGTGACGTCGATAAACGCGCCATTCCCCGTATTGCGGAAAAGCCGGTTTTGGCCCACGCAAGAGATGAAAATGTCAGGGAAGCCGTCGTTGTCGTAATCGGCGACGGCGACGCCCATGCCGTACATTTCAATGTCGAGGCCGGCGGCTTTGGTGACGTCGGCGAAGGTACCGTTGCGATTGTTGCGATAAAGCTTGAGCGTCGAACGCTGGCGCTTGTGGCCGGGCCAGTCCATCGAGTTGAGCAGGAGAATGTCGGGCCAACCGTCGGCATCATAGTCAAGAAAAGCGCAGCCGGAGCCGAGCGTTTCCGGGAGGAGCTTGCCGCCGTACGCGCCGCTGTTGTGCTGGAACTGGATGCCGGCTTGTGCGGTGACATCGGCGAATTGAAATCCGGGCGCGCTTGACGGGAATGAAAAAGGAAAAGCGACGGAGAGGAATCCAGCGCCCAGGGATTGCTGCAGGAAATCGCGGCGCTTCACGGAAGAGTCACCAGGCCGTTCTTGATCGCGTAGACGACCAGCTCCGCGGTTTTGTGGATGCCGAGCGCGTCCATGATGTTGGCGCGATGAACGGAAACGGTGTTGACGCTCAATTTAAGCTCGGCGGCGATCTCCTTGTTGGATTTGCCGGCGACGATAAGTTGGAGGATTTCGAGTTCGCGGGGAGTGAGGCCGGTGTCGCGCTCACCCTTGAGATTGCCGGTGAGGGTGATTTGAGGGTCAATAACGGTTTTGCCTTCGGCAATTTTCTGAATGGCGGCAACGAGGTCGAGATCCATCGCATTTTTCAGAATATAGCCGCGGGCGCCTGCCTCGAGGGCCTGGCGCACGAGAGTGTCCTCGGAATGCATGCTGAGCATCAGTATGGCGATATCGGGAAATTTCGCCCGGATGCGGCGGGTGGCTTCGATGCCGTTGATTTGCGGAAGCGCGCAATCCATGACGATGACGGCGGGGTGGAGCTGCTCGGCGAGTTGCACGGCTTCGAGGCCGTCGCTGGCTTCGCCGACGACCTCGAATGTGGGTTCGTCTTCGAGGATGCGGCGAAAACCGCGGCGGACAAGGGCGTGGTCGTCGACGAGGAGGACAGTGAGTTTATTCGGCATGGGGTTCCACCTGTTCGCGAGAGACTTGGAGGTGAACGAGCGTTCCGCCGGTGGGGACCGGCGAAACTCTGACCGAGCCGCCTAGAATTTCCGCGCGCTCACGCATGGCGACGAGTCCGATGCCGGTTTGTCCTTCGGTAGGGCGAAAACCTTTGCCGTGATCCTCGACTTCCAGAATCAATGCGCCGGGTTCGAATTGCACACGAATCCACGCTTCGGTTGCGCCGGAATGGCGCGCGACATTGTTCAGCGCTTCCTGAAGAACACGATAGATCTGGACGCTGGCGGATGCTCCCACGGGATACGCGTCTCCTGACTTTTCGTAGTGAAGCACAAGACCCGTCTGCCTTTCCACTGTCGGGATGTACCAGTCGAGAGTGGAGACCAAGCCGGCTTCGTCGAGCAGCACCGGATGCAGCGCTTGCGAGAGGCTGCGGATATTGTCGAGCGTGGATTGCGCGATGCCCTGGACTTCCTGGAGGTCGGCGTGGACTGGGGAATCCGCTGGAAGCTCCTTGCCGGTTCGGCGAATGAGCGAGCCGATGGCGGTGAGCACCTGGCCGAATTCGTCGTGCAGTTCGCGGGAAATGTGCCGAAGAGTGGATTCCTGCGTGGCGATGAGTTTTTGAGCGAGGTCGCTGCGTTGCGAAGAGAGCTCGGCGACTTGAAGGAAGAGGCGGTGATTGTTGCGAATGAGATAGAGGCTGGTGACGACGATAGCGATGAGAATGGCGGCGAGGAAGGCGTAAAGCTGGCGTTGGACACCGTCGTAGATGGCGGCGATTTTGGCCGTCGCGCGTTCTTCGGCTTCGTTGTTTTGCACGAGGAGGCGGGAGACGGCGGAGCTGAGAGAGGCCTGGCGCGGCTGCAGCGTATCGCGAATTTGCTGGAAGGCGGCGGATTCGAATCCCGTTTGCGCCAAGGCGAACATGCGATTCACGGAATCCCAGAATTGCGCGAGGGACTGATTGAGAAAGAGGAGTTGGTCGCTGGTGGGAGTGGCTTGCGTAAGAGCGGATTCGTGTTCGATGGCGTCTTCGAGGTCGGTGCGGATGCGTTCGAATTGCGGAACCCAGGCGAGGATTGGATAAGGTTCGGCGGGATCTTGCATGTCGCGCATGGCGAGACCCAGGGTGTTGAGATCGTTCTGGATGCGCAGGAGTTGCAACGAATCGCGGCGATTGCGGTCGACGAGTTCGCTCTGAAGTTTGCGCATGCCGGCGAACTGGATGGTGATGTAAGCGGCGTAAGCGAGGACGGCGAGCACGGTGACGATGAGGCCGAGGTAAAGGCCTCGGGTGGGAGCGTCTTGAGGAGAAGAGGATGTTTGCACGAGGGAAGAGTATAACGCGGTGGAGGAGGAGAGAAAGTTGAGATGACAGGTGAAAGCGAGAAGAGAAGAGCGGCCCGCCTCAGAAGGCGGGCCCTACAGGGCGGGGCGCGGCGGGGAGGTGATACACTTTTCGCGCGATTGGGATTGGGAAGAGCCTGTCGCCCCTCCGGGGCTTGAACGTTTTTTTTTGAGTAGACCCAGTGCTTACCCTTCGGCTGCGCTCAGGGCAGGCGCACTGGGCTAACTTATGTCGCGCCTCTGGCGCTTGAAGAGGGGAGCTGGAAGTGATCGATGTCGGGCTTGTGGGGTTTGGGTTGGCGGGGCGGGGGTTTCATGCGCCGGTGATTCAGGCCGTGGAGGGACTGCGGCTGGCGGCGATTGTGCAGCGGACGGGCGACGAGGCGAAGAGGTTTTGCCCGGACGCGCGGATCGTGCGCAGCCTGGAAGAGTTGCTGGCGATCGAGACGATTCGGTTGATCGTGATCGCCACTCCGAACCAGACGCATTTTCCGTTTGCGATGCAGTGCCTGGAGGCGGGGCGCGACGTGGTGGTGGATAAGCCGTTTACGAATAGCGTGCAGGAAGCATTGGACCTGGCGAGGGCGGCGAAAAAGCTGGGGCGAATTTTGACCGTGTATCATGACAGGAGATTTGACGCGGATTTTCAAGGGCTGCGGAAACTGGTGGCCAGCGGGGAACTCGGAAGGATCGTGCGTTTTGAGGCGCACTATGACCGGTTCCGGCCGAAACTGAAACCGGGCGCGTGGCGCGAAGTGCCGGGCCCGGGAAGCGGCGTGCTGGCGGATCTGGGTCCGCACCTCCTGGACTACACGTTGACTTTGTTTGGCCCGCCGGAGCGGGTGACGGCGGATGTCCGCACGGAACGCGAAGGATTTGTAACCGATGACGCGTTCGACATCTGGCTGCACTATCCGGGGAACGTGATGGCGGTGCTGGGCGAGTCGATGCTCAGCGCGGTGCTGCGGCCGCGATTTGTGGTGATGGGGACGAACGGAACGTACTTGAAAAAGGAGTTTGATCCGCTGGAGAGTGCCTTGCGCAATAGGACGCCCGGACCGGGGGAATCCTGGATGCTGGAGAAGCCGGAAAATTTCGGAGAAGTGACGCAAGTGGATGGCGAGAACGTGCGCAAGTGGAAAGTGGAATCGTTCGGGGATTGGCGGGATTTTTACGCGAATGTGCGCGACGCGATTCTGGGCAAGGAGGAATTGCAAGTGACGCCGGAGCAGGCATTGCGCGTGATGATGGGATTGGAGTTGGTGAGGGAGAGCAGCGCGAAGAGGTGTTCCGTGGCGTGGCGGGAAGCGATGGTCTGAACGCTCCAATTTGAATTGAGAAGGGCGGCTGAGATTGAGGTTCTTCGCCTATCCTTATGGGATAGGCGAAGAATGACAATTGCTCATTTTTGCTTCAGACAAAAAGCGCCCGCCTCAGAAGGCGGCCGCTACAAAGGCAAGCAAAAGGAAAAAAGGCGGCGTAAAGCCGCCCCTACATGGATTGCGGGGCCACCTGAAGGTGGCCGCTACGGGAATGGGCGGGATTTCGGGTGGTGGGGCGTATAATTTTGGTTTGGAAGAAGGAGCTGGAAACTGGCTATGAAAATCGAACTGGCGCCCTCGATACTTTCCGCGAACTTCGCGCAACTCGGCAGCGATGCGCTGCAGGCCATTGATGGCGGTGGCACGCTTTTGCACGTGGACGTGATGGACGGGCATTTCGTGCCCAACATCACGCTGGGGCCGCCGGTGGTCAAGAGTCTGCGTAAAGCGGCGAAAGTGCCTCTCGATTGTCATTTGATGATCGAGAATCCAGACCTGTTCATCCCCGAGTTTGCGAATGCCGGCGCGGATTGGATTTCGGTGCATCAGGAGGCTTGCATCCATCTGGACCGGACGCTGCACCTGATTTCTTCGCATGGGTGCAAGCCGGGAGTGGTGATCAATCCGGCGACTCCGGTGGAGACGCTCACGGAGGTGCTGGACCTGGTGCATCACGTCCTTGTGATGAGCGTGAATCCCGGGTTCGGCGGGCAGAAATTTATTCCGAACGCGTTGAACAAGATTGCGGCGCTGGCCCGGTTGCGCGCGGAACGAAAGCTCGATTTCCGGATTGAGGTGGACGGCGGAGTGGACCTGGAGACCGTGGCCGACGTCGTGAAAGCGGGAGCGGAATTGCTGGTGGCGGGAAATGCCGTGTTTGGGCACGGGGATATTCGGGGGAATGCGGGGAAGTTGCTGGAGGCGGCGCGGGCGGCGGTGTTGACGAGAGCGTAGCAGCGAGTGACGAGTCCAAGAGCACAGCCAGGAATGGCTGTGCCACAGGGAAGGGCCGTTCCAGTGATTGGCCGGATTTACGCGGCGAAGGTGATTACTTTGGATTTGGAGCGTGATTTTTTTTGCGGGGCGGCCAGTTCGCGTTCGGCGCGCAGCCAGTCTTGCATGGGGTCGCCGGGCGTGCAGCCGCGTTCGAGATAGATTTCATAGGCGCGGGCGGCAATCTGATCTTGCGACGGTTTGGATTTTGCGGCGGCCTTCCTTGCCTTCG
>DATMMG010000145.1:0-5819 GCA_035569815.1 Candidatus Methylomirabilota bacterium
ATACATTTCCGAACGAGATCAGAAGTAAAATTCAGGGAGATACTTTTCGCGCCATGATGCCCGCCAATCAACCAAGAACTCGCATTCTTGTCGCCGACGATCAGCCGGACATTCGCGAAGCCTTGCGTCTGCTGCTGAAAGGGGAAGGATTCGAAACCGAAACCGTTGCGTCGCCCGCCGCGGTGATGTCCGCTTTGGAAGCGCGGGAATTTGACGCGCTGCTGATGGACTTGAACTACGCCCGGGACACAACCTCGGGCCAGGAAGGCCTCGATCTTCTTTCGAATATCCGAGCCAAAGACAGCACGCTGCCCATCATCGTGATGACCGCTTGGGGTAGCCTCGAACTCGCAGTCGAAGCCATGCGCCGCGGCGCAAAAGATTTCGTACAGAAGCCTTGGGAGAATGCGCGGCTGCTCGCCATCCTGAAGACGCAGATCGAACTCTCGCAAGCGCTGCGCAAGAGCCAGCGCCTCGAAGCCGAAAATCGCCTGCTTCGCGCCGATGGCCGCCCAGTAATGATCGCGGAATCGGCCGCCATGCGTCCGGTGATGGACCTGATCGCGCGCGTGGGCCCGTCCGATGCAAATGTCCTGATCACTGGCGAGCACGGCACCGGCAAGGAAGTTGTCGCGCGAACTCTCTACGCGCTGTCGCCGCGGTCGGGCCGCCCACTGGTCACCGTAAATGCTGGAGGTTTGCCTGAGGGCGTTTTTGAAAGTGAATTGTTCGGTCATGTGAAGGGCGCGTTCACCGATGCTAAGTCCGATCGCGTCGGCCGCTTCGAACTCGCCGATGGCGGCACTCTTTTCCTCGATGAAATTGCAAACGTGCCGATGAACCTGCAAGCCAAGCTGCTCCGCGCGCTTGAAACCGGCGAGCTGGAGCGTGTTGGTTCCTCGACCACGCGCCGCGTGGATGTCCGGATCATCTCCGCCACCAATGCGGAGGTTCAGGCGGAAGTTACGGCCGGCCGCTTTCGCGAGGATTTGCTTTTCCGCTTGAATACCATCGAAATCCATTTGCCTCCGTTGCGCGAACGCAAGGAAGATATCCCGCTGCTCGCTCATCATTTCTTGCGGCAATCGGCGCAGCGCTATCGCAAGCATCTCGAAGGGTTCGAACCTGTTGCCTTACAGATTCTTCTCGATCATCCCTGGCCCGGAAATATTCGCGAACTCGACCACTCCGTCGAGCGCGCCGTATTGATGGCCGAAGGCTCAGCGGTGCGTGCCAGTGACCTGGGTTTGCGTCCCGCCCGCGAAGCCTCTTTGCGCCTGGACGAAATGAGCATCGAAGATGTCGAGCGCGTCTTGATTCAGAAAGCCCTGGCGCGGTTTGGCGGCAACGTCAGCCACGCGAGCAAGGCGCTCGGCCTCAGCCGCAGCGCTCTGTATCGGCGTCTGCAAAAATATAGCCTTTGAGCCCCCTCCTCTATGAACGTCGGATCTTACTTCTCGCCCTGGCCGCGGGGCTGGGCGGCACGGCTGTCGCGTTGATTCTGTTGTGGACTGGCAGCTTCACCTCGAAGCTGCAGTGGACTCTCACCGTAGTGATAGTGATCGGCTGGCTCAGTTTTGCGTTTTCCGCGCAAAGCCGCGTGATGTTTCCCCTGCGCACCCTTTCCAATCTTCTCGCTGCCCTGCGTGAGGGAGATTTTTCCATCCGCGCGCGCGGCGCGAATCGCGAAGACGTGCTCGGAGAAGTTCTCTGGGAAGTGAACGCGCTCGGCGAGACGCTGCGCAAGCAAAGGCTCGGCGCGCTCGAAGCCACCGCGTTGCTTCGTAAGGTCATGGAAGAAATTGATGTCGCGGTTTTTGCCTTCGACGGCGCCGGTCGCCTGCGCCTGGTAAATCGCGCCGGTGAACGCATCCTCAGCCAGCCTGAGGAGCGGCTTCTCGCCCGCACCGCCGCCGAATTGAGCCTTTCGGAATGTCTTGAAGGCGAAACACCACGAATCGCGCAAATCGCCTTCCCCGGCAAGTCCGGGCGCTGGGAAATCCACCGCGGCAGTTTTCGCGAAGGCGGCCTGCCGCACCAGCTTCTGGTCATCACCGATTTGAGCCGGGCGCTGCGCGATGAGGAGCGCCAGGCATGGCAGCGCTTGATCCGCGTGCTCGGTCACGAATTGAACAATTCTCTAGCGCCTATTAAATCGGTTGCTGAAAATTTGGGCAGCGTTCTTGGCCGTAAGGATCGCGCCGATGATTGGCAGGAAGACATGCGCAGCGGACTCAACGTGATCGCCGCTCGCACGGACGGCCTTGCCCGTTTTATGAACGCCTACGCGCGGCTGGCCAAGCTGCCGCCCCCGGTCTTTCGAACGATGGACGTCGGCGTATGGATTCGGCGCGTAGTCGGCCTGGAGCCGCGCCTCCCGGTGCAGCTCGAGGCCGGGCCCGACACGCAAATCCAAGCGGATCCGGACCAGCTCGAACAGCTTTTGATTAATCTGCTGCATAACGCGGTGGACGCAGCCCTGGAAACTGGTGGGGGCGTCCGAGTTGGATGGGAACGCGAGAATGGAAGCATCGAGGTTTGGGTGCAGGATGACGGCCCGGGCATTCCCAGCGCCGCAAATCTCTTTGTGCCCTTTTTCACCACCAAGCAAGGCGGCTCGGGAATCGGTCTGGTACTCAGCCGGCAGATTGCTGAAGCCCACGGTGGCTCGCTAACTCTTGAAAACCGCAAGACGGAAAGGGGTTCAGAAGCCCGCCTGCGTCTCCCCCTCAACAACTAATTGGCCCGCATAAATGGCTGGCGCGGAAGGGCGTAGCCCGGACGCGCCTCAAAAAAAACGGCGGTTGGATGGCCTCCAACCGCCGAGTAATTCTGGGAAATTAAAACTTACTGCTGTTGTTGTTGCTGCTGTTGCTGTGAATCCTTCTTGGCCAAATCCGCCTTCGCCGGGTCAGCCGAGACGCCCGAACCAGGCTTCTCATAACGCGTCAGGAAAGGCATGAACGGCGTAACCTCGAAAGGCATCTTCTCGCGTGCCGAAAGCAGCGGTATAGGTTTGGCCTTTACAAGTTCCACATGGTCGTTCCAGGGATCGAGTTTGAGGCGAGCCCCCACCGGAAGAGCTGAAATCTGATCGATTTTGTTCGGATCCAGGTTTGGCGCCGAACCGGTGAGTGCCGAACTCAGGTAAACGCGGTTGCCCAGGTGCGGATTGATTAGAGCCGGCAGATTCTTCGACTCTGCATCAAGCTGCTTCAGGAACAAGCCGGCAGTTCCCAGTTTGTCTTTGTACGGCGAATTTTTCAGCAGTTGCAGAGCCTTTTCATTGGCCATCTGCACCTGTGCGGGACTGTCCTTGAATGAAAAATGAGACAACGCCTCGGTGGTGGTTACGTTGGTGGTGTCGTTGAAGCCCCACTGATCCGTGGATGGCTTGGTCACAATGATGTCCGCCAATTCCTGCGCCAGCATGGTTGCCAAGCTGGCTTCGTCAGGCAGCACGTCCAGTAAGCCGCGGCTCAGGACGATCGTGTGCCCGATCGAAAACATTTCCAGCGTGCCGGTCAGCAATACCCGGCAATGAACTTCGGGCTCGACGTCCAGGTTGTTGGTGACTTCTAGGTTGTTCACCACCGTTTCCATGACCTTGTCGACATTTCCCGGAGGCGCCAGCAAACCGGTGCGCTGCAAGCGGTCCAGCACGTTAATCTCTGCCGCATGCTGCCATTCGCGCTCCGCTTCGATGGGCGACTTGTCAGTTTGCTTTACAGCCGTGTCGTCCTGGAAGTTCGGAGACTCGATGGTCATCTCGGTGAATTCTTCCTGGCGGCCCACGTTCTTCAGGTTATAGCCCCACAGACGTGTTTGCGATTTGAAGCGAATGTCACCGCCGAGAAAGTCCTTCAAGTCGGATTCCTGGCTATAAATGTAGGCAGGCAACCACAGACCCGGCTGTACGTTCAATCGCCAGCTATCAAAGTGCAGGTTGAAGCCGTTGATTCCCGCGATGGGCGTGTAAACGCCGTTAAAACGAACAATCGTGTAATTTTGATCTTCGGCCCAGATGCGCCCTTTAAATCGTCCCTTTCCGGATTTGGGAAGCGGCGTTACATCGAAAACCACGCAGCGCACCTCCCCCAGGAACTCGCGCCGCACGTATTCGAATTGATAGTGCTGGCGGTCGAATCCGCTGGTATCAATGTAAATCATCTGCAGGAAGCCTTCCGGCACGTACGAGGACGTGAACAAGCCGCTCATGTGCGTCAGGGGATTGAACGCATCGAACCTTCCTTTTCGCGGTGTGAGCATCGAGTGGTCCACGATGCCCCTCGAAAGGTCGGCCTGACCCAGAAAATAGTGATCCTTTACCGGGATTGCGCCCATCTCCTTGTCGGCTTTCATGTCCTGAATGTAGGTCTCGATGAGCGGACTGAAGCGCCGGATCGTCGCGACTTCGTCGTGCTCACGGGCGATAACATGATCAATCGCTTGATCCACTGTTACGACTGGCGCGCCGTTGGCGGAACTTCCGACCTGAGGCTGTGTCTGATCAGCAGTCTGGGTGGTCTGTGCGGAAGCCGCCCCAGCCAAGGTGCCGGCCAGGATGAATGCGAAAAAGAAACCCTTGCACGTGCGCATCTCCATTCCCCCTTCAGTATGCCAAGTTGAATACGATGTGGACGATGGCGGTCGAATCCACTGGTTGGCCGTCCTGTTGTGCTGGTTTGAAGCGAATCTGCCGGGCAGCGTTTTGAGCGGCCTCGTCCAGACCGTGTCCCAGACCTTGTACAACCCGCAGAACTTTCACATCTCCCGAGGCCGTAAACACCACTTGCAGCAGCACTTCGCCTTCGATTTTCTTGGCTCGTCCTTCATCGGAATAGGTCGGCGTCGGAATCATCAGGATTTCCAGCTTCTTAAGATTCGACGGTGCCGAAGAAGTCTGCTTCACCTTAGGAGCGGCAACGGCATTGCTCTCGTCTCCGAATCCACCCTCCTGAACAGAACCGTGTGGAGGACCACCCTTCCCACCGACTGCAACACCGTTACCAAACCCCGTGCTGGCGATTACTCCCTTGGCGCCCTTCGCGCCCCCCGTGCCGTTTCCATTACCGGGTCCGGTCGGCATGTCATAGCCGCCGAGCACATTCACGTTCGCTGCGTGGCCTGTTCGATTGTTCGCTGGCAAGCCGTTGGGGTCGCCGAACCCGCCTGTCTGCACCGCTTCGCGAGGCTTCTTCAAAGTTGGAATCGCGGAGCTGCCCATCGACATCGGTGGCGTCGGGTCGGGGAAAGCCTTCGCTACTTCGGTCATATCCGGCGCGGGGGTATTCTTGTGCGCGGTTGCAGCCCTGGCCACCGGAGCCGTAGCTACCGGAGCGTAAATTTTTGGCTTTGGCAGCTCGACCACCGGGGTCGGCGTTGGCTTCGGCTTGGGAACTTCCTTCACTACTTCGCGCTTTATCGGAGTCGGCTTCACTGCCGGGGGCGGCTGCGGTTTCCACGCCACAATCGGCGGTGCTTCAATCGGAGTAGTCCAATATCGCTGAACAATATCGAGTTTTTGAGGCATTAGCAGAGGAATCACAACTAAGGCCGTTACCGCCAGAATTTGCAGCCCAAATCCTGCGCTGAACAGATCCCAGCGAGGCTGCGCCTCCGGGAGCAGCGAAGCATTGAAGACAGCTCGATTTGTAATCCGCGCCATGACAATCACCAAGTTCCTTGTACTGAAATTAGGATGCGTTGAGACAAAAATACGGCTGACTGTAATTTAGTACTAGAACGAAGGGCTGGGGAGAATAGGACTCGAGTACCATTCTACTCCCAGTCGTGCTGAAAGCGATAACCCAAGCTCT
>DATMMG010000146.1:0-29313 GCA_035569815.1 Candidatus Methylomirabilota bacterium
ATCAACCATCAGGGACAATTCCCCGCCATCACCGTTTCCTTCAACCTCGCCCCCGGCGCGGCGCTGGGCAATGCCATTTCCGCCGTCACTAAAATTCAGCAGGATCTTCACATGCCCGCCAGCGTTCAGGCCGATTTTCAGGGCACCGCGGCGTCTTTTCGAAACTCGCTTTCCAACATGCCGCTCCTCATCCTCGCCGCCCTCGTCACCGTCTACATCGTTCTCGGCGTGCTCTACGAGAGTTTCATTCATCCCATCACCATTCTCTCCACGCTTCCTTCTGCCGGCGTCGGCGCTTTCCTGGCCCTGATTCTCTTTCACCAGGATCTCAGCGTCGTCGCCATCATCGGCCTGGTTCTCCTTATCGGCATCGTCAAAAAGAACGGCATCATGATGGTGGACTTCGCTCTCGACGCCGAGCGCAACCACGGCAAGAATTCCACCGATGCCATCTACGAAGCCTGCCTCCTCCGCTTCCGCCCCATCATGATGACCACCATGGCCGCTTTGCTCGGCGGCCTACCCCTCGCCTTCGGCTCGGGCATCGGTTCCGAACTGCGCCGGCCTCTGGGCATCGCCATGGTCGGCGGTCTTTTGGTCAGCCAGGTCCTCACCCTTTACACCACGCCGGTCATTTACATCTTCTTTGACAGCTTGGCACACCGCTTCTCTCGCAAGTTCAGCGCTCCCAGCACCGGCTCTGCCCCCGAACCTGCAGGCCTTTCATGAACGTCTCTGCCCCATTTATCCATCGCCCCGTGGCGACCACTCTGCTGACTATCGCCATCGCGATCGCAGGCGCCATCGCATTCAACGTGCTCCCCGTCTCCCCATTGCCGCAAGTGGATTTTCCCACCATCTCCGTCAGCGCCAGCTTGCCCGGTGCCAGCGCCGAAATCATGGCCTCCTCTGTCGCCACTCCCCTGGAACGCCAGTTCGGCCACATCGCCGGCGTCACGGAGATGACTTCCACCAGCGGCCTTGGCACAACTTCCATCACCATCCAGTTTGATCTCACCCGCAACATCGATGGCGCCGCCCGCGACGTTGAAGCCGCCATCAACTCCGCTCGCACTTATCTCCCGGCAAATCTCCCTGCCAATCCCACCTACCGCAAAGTCAATCCTGCCGATTCTCCCATCATGATTGTCGGCCTCACTTCCGACAAATACGGCCCCGCCAGGCTCTACGACGCAGCCTCCACCGTCATTCAGCAAAAGCTCTCCCAGATCCAGGGAGTCGGGCAGGTAAACGTTGGCGGCGGTGCGCTTCCTTCCGTCCGCGTGGAAGTGAATCCCACCAAACTTGCCAGCTACGGCCTCGCGATGACGGATATCCAGTCCGTGCTGCGCCTGCAAAATTCCGATCTTGCCAAGGGCCAGATCACCGATGGCGTCACCACCGCCGACATCGGCGCCAACGATCAGATCTCTCACGCCGAAGACTTTAAGCCCGTCATCATCGGCTACCACAAGGGCGCCGCCATCCACCTCACCGATGTCGCCGACGTCATCGATTCCGTTCAGAACGTCCGCGCCGCGGGATACCTCAACGGCAAGCGCGCCGTCCTTCTCATCATCTTCCGCCAACCGGGCGCCAACATCATCGACACCGTTGACCGCATCCGCGCTGAATTGCCGTCCATCAAGGCTTCCATTCCCCAGGGCATGGACACCACCATCGTCCTCGATCGCACCACCACGATCCGCGCATCCGTCAGCGACGTCGAGCGCTCCCTCACCCTCTCCATCATCCTAGTCATCATCGTCGTCTTCGTTTTCTTGCGGAATGGCCGCGCCACGCTCATTCCTGCCGTCGCCGTCCCCGTCTCTCTCATCGGCACGTTTGCCGTGATGTACCTTTGCGGTTACAGCCTCGACAATCTCTCGCTCATGGCCCTCACCATCTCCACGGGTTTCGTCGTCGACGACGCCATCGTCGTTATGGAGAACATCACCCGCCACCTCGAAGCCGGCATGGATCCTTTTGCCGCCACATTAAAAGGCGCGAAAGAAATCGGCTTTACGGTTTTGACCATTAGCATCTCGCTCATCGCCGTCTTCATCCCTCTCCTGCTCATGGGCGGCATCGTCGGCCGTCTTTTCCGTGAGTTCGCCATTACCCTCTCCACCGCCATCCTCGTCTCTATGGTCATCTCGCTCAGCACCACGCCCATGATGTGCGCTTACCTCCTGCGTAACGAGCACGATCGCGCCCATGGCCGTCTCTATATGGCCACCGAGCGAATCTTTGAGCGCATCCTTTCCCTCTATCGCTACACGCTTCACTGGGTCCTCGACAACCCCGTCCTCACTCTCACCGTTCTCTTTCTCACCATCGCCCTCAACGTCGTCACCGTCATCAAAATTCCCAAAGGCTTCTTTCCCCAGCAGGACACAGGCTCGCTCGCAGGCGGTGTGCAGGGCCCTCAGGATGCTTCCTTCCCGGTCATGAACGATTCCATCCAGCGGATTGAGGCCGTAATCCAGAAAGATCCTGCTGTCCAGAACGTAATCGGATTCACCGGCGGAGGTGGCCCCACCAACACGGGGAGTATCTTCATCGCTCTAAAGCCCCTCAACGAACGCAAAATCGGCGCTCCCGACATCATCAACAGGCTTCGCCCTCAACTCAACCGCCTGCCGGTCGCTTCGATTTTCCTTCAAGCCTCCCAGGATCTCCGCATTGGCGGGCGCGGCAGCTCCGCGCTTTACCAGTACACCCTGCAATCCGACAATTCTTCCGATCTCGCCGTCTGGGGACCCCGGATGCTCGCGGAGATGAAACGCCTTCCGGCCCTCCAGGACGTGAATACGGACCAGCAAAACGGCGGCCTCGACATTCGTTTGAACTACGACCGCGTCACGGCCGCAAAACTCGGCCAGACCGCGCAATCGCTCGATCAGGAAATTTACAGCTCCTTCGGTCAGTCCGAAACTTCCATCATTTACACCCAGTTGAATCAATACTATGTCGTCCTGGAAGTCGCTCCGGAATACTCGCAAAATCCCGAGGGCCTCAAAAATGTCTACTTCCACTCGGCTTCAAGCGCCAATCTGACTTCCACGGGCAACACTCCCCTTGTCGCCGTATCCACCAGCCAGGCAAACACTATCCCTCTCGCCCTCAATCACACCAGCCTCTTCCCCTCCGTAACCATCTCCTTCAATCTCGCTCCCGGTGTCGCCCTCAGCGACGCCACCCTCGCCATCGCCCAAATGCAGCAGCGCATGGGCACTCCCACCAGTTTGCGCGGATTTTTTGCCGGCACGCTTCAGGCTTACCAGGCCTCGCTCGACAGTGAAAAATACCTGGTCCTCACCGCCATTCTCGCGGTTTACATTGTTCTCGGCATCCTGTACGAGAGTCTGGTGCATCCACTGACCATCATTTCAACACTCCCCTCCGCCAGCGTCGGGGCAATGCTCGCGCTCATGCTTTTCAAGCAGGACCTCAACATCATCTCTATCATCGGCATCGTACTGCTCATCGGCATCGTCAAGAAAAACGCCATCATGATGGTCGATTTCGCACTGCAAGCCGAGCGCGAAGGCGGCAAAAGCACAGAAGACGCCATCTTCGAAGCCTGCATGTTGCGCTTCCGTCCCATCCTGATGACCACCATGGCCGCTCTGTTTGGCGCTCTCCCGCTGGCCTTCGGCTCCGGCACGGGCTCCGAGCTTCGCCGCCCCCTCGGCATCAGCATCGTCGGCGGCCTCATCATGAGCCAGCTCCTCACTCTTTACACCACGCCGGTCGTGTATCTCACTCTCGACAAGCTTCGGCTTCGCGCTCTCGGAAAAGAACGCGACACTTTTCATCCCGCGGATGGCTCGACTCCCTCCGCCGCGGTGTAATCAAGGTGGAACCACTATGAACAACAATCGCCTGAAACTTTTCTTCGGTCCTTCGATTCCGGCCCTGCTCCTCGCCGGCTGTATGGTCGGCCCCAAATACCACCAGCCGGCCGCAACCGTTCAGCCGCCTGCGGCCGCTTACAAGGAACTGCCTGCCGAGAATCCTCCGGCCGGCCAGTGGAAGGTCGCACAGCCCCAGGACGCCCTGCTTCACGGAAAATGGTGGGAAATTTACAGCGACCCCGAACTCAACGCCCTGGAAGATCAGCTCAATATCAACAACCAGAACATCAAGGTGTCCTTCGAGAATTTCATGGAAGCCCGCACGCTCGTCACTCAGGCTCGCGCGCAACTCTATCCCACGCTGGGTACCACCCCTTCCTTCACGCGCTCGCAGTCTTCGGCCAATTTAAGGAATAACGTCGGCGCCACCGGAACCGCCGGCAGCGGAGCCGCCAACGTCTACAGCACCCTGACGGAAGTGCCGTTTCAAGCCTCCTGGGAGCCGGACGTCTGGGGCAAGGTTCGCAACACCATCCGTAACGCTCAATACAATGCTCAGCTCAGCGCCGCCGATCTCGAAAACGAACGCCTCACCGAACAGGCAAGCCTCGCCGTCTTCTTCTTCGAGCTCCGCGGCCAGGATGCCATGCAGCAGATCCTGAACGACACGGTTCAAGCCGACCAAAAGTCTGTCGACCTCGCCCGCGCCCGTTACGAGACCGGAGTGGATACCTTGCTCTCGCTCGTCGAAGCCCAGGTTACTCTGCAGCAGGCGCAATCCGCTTCCACCAATCTCGGCATTGCTCGCGCCCAATTCGAGCATGCCATTGCCGTCCTCGTCGGCACTTCCGCTTCAGGTTTCTCCATGCCGTATAAGCCGTTGAATGCCGCTCCTCCCGCAATCCCGGTTGGCATTCCCACCCAATTGCTCGAGCGTCGCCCCGATATAGCCGCTTCCGAGCGCGCCATGGCCGCCGCCAACGCTCAAATCGGCATCGCAACCGCCGCCTATTACCCGAATCTCACTCTGAGTGCGCAAGGCGGTTTTGAGAGTTCGGCATTGCAGAATCTCCTCACCTGGCCGAGCCGCTTCTGGTCGGTCGGCCCTTCCGTTTCGCAATCAATTTTTGACGCCGGCTTGCGCCGCGCCACGGTAAATCAGTTCGTCGCAGTCTACAACGCGGACGTCGCCTCCTACCGCCAGACGGTCCTGACTGCCTTCCAGCAGGTGGAGGACTCCCTCGCCGAGGTTCGAATTCTGTCCGCGCAGATCCAGCAGCAGCAACTAGCCGTGGAATCCGCACAGAAATTTCTCGAACTCTCGCTGGTTCGCTATGAAACGGGCGTGGATACCTATCTCAACGTCCTGGTCGCGCAAACCACCCTCTTGACCGACCAGCAGCAGCTTTCTTCTCTCCAGACTCTGGAGATGACATCCTCTGTCCAATTGATCGAAGCGCTTGGTGGCGGCTGGGATCACTCGCAACTCCCCACTCCAGCCCAGGTCACCAAGAAAGTCTCCAAATCCGAAATCCAGGCCCCCAACTGACACCCGCCTCCGTTTGTAGGGGCGGGGCTTGCTTGCCCTGAGTCTGACCGAAGAGCCCCGCCCTCTTGGGTTTACATTGCCTTTGTAGCGGCCGCCTTCCGAGCTGAGCGCTCGCTCACTCCAATCCGCCGACCCGCCGGTTTCCAGCCACACTTCGACACCAGGGAACGGCTGCCTCTAAAACACCATCCTCTGGAGGGTTTATTATCCGGTAGCAGGAAAATGGAACTAATTCGGCTGAATCAGGGCGCCAGCCCGATTGAGCGCCGATGACTTGGGTTCAACGGGCGGCGCGGCAGGCTGGCTTGCGATCTCAACGCGCGCCTCCGTAACGGCTTTCAAAACGAATTCTCTGATTCGCGGATCACGCGTGATCGAAAGATGAGAAGCATGTTTGACCAGGATATTCGCGAGTAATTTCGTCTGTTGCGGATCTTCCATCCGGATTTTCTTCGTGGTCATGAACATCAAAACATCCCATGCGTGAAAAATCGCGCAAGTCTTCACATTTCGCGGCACCGTCGAATCGGTTAGGCCCACGCTGTCCACCTGCACCGTCAGTTCCACCGGAATCGCTTTGTCCCGAAGCTCCCTCGCCACGCTGAACATTGCCCAGCCTCCAGTGCTGTGCCCGACAAGAATCACCCGCGGCGCCACCGCAATCTCCTCCGCGGTCAGCGGTCCGGCATGGGCTGGAAAATGCGTAAGAATCCAGTCCCGCCCGGACGCCCATGAAATCGGAATGAACGAATCCGCGCAGACATCGGCATAGCCCGGCCCGCGCAAGGTGTCGCGAATCTGCACTACTCCGGAGTGTTTGTGGTTGGAAGTTTCCATCGCCCCCACAAACCCCGCATACACAATTTTGCAATCGGGAACTGCTGCATCCCTGTCGGAGCTGGCATGAACCAATGGTGAAGCTGTGTGAGGTGCGGCTTTGCAAAAAACAGGATGCACTATGGAGAAGAGAAACGGAATCAACAACCAAAAGCCAGTCGTTGCCCTGCCCCTGAGCCCGTGTACCAGGTATCCTCCAGAAAGGTAACCGCTATTTGACACTATCCCATTCCTGACTGGGCTGCCATGTCTTAATCCGAACAGGTTTCATAGATAGACTGCGCAGCCCCGCTCTTCGAGGCTCGCCAGCCACGTCGGCTTTTCGAGGGATTCTACCCAACGCAAATCCAGCTTTTCCAGTCGAAGCAACGCAGCGACTCCATCGGGTAGATGAACCAGCGGATTCCCGCGCAAATCAAGTAGCCGCAATTCCTTAAGCTTGCCAATCGAATCCGGCAGCGAAGCCAATTTGTTGTTCCGAAGGTGCAACTCGCGCAGCCGCCCAAGTCTTCCAATGCTGTCTGGTAGAGCTGTCAACTGGTTGTCGGAAATTCGCAGCTCGAAAAGGCTTGCCAACGAAGTTACTTGTTCCGGCAATTCGGAAAATGCATTCTCGCTCAGATTTAGATAACGCAGCTTCGTCAATCGTCCAATCGAAGTCGGCAGCGCGTTCAGCCGGTTGTCGTGAAGGTAAAGAAAATCCGTCAGCCCTTGCAGTTCCCCAATCGCCTCCGGCACCGCCCTCAGTTGGTTGTGCCCCAGGTCCAGCATCCGAAGCCGCTTCAATCGTCCAACGCGCTCGGAAACCTCCGTCAGCCCATTCTCCGCCAGAACCAGCGCCTCGAGTTCCGCCTGATCCCACACGGAATCCGGCGCCTGCCCCAGTCCGCGTTTCCAGAGGTTTAGCGTGCGCGTAGTGGGCTGCGGCATTCGATCGCCACTGTTGTTATCGATGGGAAGACTGAGGGAGGAGCTTTAGTCAAAACTGCGCATGGCTGTGGATTCATCGTTGAACACATCGAACACCGTGAACAGCTTGGTAATCTGCAGCAGGTCGTGAACTTTCTTCGTCAGGTTCAGCAACTTCAGTTCGCCGCCCCGATTCCGAACCGCCGTGAACCCGCTTACAAGCTCGCCGATCCCGGAGCTGTCTATGTAATTCACATCGCCCAGATTCAGGATGATTTTCGTGCGCCCCTCGTCCAGCAGGTCGCGCACCGTCTTCCTCAATAGCGCGCTTCCGTCGCCCAGCGAGATCCGCCCGCTCAAATCCACCAGCGTAATGCCACTGTATTCCCGGGTTGTGGCGAAAAGTGAAGGCATTCTGTTCCTACGCTTCCTGGTGCGGCGCGCCCGAGTTGGAGGCGCTTCCGTTTCTGTTGTTGGTTGGATTCCCGAGCGGCGGGAGTCTCTTGGCCATGACAAGTTCCGCGCCGCCGGTTTTTCCCGGATGCACGTCGAACTCATCCATAAACGCCTTCATCAGGAAAATCCCACGCCCAGAAGTGCTTAGCAGATTTTCCTGAGCCAGCGGATCGGGCACGTCCGTCAGCCGGAAGCCCCTGCCTTCGTCCAGCACGTGGATTATCATCCGTTCCTCGGTAAGCTCAATCTCCAGGTGTATCTTTTTCTCGGGCTTTTCCTGATTGCCGTAGTGAAAGGCGTTGATCACCCCTTCACGCACCGACATCCCGATCCGGTAACACTCGTCTTCGTTGAACCCGGCCGCTTCGGCCACACGTACGCACATCTCCTCGGCGAGATTCACGCTCTCGACGTGGGTATCCAGCGTGACTTCAAGATGCTTCGTCTCTGGCGCCATTCTGGGTCGCGAAAGTTGGATATTCCTCACATTCGGCGTTCTTATCCGTAACACAGCGCGCAAACATAAGTCAATGGACGCCCCGGTAGCGTCGCCTTCCAGCCGGCCCCAAGCCCAGCAGGGGCGGCTTTATGCCGCCTTCTTCTCTGCGCTTCCTCGGCGCTTCCTCGGCGCCCACTGCGTCTCTGCATTGGGTTCTGCCGCCTCGTCGTACTGCCCCTACGCCCAATAATCCCGATCCAACGTCCGGTACTGAATCGCCTCGCTCAAATGCTTGCACTGGATATCATCCGAAGCATCCAAATCCGCAATCGTCCGCGCCACCTTCAAAATCCGGTCATGCGCCCTAGCCGAAAGCCCCAGCCTCGTCACCGCGTTTTCCAACAGTTTCTCCCCATCCGCATTGATCGCGCAATGTTTCCGGATCATTTTCGGCGCCATCTGGGCGTTGCAATACGTGGTTTTCTCCGCCTTGAATCGCTCCATCTGCTTCTGCCGCGCCGCGATCACCCGCGCGCGCACCGCGGCTGAATCTTCCGACGACGATGGTGCCCTCAACTCCTTGTATTTCACCGCCGGCACCTCAATGTGGATATCGATCCTGTCCAGCAGCGGCCCGGAAATCTTCGAAACATACCGCTGAATCATCGGTGGCGTGCAGTGGCAATCGTGCCCCGGATCCCCAAAATACCCGCACGGGCACGGGTTCATAGCCGCCGCCAGCATGAACCGCGAAGGAAACGTTACGGAAATGGCCGCCCGCGCAATCGTCACGCTCCCGTCTTCCAGCGGCTGGCGCATCACTTCGAGCACGTTCCGCTGGAACTCCGGCAGCTCATCCAAAAACAACACTCCATTGTGCCCCAGCGACACCTCGCCCGGCCTCGGCACCGCGCCCCCTCCAATTAACCCCGCGTCGCTGATCGTGTGATGCGGCGAGCGAAACGGCCGGGCCCCCAGCAACCCGGTGGAATTTTCCAGGATCCCCGCCACACTGTGAATCCTCGTCGTCTCGATCGCCTCGTCCAGCGACATCGACGGCAGAATCGTCGGTATCCGCTTCGCCAGCATCGTCTTTCCCGCCCCGGGCGGCCCAATAAACAGTATGTTGTGCCCGCCCGCACACGAAACCTCCAGTGCGCGTTTTGCGGCCTGCTGTCCGTGCACATCTTTCAGATCCACGCTGTATTGCGCCGACTCCCTCAACATCTGCTGGGCATCCACGCGCACCGGTTCGAACGACTCCGGCGAATTGATCAGATCCACCGCCTGCGGCAGCGATTTCAACGCATAAACTTCTATGCCATCCACGACCGCCGCCTCCCGCGCATTCGTCTCCGGCACCGCCACCGCCTTGATGCCGTTCTCCCGCGCGGCGATGGCCGCCGAAAGCGCCCCGCGTACTGGCCGGACGCTCCCGTCCAGCGAAAGCTCGCCCAGGAACATCATCCGGTCCAGCGCCTTCCCGAAAAACTGCCCCTGGCACCCGGCCAGCCCAAGCGCCATCGGCAAATCAAATGCCGACCCCTCCTTGCGCAAGTCGGCCGGCGCAAGATTGATGGTCACTCCCTGCCCGTACGGAAAATCAATCCCACAATTCTTCAGCGCCGACTTCACCCGCTGCCGGCTCTCTTTCACCGCGTTGTCCGGCAACCCCACCACGTAGAAATCCTCCATCCCGCCGACACCAACATCCACCTCCACCTGAACGACGTGTGCATCAATCCCGTAAACCGAAGCGCTGAGAGTTTTGAAGAGCATAGGGAGGAGGATCGACTCGAGGGGAGGATATATTAGTTTGCTACTATACGCCAGCGTTAAGAGATGCGGCCATTGGCGCCTGTCGCGCCAGCCCCGGTCTGTAGGGGCACGATAAATCGCGTCCCTCCTGCGTTACTCTCGCCCTGAAGTCCGCAAGGCAGGGCCTTTGTCTTCACACATCCCCCGCCCTTTCTTTACTCCCTGGCCTTCCAAACGTATAGTGGAAGAACATTTAGCAACACCAATCTAGTCCTCGTGAGGTTCGCCGATGGTAGGCATAATCATTCTCGTCGTCCTCGTCCTGCTGGTGCTCTTCGGCATCGGCATGTACAACGGCCTGGTGCGCCTGAAGGTGCAGTGCGACAACGCCTGGGCCGATATCGACGTCCAACTCAAGCGCCGCTACGACCTGATCCCCAACCTCGTCGAAACCGTGAAAGGCTACGCCGGCCACGAAAAGGGCACCCTCGAAGCCGTCATCAACGCTCGCAATCGCGCCATGAGCGCCACTGGCCCCGCCGACAAGGCCCAGGCGGAAAACATGCTCTCCGGCGCCCTGAAAAGCCTCTTCGCTCTCTCCGAGGCCTATCCCCAGTTGCGCGCCATTGAAAGCTTCACCTCCCTCCAAAATTCCCTCACGGAAATCGAAGACACCGTTCAGAACGCCCGCCGTTACTACAACGCCGTGGTCCGCGATCTGAACACCAAAATCCTGCAATTCCCCACCAACATTTTCGCCGGCATGCTCGGCTTCAAGGAACGCGAATTTTTCGAAGTCACCGCCGCCGCGGAACGCGAAGCCCCCAAGGTCAGCTTCAGCACCCCCGGCGCGCCAACGGCCTAAACGACTCGCATACAGCGCCATGCAACTCCGTCCAATCCCCTGTAGCGGCCGCCTTCCGAGGCGGGCGCCTTTAACCCCGGGTGCCGCACCCTGCGTTTTTCAGGGTGCGGGTTCTCCAAGCCTCAATCGTGGATCGAGCCATCGCCTCGGCTTCTTCAGTCTTATAGCCGCCTTTTTTCTCATTCAATTTTCTTTAGCCTTACCCGCAAACGCCAAGGAACGTCACCTCAGAAAATTCTTCTCCGAAATCGCCGTCCTCCCCAGCGGCTCCGTTGACGTCACCGAGAACATCACCTTCCAATTCGTCGGCGGCCCCTGGCACGGCATCAACCGCTACATCCCCGTCGAGTACTCCGGCCCGCGCGGCCTCAACTACACGCTTTTCCTCGACGTCAAGAACGTGACGGACGAAACCGGCGCCAAACTCCGCTACGAAACCAGCCGCGAACGCCACTATCTCAACCTGAAAATCTACATCCCCAACGCCGACGACAACACCCGCACCATCTCCATCCACTACACCGTCTCCGACGCTCTAAAATTTTTCGACGATCACGACGAATTCTATTGGAACGTCACCGGCGACGAGTGGAGCATCCCCATCGAATCCGCTGGCGCCCACATCGTCTTCCCGCAAGGCACTTCCAACCTCCGCGCCAAATCTTTTACCGGGGCCTACCGCTCAACCGGGCGTGACGCCGACGTCCAGATCTCCGGCACCGGCGTGGATGTGCAAACACGCGATCCTTTGCCCATGCACGAAGGCCTCACCGTCGCCGTCGCCTTCGACAAGGGCGCTGTCCCCGAACCCACCGCCTTCTCCCGCCTCTTCCTCTACCTGCGCAGCAACTGGCCCCTCTTTATCCCGATCGTTGCCTTCTTCGTCATGTTCTGGTGGTGGTGGACCCACGGCCGCGACCCGCGCCTCCGCCCCATCGCGGCTCAATATCAGCCACCCGACAATCTGACTCCCGGCGAAGTTGGCACGCTCATCGACAATTCCGTGGACATGCGCGACATCACCGCCTCCATCGTCGACCTCGCCGTCCGTGGCTTTCTCGTCATCGAAGAAAAGCAGAAGGACCAACTCCTCGGCCTCACCCACACTAAGGACTATGTCTTCCACCTGAAAAAATCACGCCCCGAATGGAGTTCCCTGAAGCCCCACGAACAGGAACTTCTCGACGGAATCTTCAGCGGCGGAAACGCCGGCGACGCCGTCCCCCTCGATTCCCTTCACAACACCTTCTACGCGAACATTCCCGGCATCCGAAACCAGATCTTCGCTGCATTGGTCGGAGATGGTTATTACGCCCAACGCCCGGACAGCGTCCGTTCCACCTACTTTTTGTTCGGCATCGTCACCGGCGTCATCCTCGTTGCCGGCGGCATCTGGATCGCCAACCACTCCGGCATGCAGCCGCTTCCCTTCGTCGTCGCGGGACTCCTCACCGGCGCGATCATCTGTGGCTTCGGTTGGTTCATGCCCGCGCGCACCCAGGCCGGGGCACGCGCGCTCGAAGGTGTCCTCGGCTTCGAGGATTTCCTCGCCCACGTCGAGTCCGACCGCTTCAACCGCATGATCAAAACGCCCGAAATGTTCGAGAAATTTCTGCCCTTCGCCATGGCTCTCGGCGTCGAAAAAAACTGGAGCAAGGCCTTCCAGGGTATCTACACCCAGCCGCCGCAGTGGTATCAGGGTAGCTACGGCCTCAATTTCTATCCCTACATGTTCGCCAATGATTTGAATCACATGTCTTCGATGGCAGGTGACGTCATGACCTCCGCCCCGCGCAGCGCCGAGGGCTCCGCTTTCGGCGGTGACGGCGGTGGTGGTGGTGGCTTCTCCGGGGGCGGCTTCGGCGGTGGCGGCGGCGACGCCTTCTAGCCCCTACCCCAATGCAGCCGCCGGCTATTCGCTCTCGCGTAACTCCGGATTGACCCGGCACAACGACGCGAATAGAATCCGCTGCACCAGTGACCATGGGAGCGTTATCCTGCACCAAGCCTTCGGACTCAAGCGGCGCGCCGCAATGCCGCTGGCGCGATCTCTACCGCGAAACGGAACTCTACAAGTGCGCCGTACGCCTTTACACCAAGCCCCTCTTTTCCTGGCGTAAAGCCTTGTTGACCTCAACCGACAAAAAAGATTTCTACGATTTCGCCCGCCGCGGCCCCCAGAATCTCGCCGCAATCCATCGCGCCCTGCAAAAGGAATCCTTCATCTTCCGCCCCGGCGTCGCCCTGCACCGAAATTTCCGCGGCAAAAAGCGCACTCTCTACATTTACCCTTGGGAAGAGCGGCTCGTGGATCTACTCCTCTACCGTCTTCTCTCCGCCCGCCACCATCATCGCTTCTCCACAAACTCTTACGCCTACCGTCTCCGCGGCTTCGGCTTGGACCGCTGCCAGCATAAAATTGCGGCTCATCTCGCTGGCGCGCGTTCCCCGCTCTTCGTGGTCAAACGCGACATCTCCAGCTACTTTCCTTCAGTGGACCAGAATCTTCTCCTCCAACAGCTGGAGCAAATCGTCGAGCCCGGCGATTATCTCTCCCAGTTGCTTCACCAACGCGTTCGCTTCCAGTTTGAGGAAAGGGGCGCAATTCACACCGCGGTCCGCGGAATTCCCTTTGGAACGCCAATTTCCTGCTTCTTCGCCAATCTTTATCTGGCTCCCCTCGACCGCCAACTCGATTCCATCCCCTCCCTTCTCTACTTCCGCTATGCCGACGATCTACTCTTTTTTTCCGAACAGAAAGAAGCGGTTGTCGAAGCTACCGCGCGTTTTGACGCAGTGGTTACAGAACGCCGTCTGTCCAGCAAAGCCAGCCACGAGCAGAATCTTTTGCTCTCCAAAGACGCGCGGCGCTCCGAAGGATTCACTGCCGCCTCCAGTTTCCGCCACCTGGGTCTCCAGTTCTGCGCTGGCGGCGAAATTCACCTCTCCCGCGACAAATGCAGGAAAATTTGCAATATCTTCCGTTATGCTTTCCGCCGACGCCGCGCCAAATTCGCCCGGATTCTCGATTTCCGCAAGCGCGCCCAATTCGCCGTCGAACTCGCCCGCCGCGCCCTCCATGACAGCGTCCGTAACGTTGCCATCATCGATTACTACCTCAAACACGTCACCGGCGAATCTCAGCTGCGCCTGCTCGACCGCTGGCTCGCCGAGGAAGTCCTCTCCATCGCCTTTCAGGGCGGCCACAAGAAGGGCTACTTCCGCTTGCTTCCCTACGAATCCCTTCGCGCCATGGGCCTTCCCTCGCTCGTTCATCGCCGCCGCGAAATTCGTCACGGACAGATCGAAGCCCCCTTCTTCGTCTGGAAGCGCTATCAACAACGGAAAAGTTCCAGAGAGACAGCCGCCAGGCTGCTTCCGCCAAAAGCGGAATCGCCGGCTTTCTCTCCATGCCCTGAAGCAGTGACGGCACATTCCTCTTCGGAGGGCCTTGTGGGAGAGGGGCGTCACCTGTAGAGGGGCCTTATCGAAGTACGCAAATCTGAAGATTTGCGTACGTTTTCCGGGTTGTTTCTCTGGAACTCGTTTGCGGAGGCGCAATTATGGGTTTTTTCGACTCTTGGGGTTCGCTCGTTGCGTGTCCGGTCTGCGGCACCCGGCGCGCCAGCAAATTCCTTTGGAAAATCAAATGTCGGAATCCCAACTGCCGGAATTTCGATACCGAATATGCTGCGAAAGCCGATCTGGCTATCATCCGCAACAAAAATGCCGCGGAAGTTTTCTCGCACCTGAAAGGCACGTTTACTCCCGGCGTCGGCTCGATTCGAATCCGCTACGAAAATTTCCGTGGCGACCATCTCAACTATATTGCGGACGCGAAAGATGCCTACCGCGCGGGAGAGTTCGTAGTCATGCGTGTGGCACCAACCGGGCGCCGCATCGCGTTCCGTCTGTCATCCATTCAGAACCGCGGCGAACTCGAGGCGAGTTTGGCATCGCAGGATACGAAAAATATTCCAAACGTCCGGGAACGTCGCATCCTGGATTTCCACCTCCGCCGGGGAACCAGTTCCCAGCTCTTCCGCGAAGTACGAGAAAAATACCCCGAATACCGGCCCTGAACTTTCCGTTTGCCGTTAATTTTGCGACTTAATCCCCACGCCATACGCTTCCAACACATCCTGCAATCGCACCACTCCCAGCAACTGATGCACATTCGCCCGGCTCACCACCGGTAACACATCCAAGTGAAACGTCCCCATGCGGTCCAGAGCATCGTCCAACGGATGATCTGCGTGCACGTGCGGAAATTCTCCCGTCTTCAGAAGTGTTCTCACCGGTGCGCTCGGGTTGCCATCGCGCGCCGCGCTCTCCAGCTTCTCTCGCGTTAGCAGTCCCAGCACTCCCCGCGTATCGGAAACAATCCACGTTCGCTGTGGCGCCCCTCCTGCCAACTCCAGGGCCCCCTGTAACGTTTCTTCTGTGCTCAACATCTGCACGGCCGGCCGCATCACCTGCATCACCTGCCGTCGCGTCTGCTGCCCGCGGCCAAATTTCGGCAGGTGAATGCCGTCCTGCTCCGCAAGCACCTCGTAGATCGGCTCTTTCTGCAACCGCGACGCAATGAAATAACTCACCAGGTTCGAAAGCATCAGCGGCACAATCACCGCGTAATCCCGTGTGATTTCGAAAATCATCACCACCGAAGTCATCGGTGCCCGAATAATTCCCGCAAACGCCGTCCCCATCCCCACCAGCGCGTAAGCACCCGGCGAAGCAACAGAGCCCGGAAAGAAATGCTGCGCCACGCTTCCCACCGCCCCGCCCAGCATCGCCCCCAGAAACAAGCTTGGGCCAAAAATTCCTCCCGCGTTCCCCGAAGCGTAGCTCACTGCCGTCGCCACCAGCTTCAGCACCAGCAGCGTCAACATCAATTTCAGCGTCAGGCTGTCGTTCAGCACATCGCCGACATACTGGTAGCCGACACCCATCACCGACGGCACAAACCACCCCATCACCCCAACCACCAGCCCGCCCGCCACCGGCTGACACCATACCGTCTTCGCCGGCTGCCGTTTGAACCACGCCCTCAATCGCAACAAAAGTTGCGAGAACGCTGCGGATACCACGCCACCCGCAATCCCAAGAATGCCGTACGCAATCAGCTCCCACGAACTCACCAGCTGATACTGCGGCACCTGAAACAGCGGCTCATTGCCCAGCAGCAACCGCAAAACGCCCCAACTCGTGGCCGAAGCCAGCACCACCGACCCAAGCACCGGCGCGTGCAAATCGCCGACCACTTCCTCCAGCGCAAACAGCACCGCCGCCAGCGGTGTGTTGAATGCCGCCGCAACCGCAGCCGCCGCCCCCACAGGCAGCAGCGCTTTTACCTTCTCCGGCCGCAACCCAAGCGCTCGCCCCAACACCGACGCGACTCCGCCGCCAACCTGAACCGCCGGCCCCTCGCGACCGAGCGGAATCCCGCTCGCCAGCGTCACCGATGTGCAGAAGAATTTCCCCAGCAGCGTCGAAAAACTGATGACCCCGCCGCGCGCGTAAAGCGCCGCCTTCGTCTGCGGCACCCCGCTTCCCCGCGCATCCGGAAAATATTTGTACAGCAGATATCCCATCACCAGCGACCCGGCAACGGGAACCAGGAACCTTCTCCACGCAGCCGCATCCGGCGGATAAAGCCGCGCGCCAAATCGTCCAGTGATCTCGATGAACGCCACGACGATCAGTCCAACCAGCGCACCTATCAACAACGTAAGAACGAGGAACACCTGCTCTTCGCGGTCCGCCAGGAACGATTTCCATGTCGATACCGGATAACTCCACCAGGCCGCGCGGGCCGGTCGACCCCCGGCTTCCAGCGGTGTTTGCATCGAATCTTCTTGTTGGCTCAAGGAGTCGTCCTCTGCTTCGCAACGAACCGGGCCGCGCCCGTCTATTTCCGGTTTTTCTTTCGAGCAGCAATTGGCCGCGATTCCAGCAACTTTCCGATAGACTCGACCAGCGAGTAACCATGCGAGCGCAACTCCACAATCCGCTGGGCCACCACTTTTTCCAGAAGTTTCTCGCCGCGCGGCTGCAGCGACACCAGCACCTGACGCCGGTCTTCCCTGCCCCGCGTGCGTTTCACAAATCCGTGCGCTTCCATTCGATCAACCAATTCCACTGTGCTGTGGTGGCGCAGCGCCAGGCGTTCCGCTAGCGCACGGATGCTGGTTTCCCGACCGGGCTCAAGCCCGCGAATCGCCAGCAGTAGGAGGTATTGTTGAGGTTCAAGCCCCGCCAGGCGCGCGGTCGTATCGCCTTCCTGCAGGAAGCGCCGGATCAGGTATCGAAGTTGTGCCAGCGCGTGGTATTCCTCGTCGGTTATCCGTGCCGCCATGACTCAAGTCTATCGTATCACGATACATTTTGCCACCCGCCCGTAGCGTCCACCTTCAGTGCTTGCCCTGACGAAGGAAGGGTGGCCCCGCTCGCTTTCGTGTCCGTCGCCAACCCACAGATAATCCATAAAAAGTTGTCATCCTGAGGGGCGCGCCGCATGCGCCCCGAAGGACCTCAACGTATGCGCCAACCACAATTCTACATTTGAGATTCAAAAGTGCCGGCACGCCGGGTGACGTGCATCCCCTCACAACCCCTTCCGAAACGCCTTCTGCGTCTTGTAATGCTCGTACCCATTCCGCAAATAAAATCTGTGCGCCCGTTCCCGCAACACGTTCGACCGCACCGACATGCTCTTGCATCGCTTCCCGCGCGCCCACTTCTCTGCCGCCGCCAGCAGCAGCGCCCCCGCCCCGTGGCTCCGCGCCGTCTCGTCCACCACCAATCCGTTCACTTCGGCCCGCCGCTCCACTTCCACCAGCGGCGCGGTGCTCACGTGAATCCACCCTGCCACTCCGCTTTCCCCTGTGTCGGCCACAAAACACGCCGCATCCTGATCCTTCAATACCTCTCTGAGCCGCACCTTCATTTCCTTCGCGGATGTTGGATACCCAAGTTGCCCGGCAAGCTCTGCAATCCTCCCTGCATCCGTCAGGCGCGCGCGCCGCACGGCAACATCACCGGCCTTCATTCTTTCGCTCCCTTCCGCGCAGCCGCGCCTGCACGGCCTCGCCTTCCAACTCGCGCAATGCATCCGCCGCGATCCACCGGGAAGCACGGGACTCTTTTTTCCGCAGCCGCCGCGCCGTGGCAACCGCCGCGCGATTCAATCGCCGGTTCCGTTTGCCGATATTCCGCAGCGCCCAATTCACCGCTTTACGCACAAAATTGCGTTCATCCCCGGCTTCCCTCTCGATTACTTTCAAAAACTTCAGATATTTGGCGTCCCCTGCAGATTTATCTCGATACGCAAGATACGCCGCCAAAGCAAACCCGGCGCGCTTCTGGAACTCCTCCTCGCGTCTTGTCCACGCAAATGCCTTCGCCCACGCGTCTTTGGCAAACACGAACAGGTGGCAGCATGTCCCGTCGCAACTATCCCAGTTGTCGAAATCGCGCACCCACAATTCCATATGCGCGGCCGTCACCTTCCCGGGCTCGCTGATCATTCCCGCCAGAATCTTCGCATCCTGAATTCCGGTGGCCCACAGCGCCAACCCAAGCGAGTGATTCTTCCCGATTTTCCTCGCTAACGCATCAAGTTTTGGTTTTGAAACGCCGAAGACCTTCTCGGCGCGGATTCCGTAACGCGCCATCCCTTCCACATTGCGCTTCGTGCCCAGCCTCCGAAGCTCGCCTACAACGCGTCTGACGCCCCACTCCCCCGCAGGTGCGCCTTCGTGCTTTTTCTTACCACTTCTCGTCGGCATCGGCAAACAACCCGTAGCACAGGCCTCAGCGTGTGTCCGCTCCGCTCTTCACTGGCCACTGGTCGCTGGCCACCGCTCACACTCCCTCAGAACGTTTTTTCGGAATCGATGAGGATCGTCACCGGGCCTTCATTCACCAGCTCCACCGACATCATGGCCTGAAATATCCCGTTGCCCACGAAAATTCCCAGCTTGCGAAGCGCCTCCGAAAACTCTTCGTACAGCTTCTTCGCAAGTTCCGG
Organism: Candidatus Methylomirabilota bacterium; assembly: GCA_035569815.1. Taxonomy (GTDB): domain Bacteria; phylum Acidobacteriota; class Terriglobia; order Acidiferrales; family UBA7541; genus Acidiferrum. The sequence continues at coordinate 18,706 of DATMMG010000146.1, forward strand.
CGGCCCCGCCGCAATATAGCTTGGCCGCCTCTGCCCCCGCGCGTCGCCATAAAGTGTAAATTGCGAAACAACAAGCGCGCTTCCCTTCACGTCCAACAGCGAGCGGTTCATCTTCCCCTGCTCATCCTCGAAAATCCGCAGGTTGGCCACCTTCTCTGCCATCGCCGCCGCCACCTGCGACGTGTCTTCCTTCCCCACTCCAAGCAGCACCATCAGCCCCGGGCCAATCTCTCCCGTCGCTCGCCCCTCCACCGTCACCTTCGCGCGGCTCACCCTCTGCACCACCGCTCTCATAACCTCTTCTTCTCTTTCTTTACTTCGTTACATCTTTACTTCGCCTCTTCCTTCTTCGCAGGCTTCCTCGGCAACATCTCCGGCAACTCCGCCACATTGTAAGCAAACACCGCCAGCACCTGCGCGCCTTCCGTCAAATCATCCCACCGCACGTGGTCCAGCACATCCGCCTGCGAGTGGTGCATCTTGTCGTAGTCCGCCACTTCCTGCACACACCAGAAGCCCGGCACGCCCGCCGCATCGAACGGCACGTGGTCAGATCCTCCTTCGCTGCGCAACGACGGCTCCATGATCCCGAGCGGCTCTGCCATCGGATACATCACGCGATCGATGGTCTCCCGCACGTTGTAGTTCCCCATCAACCCGACCGTCAGCACCTTCCCCGTTCCCGTATCGTGCACCAGCACTCCGGAAATCTTCCCCAGTTCATCCTTGTGCGCTTGCACGTATGCTTTCGAGCCGTTCAACCCCTGCTCTTCGCCGGTAAACAGCACAAAGCGAATCGTTCGCTTCGGTTTCACACCCAGCTTTTGCAACGCTCGCGCCGCTTCCAGCACAGCCATCGATCCGGTCCCGTTATCGGTCGCCCCGGTGCCAAGATCCCAGGAATCCAGATGCGCGCCGATAATCACTACCTCGTCCGGCTTCTCCGTCCCGCGAATCTCCGCCACCGTGTTGTACACCTCCACCGGCTTGCCGCTGAACGAACCCTGCACATTTAACTCCAGCTGCACCGGCATCCCCGCATCCAGGAGCCTCCAAAGCTGCAGGTAATCTTCGCGCTCCAGATACGCCGACGGAAACGCAGCCGGCTGATACTCCCTGGAAGCGGTCGACATATTCATCAACCCGAACGTCTTCTCCGAACCGGTGAGCATCGTCAGCGCCTTCTCTTCCGTCATCATCTTTGTCAGCGCCGTCCGCATCTGCATGTAAGCCCTGTTATCGAAATTGCCTTCCCTCTTCGGATGGCTCACGGGAAGCGAGGATTGCCCAAACGGCGTAAGAATCGGGTTGATGGGCTGTTCCATGTCGCGCGGCCGCGTCACAACCACGATCTTTCCGCCGAGCTTTCCTCTGTACTTCTCCAAATCTTCCGGCTTATCAGCATCGACCCCAATCAGCTCGCCCTTAACGGTCCCGTTCGTCGCGGGAGACCAACCAGCGCTCGCCAACTTCAACTCATGCAGCGCAGGATTCACAATCCGTCCGCTGGCAGGCCCGCGCGACCAGCTATTTGCGATGCTCCAGCTCTCCAGGTGCGCATTCTCCAGTCCCAGCGCCTTGAACTGTTCCTGCGTCCAGTGGCTCGCCCGATCCAGTTGCGGCGTTCCGGTGAGCCGCGGCCCAATCTGTGTAGTCAGGTAAGTCAGGTCCGCCCTCAACTGCGCCGCATCACCTTTTACCTGTTCGATAATTTTCTTGTCCGTCTCGGCAACAGCATCCGTCCTCGGCTTCTCCAGATTCGTCGCCGCAGGCGCAACCGGAGATACCGGCCGCCGCGGAAGCATCTCCGGCAGCATCGCCGTGCTGTAAGCCCAAGTGGCCAGCACTCCCGCCCCTTGGTTGATATCGTCTTTCCAGACTTTATCGAACGTGTCCGACTGGCTGTGGTGCGTCTTCGGATATTCCGCCAGATCCTGCACGCACCAGAATCCCGGCACGCCCACTTCGTCAAACGACAGGCTGTCCGTCCCGTACTCCCGCGCCATCGTAGGCTCCAGCATCTTCAATTCGCCCAGCGGTGCGATCACGTGGTCCACAATCTCCCGGTCTTGATAGTTGTCGTGCAGCCCGATCGCCAGCACCCTCCCGGTCCCGCTGTCGTGAATCAACGCGCCCGAAATTTTCCCAAGCTCGCTCTTGTGCGCCCTCACGTATTCCTTCGACCCGATCAACCCCTGCTCCTCGCCGGTAAACAGGACGAACCGGATCGTCCGCTTCGGTTTCAAATCCAGCTTCGCAAGCGTCCGCGCGGCCTCCATCACCGCCATCGATCCCGTACCGTTGTCCGTGCTCCCCGTGCCGAGGTCCCAAGAATCCAGGTGAGCGCCGAGAATCACTCCCTCGTCTGGCTTCTCCGTCCCGCGAATCTCTCCGACCGTGTTGTAAACCTCCACCGGCTTCTTCGACAACGAGTTCGAAATCTCAATCTCCAGCTCCACCGGACCCTTCTTCAACATCCGGTAAATCATCCGGTATCCTTCGCCGGTGATGAATGCCGTTGGCAACAAGCCCATCTGGAATGGTTCCGTCGTGCCGTCCGTCATGCTCAGCAATGCGTGCGGCTTGTTGGAGTCCCGCAGAACCGCTACCACTCCTTCCTCCTTCAGGAATGCTGTCCGCTCCTTCGCTGCTCGCATGTATTTTTCGTAGGGATCCGGCTGCCCCGGCTCTCCAGCCTGTGGCGGCGGTTCCTCCAACGGATGATAAATCTCCGCGTTCTGGTCGATCGGCTTCGGCGGCGAAAGTGGCCTCGGCTCCTGAATGATCACGATCGCGCCCTTCAGTTTCCCTTTGAATTTTTCGAAGTCCTCGGGTTGCTTCGCGTCGAAGTAAACCACCGGGCCCCGTACCTTGCCCTTCGTGTTCGGCGCCCACGCCGAAGAAGCGATCGTCAGCGGATGCTCCGTAGGAGCGGTAATTCGCGCACTAGCCGTCCCGCGCACCCACGCATGCGGTATCGAATAAGACTCCAGGTGTACGTTCGTCAGGCCGTATTTCTTGAACATCTCCGCGGTCCAATCATTGGCCCGCTTCAGTTGCGGCGATCCCGTCAGCCTCGGTCCGATCTCATCCGAGAGGTACTCAAGATTGTCCATCAGTTCGCTGTGGTCGTGGATCTCGCCCAGAATCTTCGCGTCCGCCGCGGCGACGGGATTCGTTTCTTCGTTCGCAGCGCGCGCCGTCCATGCCCTGCCGGCCAGTATGCACAACACCAACCCGACCACACCGATGGCTTTGCGGTTCTTTTTCATCCCACTCTCCCCTGAAGGGTATCGTCGCTCTTGATTTGAACTGTTTCTCGTTCGAGGGCCAGTTCAGCCCTTTTGTGAGGCAACCTTCGCTGCCCCCTTAGACGTGCTGCGTGGCGGAACGGGTTTCACCCGCCGCTTTCTTTTTGCGCCCCGTGGTGTCTTCTGGCAATTCGGGCAGAAAAAGCTGCTGCGTCCCGCCACAACAATTCTTCGTATCACCATCTTGCAGCGGTAACACGCTTTCCCTTCCCGTCCGTACGCTTTATGGTGCAGCTGATACTCTCCCGGCTCTCCCTCCGCGTCAAGAAAATCGGAAATCGAAGATCCCCGCAGCACAATCGCTTTCTCCAGGATCTGTTGCAGCGCGCGGTGCAGGTTTTTGACTTCTTCGACGCTCAGCCGCGCGCCGATCCGCGCCGGGTGAATCCTCGCCTTCCACAAGCTTTCGTCCGCGTAGATGTTTCCCACGCCGCGCAAAAATCCCTGATCCAGCAGCATGGCTTTGATTCGCGCCCGCCGCGCGCGAACCCGGCCCTCAAACTCATTCATCGAAATTTTCAGCGGATCGGCGCCAAACCGCCGCAATTCCTCCCGCAGCTTCTCGCCGGCCAGCAACGCAATCCGCCCGAACCGCCGCGGATCAATGTACCGGAGTTCCCGCCCGTCATCCAGCAACGCCACCAGGTGCGTATGCTTCGCCCGAGGCTCGCTCGCCGGCCTCGGCATCATAGTTCCTGTCATCCCCAGGTGAACCAGCAGCGCAGCTTCCTGCGCAACGCATTCTGTCTCCTGCAATCGCTGCAAGCGCAGCAGCATGAATTTTCCGTACCGCTCCACCGCGCGAATCTGCGTCCCGGGCAGTTCCCGCTCGATCTCAGCGGGATTGTCCATGAAGTCCGTCTTCCCCAGCTCAACGCTCAGCACGCGCCGCCCCGCAACCTCGCGCTGCAACCCCCGCGCCAGCGTCTCCACTTCCGGCAATTCCGGCATCTCAACCTTTGGTGTTGGCGCAAGTCTCTTTCTTCTCTGCGCCCTCTGCGCTCTTAACTCGGTGTTCTCTGTGTTAAATCCGATTCATCTCTCTTCTCTTCCAATCTCACTTCTTCTGATAATTCGGATACGGCGGATGATCCGGAATCACGACTGGATTCTTCTTCAACGCCTCCAGTGTCACCTGCACCGCTTTCTCCAACTGTGCATCGTGTCCCGTCGCCACTGATGCCGGATCGTTCTCCACCTCGATATCCGGCGCGATCCCGTGATTCTCCACTTCCCATTCCCCATGCAATCCGTAAATCGCCACACGCGGTGAAGTCACCCGCCCTCCATCCATCAGTTGCGGGTAATTGTAAATTCCCACCAGTCCGCCCCACGTCCGCGTTCCCACCAGCGGCCCCACTTTATCCTGTCGGAACATCCATGGCAGCGCATCCCCGCCCGACCCCGACATTTCGTTGATGATCATCGTCTTAGGCCCGTAAACTTGCATCAGCGGCGAACAAAACTTTTCGCCTTCCCGCGAAATCGCGCAATTCCTCAGCGGACGCTTCAGCATGTCAATGATGTAGTCGGCGATCTCTCCCCCGTGGTTATAGCGTTCGTCGATCACTGCCCCCTGCTTCTCCGCCTGCGCGAAGTAGAACCGATTGAAATTCGTCCACCCGCCCACCGCCGTATCCGGCACGTGCACGTACGCGAGTTTTCCGCCGCTCAATTCGTCCACTTTCCGCCGGTTGTCTTCCTCCCACGCGCGGTTGCGCAGCGGAAACTCATTTTCCACGGGAATCACGGTCACTTCCCTCGCGTCTTTGCCGTCGGGATTCGGGCCGATCTTGATCTTCACCTGCTTGCCGGCAGTATTTTCAAAGAAGCTGTAAACGCTCTCCGGCGGACGCACCTCGCGCCCTTCCACCGATATCAGATACTCCCCTGTCTTCGCATCCACTCCCGGCTGCGTCAGCGGCGCCCGCAGCATCGGATACCAATTCTCTCCGTTGAAAATACGTGCGAATCGATAGCGCCCGTTCTCCACCTTGTAATCCGCGCCCAGCAAACCGCCTTTCACCTGGTTCACCTTCGGCGTGTCTCCCCCGCTGATGAACATGTGCCCCACCGTGATTTCCCCAAGCATCTCGGTAAACAAATAGTTGAGATCGGCCCTGCCACCGACGCCCGCGAGGTACGCCCGGTATTTTTTCTCCGCTGCTGGCAAGTTCAACCCATGAAGATTTGGGTCATAAAAGAAGTCGCGCTGGATCCGCCAAGTTTCGCGGTACATCTGGTCCCACTCCGCGCGCGGATCGGCATAGACCTCCATGTCCCCCAGTTTGAGCGCGCCTTCGCCCGCCTTCGGAGCGGCGCCCGTGCCGGCGATCACCCACGCCGTGCTCGGCGGCGGCCCTTGCCGGAACAGTGCCTTTTCTCCATTGGCCGATACCGCAAAATCGCTCACGCCGTTGGTGTACGGCTCCGTCTTCCTCGTTTTTAGTTCAAACTTGGCGACCGTCAAAAGTGTTGGCTCGCCAAATCGCGGAACGTCCACGATTTCGGAGAGGAACAGCACGCCGGCTTTTCCTGCATCCAACTGTACGTAGTTCGCTTCACCGATCGGCAGCGCCACGATTCGCTGCCCGATCCCCTCAAAATCAATCGTCACCGCGGCAACTTCCGCCTTCTTCTCTCCTTCCTTGCCTTTCTCCTTATCCGCATCTTTCCCGCTGTCTCTCGCTTTGTCCTTATCCTTGTCCTGATCTTTGTCCTTCTCGCCTTCCTTGCCCTTTTCCTCTTTGCCAACCTTCTCTTCGTCGCTTTGCGGCTCGATCGGATTCGGATCGCCTTTCTTCAGAACCACCGCATAAACATTCCTCGTCAACGGGTGCTGGAAACTCGAAAGATCCAGCCAGCCCGCCGTCAATCCCACATCCGTGCTGGCCGCGAAATATAAAGTCTTGCCGTCCTTGTCGAAAACCGGATACCGCGAATCGGCAGTCCCGTCCGTAATCTGCGTCTCTTTCCCCGTCTCCAGCGAATAGACAAACACCCCGTGCAAATGGTTCTCGAGGTATTTGTCGTAAACCATCCACTTGCTGTCGGGAGACCACGTCCCCGTCGGAAATCCTCCCGGATCCTCGAATTTCTCCGTCGAAATTTTTACCGGCTTGCCCTTTTCAATCTCCACGTACCACCGGTTCAGCCGCTTGTCGTTGTACGCGATCTTCTTGCTATCCGGAGACCATACCGGGCTGTAAAAATACGACGGCGGATTCCCCAGGTTGATCTTCTTCGCTTCTCCCAGGCCGCTTTGATCCACCACGTGAAGCTCATACTCCCCTGACTCATCGGAGAAAAACGCAATCCACTTGCCGTCGGGAGACCACGCCGGGTCGCGTTCCGCCGCCCCTGTCGTCCGCGTCAGGTTCCGGAAATTCCCCTTCTCCGCCGGCACGGTCAGTATTTCCCCGCGCGCTTCAAACACCGCCCGCTGCCCGGTCGGTGAAATTCCCGCATTCGCGATCTTGTCCGCCGGCTTCACCCAGTGCGCCCGTGTGGCCGGCAGGTCCCCGTTCACCCGCACCTCAAGCCGCTTCGCGCTGCCCGACTTCGGATCCATCACGAACAATCCGCCGAATTGCTCGTACACCAGTGCGTCCGGTCCCGCCGAAACGGATTTCAGGTCCAGCCCTTTGTTTTCGACCGCTTGCTTTACGGCCTTGGTTTTCGTGTCGTAGGCAAACAGGCTCACCGGCCCGTTACGATCCGAGAGAAAATAAATCGTGTCGCCAAACCAGACAGGATTCGAATCGTTGGAATTCTCGCGCGGTATCTTCACCAGTTGCAGGTCCCGCAGCGACACGATATAAACCGGCGTCGTCTGTCCTCCGCGATAGCGTTTCCACGCCGCCTGCCACTTCAGGTTCGGCACATACGCCAGGTGCGTCGCGTCCGGCGAATACGACCCGCCCTCCGCTCGCCACATCGGCAGCCCTTCCGGCACTCCCCCATCCGCAGCCACCGTGTACAGCCGGTCAAAATCTGCGTACGACTCGCGGGCCGAATTAAACAGTATCTTCTTCCCGTCCGGCGTCCAGCCCACGACCACATCCGCGCCAGGATGCCACGTCAACCGTTTCGGCGCCCCGCCCTCCGCCGCCATCACGTATACGTCGGCGTTCCCGTCATACTCCCCGGTGAACGCGATCCATTTTCCGTCAGGCGAAAACGCCGGATGCGTTTCATGTCCTCCGGTCGTCAGTTGCCGCGCATCTCCGCCGTCGCGCGGCACGCTCCAAAGATATCCGCCATAAACGAACACCACCGCACTCTTCGAAATCGTCGGCTGCTGCAAAAGCAAGGGCGAATCCGCCGCCCCAGCCAGACTCGCGCAAATCAACAAACCCACCGCCGCAAACCACCCCACGTAATTGCGCATTCAGTCCCCCGTAGCGGCCACCTTCAGGTGGCCAATCTTGTGTTTGTAGCGGCCGCCTTCTGAGGCGGGCGCTTTTTGTCCGTCCCGAACGAATTTACGAGATCGGTGCCTTTTGGCTTCCCAAATCCTTCAACGTGACATTTATTTCATCCCCGCCCAAAATCCGGGCCCCGAAATCTCCTTCGCGTCCTGCTTCTCCGCATAACTCTTCACCATCGGCGCAATTTCCGAACTCTTCCCCACCAGCACAAACGTCAAATTCTCCAGCGGATAATGCTTCGCAATGATCTGCTTCGCCGTTTCCAGCGTCACTCCGTCGATCCGCTCCTCGAACTGGTTCACTTCGCTGTCGTCCAATCCCAGAAATTCATTCCGAAGAATCACCCGCGCCAGTTGGCCGGAGGTCTCGATCGTCGGTGGAAACTGCCCCTTGATATAGCTCTTCGCGGAACTCAACTGCTCGGCGCTAATTCCGTTTGTGTGCAGCTTCTTCAGGACCTCCAACGTCAGTTCGATCGCCTTCCCGGTCGTTTCATTCCGGGTGTAGCTGAACATCGCAAACGGTCCCGGTTCCTTCTGCAGCGAAAAAAACGATGTCGCCCCGTACGATAATCCGGATTCCACCCTCAGCGCTTCATTCAGCATCGATGTAAACCGCGACCCGAACACCGTGTTGACCACCTCGATCGCCACCCGGTCCGGATCCGTCGCCGTAATCCCCACATTTCCAATCACAAAATACGTCTGCGTCGCGTCGGTTTTGTTCACCAGCAGCAGTTTCTTGCCCTTCATCGGGCTTGCTGTTTCTCCCTTCACCGCCGGTGCCGCTTTCGCCGGCCACGCGCCAAAAATCTCCTCAATCTTCTTCTTCATCTCCGTCGGATTAAAATCCCCCGCCACGGCCAGGATCGTATTTCCGGGCGTGTAGTACGTCTCATAAAACTTCACAATCGCATCCCGCTGAATCTTCTTCAGTGAATTTTCGTCGCCGCCGGTCGGCCTCCCGTATCCCCTCCCGTTGAACAAATACCCTTCGTAATACTCGAAAATCACGTCGCGCGCGCTGTCCTTCGCCGCTTTCACCCCATCCACGGACTGCGCCAGCAGTTTCTCCACCTCCGCCTGTGGAAACGTCGGGTGCAGCAACGCGTCGGACACCAGCTCCAGCCCCTTCGCCGCATCCTTCGAAAGAAATTCCGCTCCGAAGCTCGAATAATCCGCCCCCGCATCCGCTTCAAAATTCCCGCCGATAAAATCAATGTCCCCCGCGAACTGTTGCGCCGTTCGCGTCTTCGTGCCCTTCCGCAACAATCCCGCGGTCGTCGAAGCCAGCCCTTCCTGCCCCACCGGGTCCGCAAGGCCGCCTGCCTTCACGATCCCCGCCACGCTCACCATCGGCACGCTGTGCTTTTCCAGCAGCAGCACCGTCAACCCGTTCTTCAGCACCACCTTCTCATGCGGCGGCATCTGCAACTTCTGCGCCCGAACCGCCGGACTCCCGGCAAGCCACGCAAGCGCTAGGGCCAGGGCAACCGTCCTCTTCGTTGGCATTCTCATGGCTTGCCTTTCTCCCCGTTTTTCGGCACCAGCGTCGCCACCGTCCGGTTGTTCGCTCCGAAATACTGCTTCGCCACCCGTTGCACATCTTCCTTCGTCACCGCGCTGTAGTTCTTCGCAGCGTCAAAGAATTTCCGGTAATCCCCGAAAAACACCTCGTACGTCCCCAACGTATTCGCCCGCCCGTTGATCGTCCGCACCTGCCGGTAAAATTCCGCCAGCCGAAAATTCTTCGCCTTTTCCAGTTCCCTGTCCGAAACCGGAGCGCTTTGCAGCCGCTGCACCTCTTCATAAATCGCCTTCTCGCACGTCGCCGGGTCCACGCCTTCCTTCGGTTGCGCCAGAAACAGCATCAGCGTCGGGTCAAACGCGTTGTCCGATTCCGATTCCACATCCAGCGCGATCTGGTCCTTGTCCACCAGTCGCTGGTACATCCGCGAACTCTCCCCCTGGAACAGAATCGACCTCATCACGTTCAGCGCGTAAAAATCCGGATTGTTCGTCTGCGGCACGTGGTACGCAATCATCAGCAGCGGCAATTCCGCGGGCTTCCGTACCACCAGCCGTCTCTCTCCCAATTGCTCCGGCTCGATCGTCGTCACCGGCGGCGGCGGTGCGTGCGACGGAATCGGCTCCAGGTATTTCTCCGCCAGCGCGAACACCTCTTCCGGCGTCACGTCCCCAGCCACCACCATCGTGGCGTTGCTCGGCGAATAGCCCATTGCAAAATGGTGTTTCAAATCCTCCATCGTCCAGTGCTCGATGTCGCTCATCCAGCCCACCACCGGCCACTGATACGGGTGCGCGATAAACGCCGTCGCCCAAAGCTGCTCGTCTAGCAATCCCTCATTCTGCCCGTCCACGGTGCTTCGACGTTCGCTGGCCACCACCCCCCGCTCGCTCTCGATTTTCTTCGGATCGAAGCTCAAATCGCGGATGCGATCCGATTCGATATCGAAAATCAGCTCCAGCGCGGTACGCGGAAACCAGTCCTGATACACCGTCACATTGCGCGTGGTGTACGCATTATTCGACCCACCATTATTCTCCATCGCCTTGTCGAGTTCTCCCGGTCCGTACTTCTTCGCGCCGTTGAACATCATGTGCTCGAAAAAATGCGACAACCCGGTCGTCCCCGGCCGCTCGTTCCGCGACCCCACCTTATAAAACGTGTACAGCGCCACGTTCGGAATGCTGTGGTCCGTTTGCACCAGGATCTTCATCCCGTTCTTCAGCGTCTTCGTCGCCACCGGATATTCCTGCGCGCCTGTCCGGCAAACGCACACCACAACCGCCAGAAGCACCAGCAGTGCCACCCGTTTAACCCATCTGCTTTTCATTGGTTTTTCC